>NZ_JBSTYL010000095.1:0-201 GCF_054052465.1 Aeromonas enterica | reverse complement strand
AGGGTCGCAATGCAATAAAACTGCAAAAATCGGCACTTATTTAGTTATTCATAACCAACCACAGCTTTTGTACAAACTTATCCACAGAAACGAGCCTTGGGAAGGTTAAGATGTACAGATCTAGTTATCACCTGACACCGGCCTCAAACCGGTGTCTTGTTTACGCTACTTTAGTGCGCACTTCCTTCGGTATCAATTTCA
>NZ_JBSTYL010000094.1:0-203 GCF_054052465.1 Aeromonas enterica | reverse complement strand
TTCAACACCTGTTGTCCCTCTTTCCCCAGTTAACCCTGCGCCAGCGCCGTGTTGCCCAGCAGGAGCTCACGGCGCCACACGCCATTACCTCACTCAATACCCAGCTACCGGCATGCAGCGGTTGCCCGCATTGTCAGGCAGAACCCGCTCAGCTGGCACCCTGAGGCTGGAGTCGGGGACTGCGCCGCTACCGTTGCAAACTG
>NZ_JBSTYL010000093.1:0-205 GCF_054052465.1 Aeromonas enterica | reverse complement strand
AATCTGCATGGTGTCCTGCCCGGTCTTGCACCACCATCACCGGAATGTAATCCGGCCCGGTTCCACGAGTTCGCCCTTTACCCCCGCGACGTCGCGCCGGGCGCGGCAGCCCCAGTTGCCCCTTGAACGACTCGAGGAAGAAAGTCTCATCGACCTCAACGATGCCCTCTTCCCACGTGGCTTGATGGCCTGCCATCGCCCGCAA
>NZ_JBSTYL010000092.1:0-206 GCF_054052465.1 Aeromonas enterica | reverse complement strand
ACTAATTACCCGTGAGGCTTAACCATACAACACCCAAGAAGTGTTTCTGGCCTTGTAGCAAGTGCGAGACTACTTACAAATTCAGTGATAGTGACAAGGCGAATTAGCCGAGTTGTTATTCACGTCAGCTTTCCGAGATTGAAGTTATTTGCCTGGCGGCCATAGCGCCGTGGAACCACCTGATCCCATGCCGAACTCAGAAGTGA
>NZ_JBSTYL010000091.1:0-210 GCF_054052465.1 Aeromonas enterica | reverse complement strand
GAACCGACAAACGGGGCCATATTTCGGCTCACCTTGCCCCCATCCTGCAACGACTTGGCCTTGAGACCGCGCAATGGTTGCGACAAGTGACTCTGTTTCGGCGGCAAGGCATCAGAGCCGTGGGTGACAGGGAACATTGCCAACTGTTCGCACAGCACTGCGGCCAGCGGCGATGTCACCAGCCGCCTATTTGAATCGCGAGTCCCCACT
>NZ_JBSTYL010000090.1:0-211 GCF_054052465.1 Aeromonas enterica | reverse complement strand
CGTTTCACTTCTGAGTTCGGCATGGGATCAGGTGGTTCCACGGCGCTATGGCCGCCAGGCAAATAACTTCAATCTCGGAAAGCTGACGTGAGTAACGACTGATTGGCTATTGCCTAGTCGCTATCACTGAATTTGTAAGTAGTCTCGCACTTGCTACAAGGCCAGAAACACTTCTTGGGTGTTGTATGGTTAAGCCTCACGGGTAATTAGT
>NZ_JBSTYL010000089.1:0-217 GCF_054052465.1 Aeromonas enterica | reverse complement strand
TACTCTCGCATGGCGAATGCCACACTACCATCGGCGCTACCGCGTTTCACTTCTGAGTTCGGCATGGGATCAGGTGGTTCCACGGCGCTATTGCCGTCAGGCAAAAAGCGTTAAAACTAACTTAAAACTGGTGCTGATACCCAGAGTCGAACTGGGGACCTCATCCTTACCAAGGATGCGCTCTACCAACTGAGCCATATCAGCACACTAACCGGTA
>NZ_JBSTYL010000088.1:0-220 GCF_054052465.1 Aeromonas enterica | reverse complement strand
TAGTTGCCGGTATGACGATGGAGAAAATAGAGCTGGCCGATATTCAGCTAACTTCTTGGCTCGCTGTTCTGTATCTCGGCAGTATCGCTGGTGTAGGAGGTATTGTGGCCTATTTCAAACTTAACGCCTTGGTCACTCCCTTCAAGGCTTCACTTTGCTTTCTCATCTTTCCGGTGATTGCCGTTGCACTGGAGGCGGTGGTCACGGGGCGCACTATCTC
>NZ_JBSTYL010000087.1:0-220 GCF_054052465.1 Aeromonas enterica | reverse complement strand
AAGCATCTAAGCGGGAAGCGAGCCCTGAGATGAGTCATCCCTGACCCCTTGAGGGTCCTAAAGGGCCGTTGGAGACCACAACGTTGATAGGTGGGGTGTGTAAGCGCGGCGACGTGTTGAGCTAACCCATACTAATTACCCGTGAGGCTTAACCATACAACACCCAAGAAGTGTTTCTGGCCTTGTAGCAAGTGCGAGACTACTTACAAATTCAGTGATA
>NZ_JBSTYL010000086.1:0-223 GCF_054052465.1 Aeromonas enterica | reverse complement strand
AATTTTGGTGTGCTTTTGTTGGCAGATATACCTGGAACAGAGAGTTGGCATGACGTTACGCGCAATCTTATTGTTATCACTGTCGTTGCTGCTGTCCGCGTGCGGTGGGGGGGCTGACAGCCCGGGGGGCGGCACAAGCTCCCCTGCCGAAGTGCAGGCACCGCTGGCGCGAGACAGTTTTGATCAGCTGCTGACGGCCGATCAGCCCAGTGCCAACAACGTC
>NZ_JBSTYL010000085.1:0-229 GCF_054052465.1 Aeromonas enterica | reverse complement strand
CCGGCTTGAAAGTGTTTGGCGAGGGCGAATGGAAGGTCAGAAAGCATGGCCATGACAAGCGCCGGGTCTGGCGCAAATTGCATCTGGCGGTGGACCCGGCGAGCCACAACATCGTGGCAGCCGAGGCCTCGTTGGAAGATATTCATGATGCAGAGGTGTTGCCGACCCTGTTCAATCCGCTACGCCGAGCCCTTGGGACCGTGTATGCCGATGGCGCATATGACACCAA
>NZ_JBSTYL010000084.1:0-234 GCF_054052465.1 Aeromonas enterica | reverse complement strand
AAATCGCAGTGTCATCGTCCATGGCGGGCACCTTTACCGTCTATGCCAATTACCTGACCCAGACGCTGAACACGGCGGTGACCTTTATCGATAATCTGGTCAGTGCGCTGAGCATTAGCGGTGGGGATGAAGTGCGGATGGGTCAAACCCTGGCCCTTGCGGCGTCCGCGAGCTATGACTCCGGGGATGTGGTCGATGTCAGCAGTGAAGCAGATTGGACAACCAGTGATGTGA
>NZ_JBSTYL010000083.1:0-236 GCF_054052465.1 Aeromonas enterica | reverse complement strand
ACATTGAAAATCAACAAAATTGTTTGATGTTCGATGCTGTGAGTGCCCACACAGATTGCTTGATTCAAATTGTTAAAGAGCGTCACGCTTGTCGCGTTGAGGAGGCGCATATTACGCTCCTCACTTCGAAAGTCAAGCGATTGTTTTCGCTTTTCTTTCGGCGCCGGCTTCACAAGGAAGCTGGCTCATCAGTCCGGCGTGCTCCGCCGTGCTGGTAGGGGCGCATTATAGGGAGC
>NZ_JBSTYL010000082.1:0-238 GCF_054052465.1 Aeromonas enterica | reverse complement strand
TGATACCAGCGCCGCACCAGCAGGGGCCACTGAAACAGTGCCGCCCAACGCTCGGCTATCTCCCGCTCATTCCAGTTGGTGGCCGTATCAGGCTCAACCTTGAGCACCAGGTGGTAGTGATTGTTCATCACTGCATAGGCGCAGACTCCGATGGCAAACAGTCGCGACAGTTGGCCCAGCTTGTCGACCACCCACTGGCGCCTGTGCTCGTAACTCTGGCCGGAATGGGCATCTTCAC
>NZ_JBSTYL010000081.1:0-240 GCF_054052465.1 Aeromonas enterica | reverse complement strand
CACCTGATCCCATGCCGAACTCAGAAGTGAAACGCGGTAGCGCCGATGGTAGTGTGGCATTCGCCATGCGAGAGTAGGACACTGCCAGGCTTCAATTAAACAACTACAGCGATGTGGTTGGTCGCGATACAACGTCAGGTTGTATCGGACAGAAGATTTAGATAACGCACGCAGTGCGGTCTTTACCGGTTAGTGTGCTGATATGGCTCAGTTGGTAGAGCGCATCCTTGGTAAGGATGA
>NZ_JBSTYL010000080.1:0-251 GCF_054052465.1 Aeromonas enterica | reverse complement strand
GGTTGAACACCAGGCCAGGGCTATTGGAGTAGAAGTAGACATTGCGCAGCGCAACGGGGGTGCCATCGCCGGAGGTGACCAGGGCCTCCACCTCATCCTTGGCATCTTGGGCGGGTGTGCCCGACACATACTGGTTGTCGGTCACCGTATCCAGGCTCGCCAGAATGCCACTATAGACGCAGGTCACCCCCGCCGGGGTCAGGATGGGGCTCAGGGTCGCACTGCCGGAAACCAGGTCATAGACCTGGCCA
>NZ_JBSTYL010000079.1:0-264 GCF_054052465.1 Aeromonas enterica | reverse complement strand
GATGCCGAAGTTGTTGAGTGTTCACACAGATTGCCTTGATTCAAAGTAGTTAGAGCAAAGACCTGATGCGCAAGCGTCAGTGCTTGTTTGGTGAAAGCCAAACGAGAGAAGCCCTTTTGTTGGGTGTTGGGATGTGAATAATGGCGCGAGCCGTTACCCAATGACCTGCGCGTAAGCGCAAAGACAAATCCGGGTCCCCTTCGTCTAGAGGCCTAGGACACCGCCCTTTCACGGCGGTAACAGGGGTTCGAATCCCCTAGGGGA
>NZ_JBSTYL010000078.1:0-270 GCF_054052465.1 Aeromonas enterica | reverse complement strand
CGGTTACTACGGTACCACGGCCAGCGATGGAGAATACGTCTTCGATAGGCATCAGGAACGGCAGGTCAATTGCGCGCTCCGGCTCCGGGATGTAGGTATCCAGGTGGTTAGCCAGCTCGATGATCTTCTCTTCCCATGCAGCGTCGCCTTCCAGCGCTTTCAGCGCGGAACCACGAACGACCGGCAGGTCATCACCCGGGAAGTCATATTCGGTCAGCAGTTCACGAACTTCCATCTCGACCAGTTCGAGCAGCTCTTCGTCATCTACCA
>NZ_JBSTYL010000077.1:0-276 GCF_054052465.1 Aeromonas enterica | reverse complement strand
TTGGCATTCATCTGCTCCAGCTGAAAATCTGCATGGTGTCCTGCCCGATCTTGCACCACCATCACCGGAATGTAATCCGGCCCGGTTCCACAAGTTCGCCCTTTACCCCCGCGACGCCGTGCCGGGCGCGGCAGCCCCCGTTGCCCCTTGAACGACTCGAGGAAGAAGGTCTTTTGCTGACCCCACAACGCATAGCTGCCTGGCGGACGGTCAGTCCTTCGATGAGGGCTTGCGCGTAGTCTTCCCAGCACTGTGCTTTGCGCAACCGGGCCAGGG
>NZ_JBSTYL010000076.1:0-299 GCF_054052465.1 Aeromonas enterica | reverse complement strand
CGGTGCCATTCCCAAAGACATATCCACTCTGTGATACTGACGCGACAGATGCATTTGAGCTAGACCAAATACTTGAGCTGGTTACAATATTCGACGTCGAGTCCGTATAGTACACAGTGTTATTGATATACCTACCAACACCCACACTCAGACTGAAGGATGCGGGATTAATAGCCGTGTGATCCACCACCTTGCCCACTGTGATAATGGCGCTGTCGGTCTGGGTAATGCCATGATCGGTATAACTGGCCTGAATATTGGCCGTACCGCTGGTGTTGGCAGTCACCATGCCGGTGGTA
>NZ_JBSTYL010000075.1:0-313 GCF_054052465.1 Aeromonas enterica | reverse complement strand
ATATTCATGATGCAGAGGTGTTGCCGACCCTGTTCAATCCGCTACGCCGAGCCCTTGGGACCGTGTATGCCGATGGCGCATATGACACCAAGGCCTGCCATGAACTGATAAAACGCAAAGGAGCCAAGGCCTGTATTCCGCCGCGCAAGAATGCCGGTCTATGGGATGAGGGGCATCCACGTAATGAAGCGGTTCTGGTGATGCGCAAGGAGGGGCTGACTTACTGGAAGCAGCAGTCCGGGTATCATCGGCGCTCATTGGCCGAGACGGCGATGTATAGGTTCAAACAATTGATGACGGGAAAAATCAGTCT
>NZ_JBSTYL010000074.1:0-338 GCF_054052465.1 Aeromonas enterica | reverse complement strand
ACTGGAAGCAGCAGTCCGGGTATCATCGGCGCTCATTGGCCGAGACGGCGATGTATAGGTTCAAACAATTGATGACGGGAAAAATCAGTCTGCGTAACTACAACGGACAAGTGGGAGAGATCATGGCCTACGTGTGTGCGATGAACAAACTGAATGCCCTTGGTCTGCCGGTTAGAAAGCCCCATGTGTAGCTATCACCTGGGGCTGGGGAAGTTGTGGCCTAATGGCTGATTTGGGCAACAACGCCATAAAAAAGGCTCTGTCCCAATTACGTGTTGAAAGGCTAATCTTGAAGTAGGCCATCTCCTTGAGGTCTACCATCATGGATACCCCTGCCT
>NZ_JBSTYL010000073.1:0-347 GCF_054052465.1 Aeromonas enterica | reverse complement strand
ACGCCTTCCGGCAGTTCGATGGTACCGGTCACGTCGGTAGTACGGAAGTAGAACTGCGGACGGTAGCCCTTGAAGAACGGGGTATGACGACCACCTTCTTCTTTGGACAGCACGTACACTTCAGATTCAAACTTGGTGTGCGGCTTGATGGAGCCCGGCTTGGCCAGTACTTGACCACGCTCTACGTCTTCACGCTTGACACCACGCAGCAGCGCGCCGATGTTCTCGCCTGCACGACCTTCGTCCAGCAGTTTGCGGAACATTTCAACACCGGTACAGGTGGTAGAAACGGTGTCTTTGATACCGACGATTTCTACGGTCTCACCGACTTTAACGATACCGCGCTC
>NZ_JBSTYL010000072.1:0-355 GCF_054052465.1 Aeromonas enterica | reverse complement strand
AAGGTAACCCTAGGGGAACCTGGGGTTGGATCACCTCCTTACCTTAAGATGTCGAAGTTGTTGAGTGTTCACACAGATTGCCTTGATTCAAAGTAGTTAGAGCAAAGACCTGATGCGCAAGCGTCAGTGCTTATCTGACTTAGGTCAGATGAGAGAAGCCCTATCATTGGGTTTTGGGATGTGAATAATGGCGCTCGGCCTCGCAGGCTCGGCACTCACCATTACCCAAAATCTGCACTGCTAACGCAGCGCAAAGATGATTTTGGGTCCCCTTCGTCTAGAGGCCTAGGACACCGCCCTTTCACGGCGGTAACAGGGGTTCGAATCCCCTAGGGGACGCCACTTCTCTTCTTGC
>NZ_JBSTYL010000071.1:0-362 GCF_054052465.1 Aeromonas enterica | reverse complement strand
ATGAAAACCTGGCCCGCCAGGCCAATCAGGAAGATGGTTGCAAGGGTCATTTCTGGGAAGGGCGTTTCAAGAGTCAGGCCTTGCTCACCGAGTCAGCCCTGCTGGCCTGTATGGTCTACGTTGACCTCAATCCGATACGGGCAGCGATTGCCGACAGACCGGAAGAGAGTGATTACACCAGCATCAAACAGCGCCTCGCTGACCAACAACCCGCAGCGCCATTGCCACCTCTGTTGCTGCCGTTCTCCAGCAGAAGTGAGTCAGATGGCCTGCCCTACCTCTTTACCGACTATTTGACGCTGGTCGACTGGACAGGACGAGCAATCAGAACCGACAAACGGGGCCATATTTCGGCTCACCTT
>NZ_JBSTYL010000070.1:0-369 GCF_054052465.1 Aeromonas enterica | reverse complement strand
TGGTAGATGACGAAGAGCTGCTCGAACTGGTCGAGATGGAAGTTCGTGAACTGCTGACCGAATATGACTTCCCGGGTGATGACCTGCCGGTAGTTCGTGGTTCCGCGCTGAAAGCGCTGGAAGGCGACGCTGCATGGGAAGAGAAGATCATCGAGCTGGCCAACCACCTGGATACCTATATCCCGGAGCCGGAGCGCGCAATTGACCTGCCGTTCCTGATGCCTATCGAAGACGTATTCTCCATCGCTGGCCGTGGTACCGTAGTAACCGGTCGTGTAGAGCGCGGTATCGTTAAAGTCGGTGAGACCGTAGAAATCGTCGGTATCAAAGACACCGTTTCTACCACCTGTACCGGTGTTGAAATGTTCC
>NZ_JBSTYL010000069.1:0-405 GCF_054052465.1 Aeromonas enterica | reverse complement strand
CTGTTCGCACAGCACTGCGGCCAGCGGCGATGTCACCAGCCGCCTATTTGAATCGCGAGTCCCCACTTGATATCACACCCCGGCATGTCATCCGATGCCGAGCATGACTGTGCCTGAATAAGAAGCTTTAAAGGCCAGAACCGTCACCTTGTCGCTCCAACTCCAGCCCCCGAGCCAACCCTCCATCACCACACACCACATCACCAACCTGACTACGGCTTACTCAGAAAGGTGGGTGTCCCAGATGAAATTATAGCTGTTTTCTATTTTGCCATTCCATTCTGGTTCATGTTAGAAGGAGAGAAGTATATATTATCTGGTTTAGCTGCCATTATATTCAGTTACATGCCCATCACAATTATGCTGCTATCGTACTTTGTCACCACGCAACACTTCAGCTTACGC
>NZ_JBSTYL010000068.1:0-456 GCF_054052465.1 Aeromonas enterica | reverse complement strand
ATTTTGGTTTTCGCCAAGAAGTTTCCAAAGCACTTGTAACAAATGTTTGAGAACTACTTTTTAAATCAGCTTTCCAGATTGTTAAAGAGCAAACTTCATAAAGAAGTCAAAGACATAGATTGAACATCAAGGCTCAATGCATGGCTTTTGCTTCTCGCAAAATACAGTACCGATTATGGTGGAGCTATGCGGGATCGAACCGCAGACCTCCTGCGTGCAAAGCAGGCGCTCTCCCAGCTGAGCTATAGCCCCGTAATCGAACGAAGTGGTGGGTCTGAGTGGACTCGAACCACCGACCTCACCCTTATCAGGGGTGCGCTCTAACCACCTGAGCTACAGACCCACTTCGTGTACTGTCTCTAAACTTGAATCAAGGCAATCTGTGTGAACACTCAACAACTTCGACATCTTAAGGTAAGGAGGTGATCCAACCCCAGGTTCCCCTAGGGTTACCTT
>NZ_JBSTYL010000067.1:0-461 GCF_054052465.1 Aeromonas enterica | reverse complement strand
CCGATGGCAAACAGTCGCGACAGTTGGCCCAGCTTGTCGACCACCCACTGGCGCCTGTGCTCGTAACTCTGGCCGGAATGGGCATCTTCACCGCACAAGAAGGCCCGTCGCACGCAGCGACTGACCACATGGTAATAAGGCGTATCTTGCAGACTGATTTGACGGGAACGGGCAATGGTCATGGCAACCTCCTGCGATATCCCTTTCAGTCAAGAACAGAGGTAAAGCGCTGTCAAAAAGGTGGGTGTCCCAATATGCTGCTCAGCTTGCCTGACTTTCTATGTCGATGGTTTTGTTCATCGCTCGTTCTGGCTTGATCAACAGGTAGATCCCACCCGCCAGTGGCAAGGTGAAGAGGAATGAATAAAGTGAGATAGTGCGCCCCGTGACCACCGCCTCCAGTGCAACGGCAATCACCGGAAAGATGAGAAAGCAAAGTGAAGCCTTGAAGGGAGTGACCA
>NZ_JBSTYL010000066.1:0-461 GCF_054052465.1 Aeromonas enterica | reverse complement strand
ACCGGCAGGTCATCACCCGGGAAGTCATATTCGGTCAGCAGTTCACGAACTTCCATCTCGACCAGTTCGAGCAGCTCTTCGTCATCTACCATGTCGCACTTGTTCATGAACACGATCATGTACGGGATACCAACCTGGCGACCCAGCAGGATGTGCTCACGAGTTTGCGGCATCGGGCCGTCGGTCGCAGCTACTACCAGGATCGCGCCGTCCATCTGGGCAGCACCAGTGATCATGTTTTTAACGTAGTCGGCGTGACCCGGGCAATCTACGTGCGCGTAGTGACGGATGGCGGTGTCGTATTCTACGTGGGAGGTGTTGATGGTGATACCACGCTCACGCTCTTCCGGCGCCTTGTCGATCTGGTCGAAGGCGAAAGCTTTACCACCGAAGTGCTTGGCCAGCACGTTGGTGATGGCGGCGGTCAGGGTGGTTTTACCGTGGTCAACGTGGCCGATGGT
>NZ_JBSTYL010000065.1:0-494 GCF_054052465.1 Aeromonas enterica | reverse complement strand
TATAGACGCAGGTCACCCCCGCCGGGGTCAGGATGGGGCTCAGGGTCGCACTGCCGGAAACCAGGTCATAGACCTGGCCATTGTTGCCCGTATCCAAGGGCTCGCTGGTCCAATAGGGGCGCTCCACCGGCCAGTTGTCGCTGCTGGACGGGTCCGGCTTCTCGCCGTGCAATGTGTTCATCTCTGCCAGGGAAGGCAACGCCATGCCCCTGGCCGCACACAGGGTCAGGGCCGCGTTGTAATTGAACAGCGCCACGTCATAGGTACCGGTCGCATTGGTTTCTTGATAGTAATCCTGGTAGGGCACCCCCAGGCTGTCGGCCAGGTTCTTCTCCCACGGGGCCGTGTAGCGTGCACCATCGCTCAACACAATGTCGGACCACAGGCTGTCTGCCTTGACGCTGATGCGCACCACCGCTATCGCATAGCCGCCATTATGATCGGTGACATAATAGGTCACGTCGTACACGCCGGGCTTGTCGGCCACGAAGTCG
>NZ_JBSTYL010000064.1:0-515 GCF_054052465.1 Aeromonas enterica | reverse complement strand
GAAAGGCAGGGGTATCCATGATGGTAGACCTCAAGGAGATGGCCTACTTCAAGATTAGCCTTTCAACACGTAATTGGGACAGAGCCTAAAACAAACCGTCACAGGCTTAATCGTGGTGGTGATCGTGCCGCCAATAGTGCTCTGCATATTATCGCTATAGGGCGATTGCGCACCGATACGAAAACACAAGAATATGTGGCCAAACGGGTAGCTGAGGGTCACTCAAAAATGGAAGCGCTGCGTTGCCTGAAACGTTATATCTCGCGTGAAGTCTATACGCTGCTACGTAATCAAAACCGGTTGATCAACAGCACTCAAATAACGACTTGACTCTTAGAAGGGCGTCCAGGGGAGTCAGTTTAGCAGCTATGACTGGCAAGATTTTTTGCGGGAGCACCGGTTCAAGGCCAGCATGAGCAGACGTGGCAATTGTCATGATAACGCGGTGGCGGAGAGTTTCTTCCAGCTCCTCAAACGCGAGCGGATCCGACGTAGAACCTATGCGGATCGCGAGG
>NZ_JBSTYL010000063.1:0-529 GCF_054052465.1 Aeromonas enterica | reverse complement strand
TTTACCACGGTGTGATTCATGACTGGGGTGAAGTCGTAACAAGGTAACCCTAGGGGAACCTGGGGTTGGATCACCTCCTTACCTTAAGATGCCGAAGTTGTTGAGTGTTCACACAGATTGCCTTGATTCAAAGTAGTTAGAGCAAAGACCTGATGCGCAAGCGTCAGTGCTTGTTTGGCGAAAGCCAAACGAGAGAAGCCCTTTTGTTGGGTGTCGGGATGTGAATAGCGGCGCAAGCGGCTACCCGGTTACCTGCGCGCAAGCGCAAAGACAAATCCGGGTCCCCTTCGTCTAGAGGCCTAGGACACCGCCCTTTCACGGCGGTAACAGGGGTTCGAATCCCCTAGGGGACGCCACTTCTCTTCTTGCTAACAAGAATGCAGAGTTAAGAACGAAATTCTTAACTCTGTTTTCTTCAGCCTTGTGCTGTTGCAAACATGCTCTTTAACAATCTGGAAAGCTGATTTAAAAAGTAGTTCTCAAACATTTGTTACAAGTGCTTTGGAAACTTCTTGGCGAAAACCAAAAT
>NZ_JBSTYL010000062.1:0-631 GCF_054052465.1 Aeromonas enterica | reverse complement strand
AGAGCTCGCCAAAGAGCTCAATAATGTCAGCAAAGCCTGCAAGCTCATCGGCTACAGCCGTCAGCAGTTCTACGAAATCCGCCGTAATTATCAGACCTATGGCGCCGAGGGCTTGCTCGACAAATTGCCCGGCTGTAAAGGGGCTCATCCCAATCGGGTTGCTCCCGAGATTGAACAGGCCATCCTCGATTACGCCCTCATCTGGCCGACCCACGGCCCGCTGCGGGTCGCACAAGAACTGGCTCTGCAAGGTATCAACGTCAGTGCCGGTGGAGTGCGTGGCGTGTGGCAACGTCACGATTTGCTCTCCAAACACGACCGCTTGTTGCGCCTCGAGAAAACTCACCGGGAGCAGACCATTGAGCTCAATGACGAGCAAATTCGCCTGCTCGAGCGCTTCAGCCCCGAGTTCCGCGAACGCCAGATTGAGGTTCACTACACCGGTGAGCTGGTGGCGGTCGACACCTTCTTCGTCGGCGCGCTCAAGGGGGTTGGCAAGGTGTATCTGCAAACCGTGCTGGACTGCTACAGCCGCCACGCTTGGGGACGGCTCTACACCAACAAGCTGCCGGTGACCTCGGTCCATGTGCTCAATGAAACGGTGCTGCCGTTCTTTGAAGCCCATGAGGCT
>NZ_JBSTYL010000061.1:0-892 GCF_054052465.1 Aeromonas enterica | reverse complement strand
CACAAGCTCCCCTGCCGAAGTGCAGGCACCGCTGGCGCGAGACAGTTTTGATCAGCTGCTGACGGCCGATCAGCCCAGTGCCAACAACGTCGTGTCGTTGCAGGGGCGGGTCAACGATCCGCAAGGTCTGGCACTGCGCCTGGTGTCGGTGCAACCCGTATCCAGCAGCTGCCCCGCGCCAATGGTCAACAGCACAGAGCTGAGCTTCCAGGTCGACAATGGGCGAGCCGATGCGTGTACCTACCTCTATACCGTAGAAAATGTGCCCACAGATGCGGCAAAACCCAAGCAGACACAAGCCACCAGCGTTGTGGTGATCTCGGCCACCTCCTCACCGGCGGCCCTGCCCATTTTGTCCGAAACCGCGGTCGTCAATCAGACCATCGACATCGATCTGGCGACCGAGTTGGGGGGCAGTTTCCCGACCGGCTTTACCCTTCAGCCTGAGGTCGTGGTGCTGGGCAGCGGCACTGCGCTGGCCGATCCCGTCAACAACCGTATCGCCTACACCGCTGCTGGCGTGCCCGGCATTACCCGATTGATGTACTCCTATGTCAGCGCAGATGGCACCGAAGTGCAGGCGGGGGCCATCGATGTATCGGTATCAAAATCGGCCGATGGCATGCCCATTGCCGAAAACTTTGCGGGGCCGGAAGATGTGCTGCCCGGCGCCGTGGTGACGGTGGATGTCAAAGATCACATCAGTGATCCCGATGGTGATCCGCTGCAACTGACGGATGTCTATGCCTTTGATGCCACTGTCTCTGCGACCAGCAAGACCGACATCACCAATACCCGATTCGACTTCGTGGCCGACAAGCCCGGCGTGTACGACGTGACCTATTATGTCACCGATCATAATGGCGGCTATGCGATAGCGGTGGTGCGCATC
>NZ_JBSTYL010000060.1:0-1090 GCF_054052465.1 Aeromonas enterica | reverse complement strand
TACTCAACCGCCTTCTCGAGTCAAGCCTTATTTTCAAAGGCTTTTCGAGGCACCGACTGGCTTGTTTGCGTTGCCGCTTGCCCTGTCGATGGAGGCGCATTATAGGGAGTAGAAAATTTCTGGCAAGCAGATAATTGCAAAAAAATGGCTTTCACCAACCGTTCGCTCACAAAGCCACCAATGCGCATATTAAGCGAACAAAATCAGCCCGCGACAGGCACTGAAACGGCGAATTCATGCAGGTTGTCGTAGATGGCATCCGCCAAGGCGATGCCGGCATCCGTCACGGGTTTGCCAGTACGCACCATGACTTTATGACCAACCTTGGCACCGACTGCTGCTTTCAAATCGGAAGGTTTGTCACCCACCATATAGGAATGGCTCATGTCGATGTCCAGTTCCTGTTGTGCCAGCAGCAGCATACCGGGTTCAGGTTTGCGGCAATCACAAGGTACGCCGTAATCCGGGTGATGTGGACAGAAATAGATACCGTCAAGATCCACATCCCGATCGGCCAGTGACCAGTCCATCCATTCAGTCAGGTTCATGAAGTCGTCCTCACTGAAATAGCCGCGGGCGATACCAGATTGGTTGGTGACGACGATCAACAGATAGCCTTTCTTCTTCAGCAGCTGCATGGCGTCGATCACACCGGGCAGGAAATGGAAGTCGTCTACCTTGCAGACATAACCGGTGTCTTCGTTGATGACACCGTCACGGTCCAGAAAAATGGCGGGCTTGCTCACAGGGGACTACCTCAATAAATGATTTTGCAAAGTATCTCATAGGGCACAAAGCCTAAAAAGAAAAAGGGGCGGCCGAAGCCACCCCTTTCATATTTGTATATAACGAATCGATTAAGCGATTACGCTAGCTACAACACCGGCACCTACGGTACGGCCACCTTCACGGATAGCGAAACGCAGGCCGTCGTCCATTGCGATCGGCGCAATCAGGGTAACAACCATTTTGATGTTGTCGCCTGGCATTACCATTTCAACGCCTTCCGGCAGTTCGATGGTACCGGTCACGTCGGTAGTACGGAAGTAGAACTGCGGACGGTAGCCCTTGAAGAACGGGGTATGACGAC
>NZ_JBSTYL010000058.1:0-1486 GCF_054052465.1 Aeromonas enterica | reverse complement strand
GGCAGGGGTATCCATGATGGTAGACCTCAAGGAGATGGCCTACTTCAAGATTAGCCTTTCAACACGTAATTGGGACAGAGCCATAAAAAAGGGGAGCCATTGGCTCCCCTTTTTGCATGATGCAGATGCGACCTTATTCGGCGGCGGCATCATCCTGCTTGTGCTTGGCGGCAGTGTCCTTGATCAGAGTCTGCAGCTCGCCAGCCTGGAACATCTCGATCAGGATATCACAGCCACCGACCAGCTCCCCCTCTACCCACAGCTGCGGGAAGGTGGGCCAGTTGGCAAACTTCGGCAACTCGGCACGGATGTCCGGGTTTTGCAGTATGTCGACGTAAGCAAACGGCTCGCCACAGGACATCAGAGCCTGGGAGGCCTGGGCAGAGAAACCGCAGCTGGGTAGCTTGGGGGAGCCCTTCATGTAAAGGATGATGGGATTGTCAGCCAGCTGCTGTTTGATCTTTTCAATAGTTTCCATAGGTGCCTCACTAGAGCGATTTCGGCGGTCATTCTACTGCAATCCGGGCAGACCACAAACTGACAAACCGTCCCGGATGCAAGAAGTGATGAATCAATACGCCGCAGCTTGATCCAGGTCATGGCGAGAATCAAGAGTTGTTAGCCCATCTTTGATACTGGTACAATCGATGGGCTTTGGGCCAACTGGCCCCATCATTTCAAGAACGATTCTTTTCAAAATAGAAAAGAGTACGCAATGTCTTGCAACCGTCGCCTTCGCACGGCCAGCCAATGGAGAGTAGAAAATGGCATTCGAACTTCCCGCTCTGCCCTATGCAATCAACGCTCTGGAACCGCACATCTCCCAGGAAACTCTGGAATATCACCACGGCAAGCACCACAACACCTATGTGGTCAACCTGAACAATCTGGTACCGGGTACCGAGTTTGAAGGCAAGTCTCTGGAAGAGATCATCAAGACTTCCACTGGTGGCATCTTCAACAACGCCGCCCAGATCTGGAACCACACCTTCTACTGGCACTGCCTCTCCCCGAACGGCGGCAACGAGCCGACCGGCGCCCTGGCTGATGCCATCAACAAGGCGTTTGGCTCCTTTGCCGAGTTCAAGGATGCGTTCACCAGGTCTGCCATCGGCAACTTCGGTTCAAGCTGGACCTGGCTGGTGAAGAAAGCCGATGGCTCCCTGGCCATCGTCAACACCTCCAACGCCGGTTGCCCGCTCACCGAAGCCGGGACTACCCCGCTGCTGACCGTCGACCTGTGGGAGCACGCCTACTACATCGATTTCCGAAACCTGCGTCCGAAGTACATGGAAACCTTCTGGACCTTGGTCAACTGGGAATTCGTGGCCAAGAACCTGGCTGCCTGATAGCCATTGCTTGCCAAAACGCCCCGCACTGCGGGGCGTTTTTTATGGCTCTGTCCCAATTACGTGTTGAAAGGCTAATCTTGAAGTAGGCCATCTCCTTGAGGTCTACCATCATGGATACCCCTGCCTTTCAACAC
>NZ_JBSTYL010000056.1:0-1622 GCF_054052465.1 Aeromonas enterica | reverse complement strand
CCTACGCACTTTCACCAGGACAACCGTCGCCTGGCCCACCTAGCCTTCTCCGTCCCCCCATCGCAATTACAAGTCGTGCAGGAATATTAACCTGCTTCCCATCGATTACGCCTTTCGGCCTCACCTTAGGGGTCGACTCACCCTGCCCCGATTAACGTTGGACAGGAACCCTTGGTCTTCCGGCGAGGAGGCTTTTCACCCCCTTTATCGTTACTTACGTCAGCATTCGCACTTCTGATATCTCCAGCATACCTCTCGATACACCTTCGCAGACTTACAGAACGCTCCCCTACCACTCACACATAAGTGTGAATCCGCGGCTTCGGTGCCTGGTTTGAGCCCCGTTACATCTTCCGCGCAGGCCGACTCGACTAGTGAGCTATTACGCTTTCTTTAAATGATGGCTGCTTCTAAGCCAACATCCTAGCTGTCTGAGCCTTCCCACATCGTTTCCCACTTAACCAGAACTTTGGGACCTTAGCCGGCGGTCTGGGTTGTTTCCCTCTTCACGACGGACGTTAGCACCCGCCGTGTGTCTCCCGGATATTACTTACTGGTATTCGGAGTTTGCATGGAGTTGGTAAGTCGGGATGACCCCCTAGTCCAAACAGTGCTCTACCCCCAGTAGTATTCGTCCGAGGCGCTACCTAAATAGCTTTCGGGGAGAACCAGCTATCTCCGAGTTTGATTGGCCTTTCACCCCCAGCCACAGGTCATCCCCTAACTTTGCAACGTTAGTGGGTTCGGTCCTCCAGTTGATGTTACTCAACCTTCAACCTGCCCATGGCTAGATCACCCGGTTTCGGGTCTACACCTTGCAACTAGACGCCCAGTTAAGACTCGGTTTCCCTACGGCTCCCCTATACGGTTAACCTCGCTACAAAATGTAAGTCGCTGACCCATTATACAAAAGGTACGCAGTCACCCCGAAGGGCTCCCACTGCTTGTACGTACACGGTTTCAGGTTCTATTTCACTCCCCTCACAGGGGTTCTTTTCGCCTTTCCCTCACGGTACTGGTTCACTATCGGTCAGTCAGGAGTATTTAGCCTTGGAGGATGGTCCCCCCATATTCAGACAGGATGTCACGTGTCCCGCCCTACTCGATTTCACTTCAAGGTCGTTTTCATGTACGGGGCTATCACCCTGTATCGCTGGCCTTTCCAGGACCATTCCACTAACTTCCAAGAAACTTAAGGGCTAATCCCCGTTCGCTCGCCGCTACTGAGGGAATCTCGGTTGATTTCTTTTCCTCGGGGTACTTAGATGTTTCAGTTCTCCCGGTTCGCCTCTATTACCTATGTATTCAGTAATAGATACCCAGCTTGTGCTGGGTGGGTTTCCCCATTCGGAAATCTGTGAGTAATAGCGTCTCTTACCGACTTCTCACAGCTTATCGCAGGTTAGTACGTCCTTCATCGCCTCTGACTGCCAAGGCATCCACCATGTACGCTTAGTCACTTAACCATACAACCCCAAGAAGTGTCGTCGAAACGACGCGACTTGTTGTCGTACAACAAGGACCAAAATAAATTTTGGTTTTCGCCAAGAAGTTTCCAAAGCACTTGTAACAAATGTTTGAGAACTACTTTTTAAATCAGCTTTCCAGATTGTTAAAGAGCA
>NZ_JBSTYL010000055.1:0-1762 GCF_054052465.1 Aeromonas enterica | reverse complement strand
GTGACGGGTGTAAAGCCGGGGATGGTGGATATCGGTGCGAGTTTTGCCGGGGCCAGTGCTGCGGCTCACCCCGTCACCGTGTTTGCCGGCCTGGGCAGTCTGGAAGTCACACCTGACAGCGCTTCGCTGATGGTTGGTGATACCCAGGATCTGACCGCGACCGCTCACTATGATGACGGCGCGAGTGAGGATGTCACGACGGTAGCCAGATGGTCATCGAGCAATACGACAGTCGCAAGTGTGGTGGCTGGCAAGGTCAATGCCAATGCCAACGGCTCGGCGACGATCCTAGCGAGCTATACCGACAGCCACGGTATCAGCCAGCAAGGAAGCGCCGAGATTACTGTAAATAGTCCCGTCACTGTTACCGATTTTCAGATAGCGCCGGCGACTTCGGTAGTGGCGGTGGGGCACAATAGGCAATATACCGCCACCGTGCTTATGTCGGACGGATCTTCGCAGGATGTGACTAGTCTGACCAACTGGCGTAGTGATAATGAGGTCGTTGCATCGATTTCTCCAACTAGCGGTTTAGCCACAGGCATCACATTGGGCTCTACCAGCATCAGGGCTACATATATCTTCCAAGGGGCGCCGTTCTTTGCAAGCGCTCAGTTGACTGTGGTTGATGTTGCGATAGTCGGTCTGCGAGTGTCACCGGATAAAATCGTAATACCCAACGGAGCAGTCCAAAACTTCAAGGCTTATGCGACCCTGTCTGACGGTACACTGGACGTAGATGTGACAAATGATGCAAATATTATTTGGAGTACAATGGATCCTTCGGTTGGGACTATAAATGATGCCGGCATGTTCACTACAGTAAATATAGGTTCGACAGAGATTAAAGCATATGATGTAACCACTGGAACATATGGTACTGCTGCAGTTGAAGTAACAGATGTGTCTTATAGCCCACGATTTGGCTTACGTCGGCCAAGTGATGCGTCATATAATTTTATGTTGGGTGAGAGCAACAATTTTGCATTTAGATGCGGGGCCATTGTTGATGCGATTGGTACTCCTGAATTGCCGATGGTAGGAGGAACTGGCGGCGCCTATTACACAACAAGTGGACTTGATATATCTTCAGTCAAGGTGGCTTGGGGTAACTTTCAATACGATCCGGGCGGAGTTACAATTAGCCAAATTATTATCTATTACAAAGATGGTAGTAACTTTGTGTGTGGTCAGAATAATATGACTACCAATGTTGTAACAGGTACATGGGCGGCACCAGCAGGAGAAGAAATAATCGGCATGAATGTCTTCGGTGATGGGTATTCGCATGAAATAGTTTTTGTCTCTAACTAAATACAATGCCGTCCGGTATTGAAACGAAGAACAAGCCTCCAAAGCATCACATTGTTTTGGGGGCTTTTATATGTCATTTATATGGGTTGTTGATATGGCCCGTTGATAACGGACTCGTCACATGAACATATGATTGATTACTCTCAAAGAACTTGTTTTGGTTCGCAACCAAAATCGGCTTTCGCCTGCAATGAGTGAATGTTGGCAATTCAAAAACAATTTCAGGATTTTTATAATTTACCCATATGACACCATAAAAAATGCCATTTCGTTAAAAGTCAAACTGGATTCGTGAACGCCAGAGTTTTCAAGGATGAAATATCAGAAAATCTCTGAAAATGAAGTCCATATTGCACGGTGACAGAACCCGGTGAAAAAACATCCGGGATCTGTAGGTCACTTGTGCTCATGTTTAATTTTGGTGTGCTTTTGTTGGCAGATATACCTG
>NZ_JBSTYL010000054.1:0-3027 GCF_054052465.1 Aeromonas enterica | reverse complement strand
CGACTTCGTGGCCGACAAGCCCGGCGTGTACGACGTGACCTATTATGTCACCGATCATAATGGCGGCTATGCGATAGCGGTGGTGCGCATCGGCGTCAAGGCAGACAGCCTGTGGTCCGACATTGTGTTGAGCGATGGTGCCCGCTACACGGCCCCGTGGGAGAAGAACCTGGCCGACAGCCTGGGAGTGCCGTACCAGGATTACTATCAAGAAACCAATGCGACCGGCACCTATGACGTGGCGCTGTTCAATTACAACGCGGCCCTGACCCTGTGTGCGGCCAGGGGCATGGCATTGCCTTCCCTGGCCGAGATGAACACATTGCACGGCGAGAAGCCGGACCCGTCCAGCAGTGACAACTGGCCGGTGGAGCGTCCCTATTGGACCCGCGAGCCCTTGGACACGGGCAACAATGGCCAGGTCTATGACCTGGTTTCCGGCAGTGCGACCCTGAGCCCCATCCTGACCCCGGCGGGGGTGACCTGCGTCTATAGTGGCATTCTGACGAGCCTGGAGACGGTGACCGACAACCAGTATGTGTCGGGCACGCCCGCCCAAGATGCCAAGGATGAAGTGGAGGCCCTGGTCACCTCCAGCGATGGCACCCCCGTTGCGCTGCGCAATGTCTACTTCTACTCCAATAACCCTGGCCTGGTGTTCAACCAGAAGCAGGTCGCCACCGATGCAAACGGCAAGGCGAAAATCGCAGTGTCATCGTCCATGGCGGGCACCTTTACCGTCTATGCCAATTACCTGACCCAGACGCTGAACACGGCGGTGACCTTTATCGACAATCTGGTCAGTGCGCTGAGCATTAGCGGTGGGGATGAAGTGCGGATGGGCCAAACCCTGGCCCTTACGGCGTCCGCGAGCTATGACTCCGGGGATGTGGTCGATGTCAGCAGTGAAGCAGATTGGACAACCAGTGATGTGACCACCGCGACCATTGGCGGCGGTGTAGTGACGGGTGTAAAGCCGGGGATGGTGGATATCGGTGCGAGTTTTGCCGGGGCCAGTGCTGCGGCTCACCCCGTCACCGTGTTTGCCGGCCCGAGCAGTCTGGTGGTGACACCGGATAAAGCTACCGTGCCTGTTGGTAATACCCAAGCCTTGAATGCAACTGTCTATTTTGATGACAGCAGCACCCTGGATGTGACCAATACCGCAGCCTGGTCTTCATCGAACGCTGCGGTGGCGAGTGTGGATACCACCGGCATGGTGACTGCCAACACCAGCGGTACGGCCAATATTCAGGCCAGTTATACCGATCATGGCATTACCCAGACCGACAGCGCCGTCATTACAGTGGGCAAGGTGGTGGATCACACGGCTATTAATCCCGCATCCTTCAGTCTGGGCGTGGGTGTTGGTAGGTATATCAATAACACTGTGTACTATACAGACTCGACGTCAAATATTGTAACCAGCTCAAGTATTTGGTCTAGCTCAAATGCATCTGTCGCGTCAGTATCACAGAGTGGATATGTCTTTGGGAATGGCACCGGCAGCGCAACGATCACAGCTAAATACACTGAAAATGGTATTCAGTATACTTCTACCTCAGAGGTGGTCGTCGAATCTCTCGCACCTAAATTATCATGGTGTTATCTTGAGGCCAACCCAGGAGCCATTAATTCGGTTAATTTTGGCGCTACCGATAGATTGGAAGTGAGTATGAAATTTTCAGATGGTTCATCAGTAAGAGTGTCGCCCACAATGGCGAGTGTGGAGACGAGTGGATTACCTTACTTTGAAATCTCTAGCGATTATAAATATATAACTGCAAAGGCTTACACCCCTCCGTCGACAGAGTATAAGGTTACTGGAGTATATGAAGGTGATGCAGGAAAACCGGGAGGAAACTATAAATGCTCGCCAGTTACATCTATGCATGTAACGCCGTAGCAGTATCGATTTTTTAATGTTAAAGGGTGAGAGTATATAGCTCTCACCCTTTTCAATATGGACCAAGACTAGCGTCATTGTGACTGAATAATTCACTGAATATATTCATTGACAAGAGTGTGAAACTATAAGGCTATGAAGGATAGGCTAGTTTGCAACTGGTTTGTTAATATATAAATGCTGTCGGCATATGTCTAAGTTATGGCATCATTTTATCTAATGACGTGATGAACAGAATTTTTAAAAAAGGTTTTTTTGAATGGTTTATCTTTATTTTAAATAATATAGCGCGTTGATTAGGTTTGTCTAAAATCATTAAAAATATTATTGCAATGTCAAAATGGTTGCGATGATATTAAGTTATGCTGGTATGAATCTAAGATATTCTAAGTTCTATATTCATGTAGAACTAACCAGATGGTTCAACCGTACTCTTTGTAGCGACGCCATCATTTCCTGAGGGTCGGCTTAGATATGCCACATCCGCCACATACCAAACCTGTGTTATCGGTTTTTTTCGTAGAGATGTACCCACAGTAATTTTTTATGAATTTCTCTGTTCATCACATCATAGTGAAGCGATCTCTATTCATCACACACAGAGGATATATTTTTGTTGGCTATTGCGCTAAACATCATTAGTTGTGCGCAATTGGTCAAGATGTGGTCTGGAATATTTGTAGAATATGCAGCGTTGCTATATGTGAGTGAACAGAGGAAGAAGGTGAAGAATAAAACAATTGTCATGTTATCTCTGCTGCTGGTTGTCTCTGCTGGAGCCCATGCCGCGCTGTCTGGCAGCAAACTGACGCTGGGGGCGGGTATCATGGATGGATGGGAAAAGCATCAATGAATTGATGTTGGCGGTTCAAAAGCAATTTCAGGGTTTCTCTATTTTATCCATATGAAACCACAAAAAGCTATTTCGCTAAAAGTCAGACTGGATTCGTGAACGCCAGAGTTTTCAAGGATGAAATATCAGAAAATCTCTGTAAATGAAGTCCATATTGCACAGTGACAGAATCCGGTGAAAAACATCCGGGATCTGTAGGTCACTTGTGCTCATGTTTAATTTTGGTGTGCTTTTGTTGGCAGATATACCTGGAACAGAGAGTTGGCAT
>NZ_JBSTYL010000053.1:0-4160 GCF_054052465.1 Aeromonas enterica | reverse complement strand
CAGTGTGTTGCTGCGGGAGTGGAATTCTACTCAACCGCCTTCTCGAGTCAAGCCTTATTTTCAAAGGCTTTTCGAGGCACCGACTGGCTTGTTTGCGTTGCCGCTTGCCCTGTCGATGTGGCGCATTATAGGGATCTGGATCACGCTTGCAAGGAATGTTTCGAATTAAATTCGAATTATTAGTTCAACCGCTCACCAATCCACCAAAAAGGCTGTTTATCCCGCAATAAGACGCTCATTTGACGACATAGACCCCTCTTCAGTGATGTCTTGCCGGTAGCAGATCAAGGTTGTGGCGATTTGGTCTCTCTACATCTATATGCATGGTGATCGAGGTCACGCCTTCGGGTAACATAGCGCCCCTTTGCGATTCACACACTCTTGGGCTTTGGAGAGTTTAATGCCTTTTGCACTTGGCCAGCGTTGGATTAGTGATACAGAGACGGATCTGGGGTTGGGGACTGTCGTTGCTGTTGAAGGACGCATGGTGACCCTGTTGTTTCCGGCTACCGGTGAAAACCGCATGTATGCCAAAGAAGAGGCGCCGGTCACCCGGGTCAGCTTCAATGTGGGCGATCAGATAGCCAGTCATGAAGACTGGACCATGACGGTCGAAGAAGTGCAGGAGAAAAACGGTCTGCTTATATATGTAGGTGTACGCACCGACAACGATGAGCCCGTAGCTCTCAAGGAAGTGTTTCTCAACAACTTCATCAAGTTCAACAAGCCACAGGATCGCCTGTTCGCCGGTCAGATTGACCGTATGTCCCGCTTTACCCTGCGCTACGAAGCCCTGATCAACCAGCACCAGCGGCGTCGCAATCCGACCCGCGGCCTGGCCGGCGGTCGGGTCAGCCTGATCCCGCACCAGCTTTATATCGCCCATGAAGTGGGCCACCGCTACGCCCCACGCGTGCTGCTGGCTGATGAAGTGGGCCTGGGCAAAACCATCGAAGCGGGCATGATCATTCATCAGCAGCTGCTCTCCGGCCGCGCTCATCGGGTGCTGATCCTGCTGCCCGAAACCCTGCAACACCAGTGGCTGGTCGAGATGCTGCGTCGCTTCAACCTGCACTTCTCCCTGTTTGACGAGGAACGTTGCATTGAGGCGTTCGCCGATGCGGAGAACCCCTTCGAGACCGAACAGCTGGTGATCTGCAGCCTCGACTTTCTGCGCAAGAAGCGTCGTCGCTTCGAACAGGTGCTGGAAGCCGAGTGGGATCTGCTGGTTGTCGACGAAGCGCACCACCTGGAGTGGAGTGAGGAGGCGCCGAGCCGTGCCTACGAAATGGTCGAAGCGCTGGCCGAACAGGTGCCGGGCGTACTGCTGCTGACCGCCACCCCGGATCAGCTGGGCCACCAGAGCCACTTTGCCCGTCTGCGCCTGCTCGATCCCGAGCGTTTCTACGACTACGACGCCTTCCTCGCCGAGGAGCAGGCATATGGTCAGGTCGCCAGCGCGGCGCAAGAGCTGCTGGATGGCGAGACCCTGAGCGATGAAGCCAGGCAGATCCTCGCCAGCCAGCTGGAAGGACTGGATCTGAGTGATGCCGCCGCCCGTCAGCAGGCGGTTGCCAAGCTACTGGATCAACATGGCACCGGCCGGGTGCTGTTTCGCAACAGCCGCGCCAATATTCAGGGCTTCCCGGAGCGTCACCTCAACGTCTACCCCATGCCGCTGCCGGAGCAGTACAAGACCGCCATCAAGGTGATGGGCATGATGGGTGGCAACGGCGGCGAGCTGCAGACTCGCGCCCTGCGCTACCTCTATCCGGAGAAGATCTTCCAGCAATTTGAAGGTGAGAACGCAACCTGGACCCAGTTTGATCCCCGCGTTGACTGGCTGCTGGAGCTGCTGCTCTCTGCCCGCCAGCAGAAAGTACTGGTGATCTGCTCGGAAGCGGCTACCGCCATCGCACTGGAAGAGGCGCTGCGCACCCGTGAAGGGATCCGCGGCACAGTATTCCACGAAGGAATGTCTATTCTGGAGCGGGACAAGGCCTCCGCCTATTTCGCCCAGCAAGAGGGTGGCGCTCAGGTGCTGCTCTGCTCCGAGATTGGTTCAGAGGGTCGCAACTTCCAGTTTGCCAGCCATCTGGTGCTGTTCGATCTGCCCCTCAACCCGGATCTTCTGGAACAGCGTATCGGCCGCCTGGATCGCATCGGTCAGCAAAATACCGTCGAGATCCACGTTCCCTATCTGGAAGGGACTGCCCAGCGTGCTTTGCAGCTCTGGTATCACAACGGGCTGGATGCGTTCGAGCAGACCTGTCCGACCGCCCGCCCGGTATTTGAAGCCGTGCGTGACGAACTGTTTGAGCTGCTTGCCGCCAACACGGGTGATCAAGCTGCTCTGGATACCCTGCTAGCCAGGACACGGGAGATCCACGAGCCGCTCAAATCTCGCATGGAACAGGGACGCGATCGCCTGCTGGAGATCCACTCCAGCGGTGGCGTGGCTGCAGAGCAGCTGGTCGACAAGCTGACTGCCGAAGATGACGACACCGGCATGATCTCCTTCGCGCTCAAGATGTTCGACGAGATCGGCGTCAATCAGGATGACCGTGGCGAGAACGCGCTGGTGCTGACCCCCGGGGATCACATGCTGGTCTCCAGCTTCCCGGGCTTGCCGCAAGACGGCATGACCATCACCTTCGATCGCAACACCGCCCTGTCGCGGGATGACATGGCGCTGCTCTCCTGGGATCACCCCATGATGCGCGGCGGCATCGACCTGATCCTCGGCTCCGAGATCGGCGCCACCTCGGTCGCACTGCTCAAGAACAAGGCGCTGCCCATCGGCTCCATCCTGCTTGAGCTGATCTTCGTGGCCGAGTCTGCGGCTCATCCCCAGCTCTACCGCTTCATGCCGCCGACACCGATCCGCCTGCTGATGGACAAGAACGGCCAGAACCTGGGTGAAAAAGTCGCGTTCGATGCCTTCAACCGCCAGCTGACCCCGGTCAACCGCCACCTCGGCAGCAAGCTGGTCACTGCGTCCCAACCGGTGATCCACGGCCTGATTGGCAAGAGCCAACCGATTGCCGAAGAGCTGAAAGCCGATATTGTCGACAAGGCCCGTGCCCAGATGGCGCAGACCCTGAAGCAGGATCTGGATCGTCTGGAAGCACTCAAGGCGGTCAATCCGAACGTGCGCGACAGCGAACTGGATTATCTGCGCAATCTGCAGGCAGAATTGCACCACCTGATCGATCAGACCCAACTCAAGCTGGATGCAATCCGCTTTATCGTGGTCACCCATAACTGACAAGGCAGTGAAGCGGCATGACCGGATCCGGCACACGCGGGATCTCATGCCCTTTATGATTGTGGTTACCCATAACCGATGGGGGCTTGCCCCCACCTTCTGATGCGAGACCCTTATGTTTGAATACTCACCGCCTCTGGAACCCTGGCTCGATATCCTGTTCAAGGACAAGGACATCATGGTGGTCAACAAGCCCACTGGCCTGCTGAGCGTCCCTGGGCGCGGCCCCGAGAATGAAGACAGCGTCCTGCATCGGGTAAAGCAGCAGCATCCCAAGGCGGCGGCAGCCCATCGCCTCGATATGTCCACCACTGGCGTTATCGTCATTCCCCTCAACCCCAATTCCCATCGGGAGCTGAGTCGGCAATTTCGCGAGCGGGAGACCGAGAAGCACTACCTCGCCTGGGTGTGGGGAGCGCCAGAAGCAGACTCGGGTCAGATAGACCTGCCGCTCTGCGTCGACTGGCCCAACCGCCCGAAACAGAAGGTGGACTTTGAGGAAGGGCGCCACGCACTGACTCTGTGGGAAAAGCTGAAGGTGGAGAACGACAACAGCCTGATCAAGCTGACCCCCATTACGGGCCGATCACACCAGCTGCGCGTTCACATGCTGGAACTGGGGCACCCCATACTGGGTGACAACCTCTATGCTCATCCGGACGCACTGGCGGCGGCCCCCCATCTCTACCTGCACGCGGCTATGCTGACCATCAGCCACCCGCGCAGTGGGGAGCGGATGACCTTTGAAGCTCCGGCCCCCTTCCCGATCTAAATCGCAGAAGAGAACGCTAGATCACAGATATAAAAAAGGCTCTGTCCCAATTACGTGTTGAAAGGCTAATCTTGAAGTAGGCCATCTCCTTGAGGTCTACCATCATGGATACCCCTGCCT
>NZ_JBSTYL010000052.1:0-6983 GCF_054052465.1 Aeromonas enterica | reverse complement strand
AAAGGCAGGGGTATCCATGATGGTAGACCTCAAGGAGATGGCCTACTTCAAGATTAGCCTTTCAACACGTAATTGGGACAGAGCCTTTTTTATCGCTCGTCTCTGGCTTAGGGCCCTGACCCGTCAGAGCCCCTTAATTGACTTCAAAGCCAGGGAGCTGCGGTCGGCCCCTGGTGCAGGCCCAGCTTCCAGACCCGGCCAAAGTGCTTGTAGTGACCGGCGGCCACACCGGCCTTCTCACCCATGCCATGGTAGAGATCCAGGTGTCCCTTCTTCACCGCGCCGCCGACATCGAGCGCGATCAAGAGCCGCAGCTGGTGCTTGCCGGTCCAGTTACCCTCTTTGTCGAGCAAGGGGACTTCCGCGAGGATCGGCGTGCCCATCGGCAGCAGGGTTTTGTCGGCAGCTACGGCGGCCAGCGGCAGCAGCGGGATACCGGCCGCCCCGATCACGTCATTGGTGGGGCGACGTTCGAAGAAGACATAAGAGGGGTTCTGCTCCACCAGCTCCTTGACGCTCTCCTCCGGTTTGCTGTTGGCCCACTCCTTGATGGCCTTCATGGACATCTGCTCTTTGGGCACTTCGCCCCTGTCGATCAACACCCGGCCGATACTCACGTAACCGTGGCCGTTCTTGCCGCTATAACCCAGATATTGTAATCGATCTTCATCCCCATAATGCACAAAACCCGAGCCCTGCACATCCATCAGGAAGTTGTCGATAAGGGATTTGCTGTAGCCCAGCTCCAGCCCACGGTTGGCCAGCGCCCCCTGATGGATCTCGGCCCGGCTCGGGCAACGGCCACCACACTTTGGCATGGCATAGATGGGATACTTGTATTTGGCATCCGGGCGATGGCGAACCTCCAGTACCGGCGAGTAGTAGCCGGTGAAGAGCACGTTGCCCATCCGATCCGCCCCGCCCAGCTGGGCCAGGCTGATACCGTAACGGGTGATGTCGGCAGGGTTGCCGCCGTTGGCCACCCAGCGGGAGAGCTGGCGATAGAGATCACCATAGCGACGGGTCATCTTGCCGGAGCGCTCCAGCACCAGCCGGCTTTGGGGGCCGAACTTGCTGTAGTCGGCGCGGGCCAGGCTGTTGACGCGTTCCACCCGCACCAGATCGTCGGGCAGCGTCCCGTCCAGATACTGCTTGCCCAGATTTTCTGGTACCTCGCAGTTGAGAAAACATCTGGCATCGGGTTTGTTTTTGGGCTCCTGGGCTTGTTCAGAGTTGCCAGCACAACCGGCCAACCCCAGCACAGCGGCGGTCAGCCAGTACGCGTGTTTATTCATATGTCCTCATATAACACCAAGCGTTATGTTCGGCGGGGAAGATGCCAAATTTGCAGGGGGAAAGCAAACGCCTTCACGCCTCTGACGACGGATTTCTCCAAAGGGGATCTTCTGGGTTATAACAAGGTAACAAGGTGTGAGAGGGCATGGATGGAACAGCTCGAAATCTTCCCGCTGCAGAGCCCCTGCATCGGGGTCTGCGAAGTGAACAACAAGGGCTACTGCAAGGGGTGCCTGCGCAATCGTGAGGAGCGTTTCAACTGGCTCACCATGACCCCCACCGAGCAGCAGGAGGTGATCCGCCTGTGCCGTAACCGCAAAGCACGGGTCGAGGCCGCCCGTCGCAAAGCGCAAGAGGCCACCCAGGCCAGTGAGCAAGAGCAGGCCGGCTGGGATTTTTGAATTTCCCCCACTACCCCCCTCTTTATATCCCTATATCCCTTTCCCATCAGCCATAAAAAAGCGGCCCGAAGGCCGCCTTGTTATCAATTGCATTTAATTGCTTTGCACCACTCAGGCCGCGGCCAGCTTGGCCTGTTCTTCACCGCGCTTGAGCATGGCGTAGGAGACACCGGTCAACAGCGAGCCCGCCGCAATCGCCACGATATACATCATGACATTACTGATGGCGTGCGGGATGAACAGCACGAACAGGCCGCCGTGGGGTGCCATCAGCTCACAGCCGAACAGCATGGAGAGCGCACCGGTCAGGGCGCCGCCGACCATACAGGCCGGGATGACGCGCATCGGATCCTTGGCGGCAAACGGAATGGCCCCTTCGGAGATGAAGCACAGACCCAGCACGAAAGAGGCTTTACCTGCTTCCTGTTCTGCCTTGATGAACTTGGTGCGGGCCAGGAAGGTAGCGATCCCCATCCCCAGCGCCGGCACCATACCGGCGGCCATCACTGCCGCCATCGGGGCGTAGGTTTTGGAGGCCAGCAGGCCGACACCGAAGGCGTAGGCCGCCTTGTTGACCGGCCCACCCATGTCGAAGCACATCATGGCGCCGATGATGACACCGAGCAGCACGGCGTTGGCAGAGCCCATGTTGTTGAGGAACTCGGTCATGGCATTCATGATGCCAGCCACCGGGCCACCCACTACGTAGATCATCACCAGACCGGTAAAGAGGCTGGCCACCAACGGAATGATCAGGATGGGCTTGAGCGCTTCCAGGGTGGTCGGCAGGCGCACCTTGTCGCTCAGGTACTTGGCGCTGTAACCGGCCAGGAAACCAGCCACGATGCCACCGAGAAAACCGGCGCCCAGCGAGCTTGCCAGCATGCCGCCAATCATGCCGGGAGCGAGACCCGGACGGTCAGCGATGGAGTAGGCAATGTAACCCGCCAGCACCGGGATCATCAGCGCAAAGGCGGAGCCACCACCGATCTTCATCAGGGCGGCGGCCAGGGTGCCTTCCACCTTGAACGCTTCGATACCGAACACAAACGAGAGCGCGATGATAAGACCGCCCGCCACCACCATCGGCAGCATGAAGGAGACACCGGTCAGCAGGTGCTTGTAGGGGCCTGCTTTTTCCTCTTTCTTGGGCTGGCTGCCACCACTGTGACGATACAGTTTTGCCTCGTTCCACGCCTTGTCGAGCTCGGCGCGGGTTTTCTTCAGTGCCGCGCCCGTGCTGGTGCGATAGACCTGCTTGCCATCGAAACGGGCCATGTCCACTTCGATGTCGGTTGCGAGGAACACCAGATCGGCGGATGCAATCTCCTCGGCGGTCAGGGCATTCTGGGCGCCGACCGAACCTTGAGTCTCGACACGGATCTGATAACCCAGCTGCTTGGCCATGGTCTCCAGCGCTTCTGCCGACATGAAGGTGTGGGCCACCCCGGTCGGGCAGGCAGTCACCGCCACGATGCGCTTGCCTGCGGCGGCTGGTTTAGCTGCTGCGGGCGCGGCTTGATGGCGATAGACGCTGGCGCCGCTGGTTGCGACTTCCAGCAGCGCGGCCGGATCTTGCAGGGCGAGATCCATGCTGCCCTGATAGACCCGCTTGCCGTCATAGGCAGCGAGATCCACCGGGGTGCTGGCAACAACCAGCACCAGGTCGGCTGCGGCAATCTGCGCCTTGCCCGGTACCTGACGGGGCTGCACGCTGGAGCCGACGTCGAGGGTGAGTTCCCAGCCAGCCAGTTTGGCCTGCTGTTCTATCCGTTTTGCAGCGAGAAAGCTGGTGGCAATGCCCGCCGGGCAAGCCGTAACCAAGATTGCTTTCATTGGGCATCTCCTGAGTTTTCCATTGAGGGGGTATTGAGTCGGGTCTGGGCAAGGTCATCCAGACGTTGCACACGCACCTGCTCGAGTAAGGGTGTCAGCACATCGATATCACTAAAACCGACCGCGATCTGACTGACCGCCAGCGCCGAGACGGCGGTGGCCAGCCGCAGGGTCTGCTCCGGCGCCCAGCCAAGGCTGAGACCATGGGCGAGACCGGCGACCAGGGAATCGCCGGCACCGACCGTGCTGACCACCTGCATGCGCGGCGGAATCGCCTGCCATACGGCATCCGGGGCAAACCAGATAAGGCCATCGGCGCCATTGGAGATCACCACATTGGGGATCCCGCTGGCCTGCAGCGCGCGGGCACACTCGGCTTGTTCGCTCAGGGTCTTGATGGGGCGGCCAGCCCATTGCTCAAGCTCTTCCAGATTGGGTTTGATCAGGGTAGGCACGGCCTTGATCCCTTCACTCAGGGCCGCGCCGCTGCAATCGAAGATCACCTGCTTGCCCTTGGCCTTGAGCAGGCGAATAAGCTGGGCGCAGTAATCGGGGGACACCCCTTTGGGCAGGCTGCCCGCCAGCACGAACCACTCGGCATGAGGTGCCAGATCGTCGATGGCCTGCTCCAGCGCGCTCACTTCCCCTTCGTGGATGGTGAGCCCCGGCAGGTTGAGATCGGTGACCCGACCGGACTGTTCGGAGATCTTGACATTGATGCGGGTGCTGCCCGCCACGCGCACGAAGTGATCGGCCAAGGCTCGCTCGGCAAACAGAGAGACGAAGCTCTGTTGGTTATCGGCGCCAAGCAAGCCGGTCACTGCCACCTCGCGGCCCAAGTCCTTGAGCACCATGGCGACGTTGATCCCCTTGCCCGCGGCGCGCAGGCTGGCCTCGCTCACCAGGTTCACCTCGCCCAGGCTCATTGCCTCGAGACGGGTGGTGAGATCGAGCGCCGGATTGAGGGTGATGGTCACAATGTCCATCAGTGCGCCCCCTCGCCCAGCCCGGCCGCGATGGCGGCGCCTATGCCCTTGAGCGCCGCTTCGGCATCCGGGCCTTCAACGCGAAACGCCAGACGGTGGCCGCACTTGACGCCCAGGCCAATCACCTTCATCAGGCTCTTGGCAGAGACCGCTTCACCGCTGCCATCCAGATTGGCAACCCGGATGTCGGATTCATACTCCTTGGCCACCTTGACCAGCATGGCGCCCGGACGGGCATGCAGACCGTGAGGATTGATGATGGTGAAGGTTTCGGAAAGCCCGCTCGCGGGGCCCGCTTGCAGCATGGTCAGACCCTCGTTGCCCGCCAGCGTGGCAAGTTGACCGGCCGCTGCCAGTTTAGCCAGATTCTCAAGTTGCGGCAGATGGCTGGCATCGGCGGCACACAGCAACAGCATGGCGCTGACCGGCAGATCACCAGCGCGCAGTTCACTGCTCGGCGTTGCCAGCACCCAGCCGGTCTGGGCAGCTTGCGCACGGGCCAGCCAAACTCCCTCGCCCAGATAAGCGGGATCGCTTGCCAGCAGCGCCGTCACCATAGTGGCATCGCCCCAGCCGGAGGATTTGGCGCGGGCGGCGGCGCCCAGCAGCAGCTGGTCGCGATCATCCGCCGGGAAGTCGGCCAGGGCCAGAAACTGCACCTCTTTGGCGGTTGTGGCCCCGGTCAAAATAGCGATGATGGTGTCGGCATCGGTGGCATTTTTAAGGGCCTCGGCTGCCTGCTCGTCGCCCAGCACGTGGGTAAGCTGGCGCAAGATACCCAGATGCTCGTCAGATTTGGCGGCAATACCGATGGCCACATAGGCAATCTGCCCCTCATCCCACTCGATCCCGTTGGGGAACTGGGCCACCATGACCCCCGTGCTCTTCACCAGATGACGGGTATCCGTGGTGCCGTGAGGAATGGCGATGCCGCTGCCGAGGTAGGTGGCGTGCTGCACTTCCCGCGCCAGCATGCCGTCCACATAACCTGCTTCCACCAGACCGGCTTCGGTCAGTTTGCCTGCCAGCAGGGCGATGGCATCCGCCTTGGTCGCCACCGATTGCCCCAGCAAGATCTGCTGCTGCGCCAACTTCAACATAGATATTCTCCATCAGGTTCCTGGCTGGCCGTGCGGCTCGCCGGATCAACACAATAAAAAGTTTGGGTCATTTACCTGCTGACAATAGACCGGATTGCATCCCTTCGGGAGCCGCCAGGGTTTTCATCCCCGGTCATCGATTGTCTGCTGACAAGCTGAATCGTTTCACTTACACTCAGACTGAATCGTTTCAGCCAATTGATCAAGTACCCACAAAGAGTGCTTTTCAATGATATGATCCCGCGCACACTTTTCGGTGCCCTCACCTGGCAGTGACCGTGGGCCCTGCAACTCAAACAGAGCCAATATGATGAAACTGGATGAAATCGCCGCCCTCGCCGGTGTCTCGCGCACCACGGCCAGCTATGTGATCAATGGCAAGGCCGATCAGTACCGCATCAGTCAGGCGACCCGTGACAAGGTGATGGCAGTGGTCACGGCCCACAACTACCAGCCGGACAGCCGCGCCGCCTCCCTGCGCGGCGGCCAGACCAGGACTCTCGGCTTTATCCTGCCCGACCTTGAGAACGCCAGTTACGCCAAACTCGCCAAGCGCCTCGAACAGGGTGCCCGGGCCCAGGGCTATCAGCTGCTGATCGTCTGCTCGGAAGATGAGCCCACCACCGAAAAGGAGCTGGCCGAGATGCTGGCCAGTCGTCATGTGGATGCTCTGCTGGTGGCCAGCTGCCTGCCACCGGACGATCCCTTCTATCCACGCCAACAGGCTCGCGGCATCCATGTGCTGGCCATCGACCGGGCCATGGCTGCCGACAAGTTCGTCACCGTCGCCAGTGAAAACCAGAAGGCGAGCTTTGATCTCACCGCCTCTCTGCTCACTCCAGCGCTCAAGCACATCGCCTTGATCACGGCGCTGCCGGCGCTCACGATCAGTCAGGAGCGAAAAGCGGGCTTCGAGCAGGCCGTCACCAGCCACAACGCCGCGCGCCATCTGTGCGAGGGGGCCCACTTCTCCCGCACCGAGGGCTATCGCCTGATCAAGGAGTTGCACCAGCGACTCGGCCAGTTGCCCGAGGCACTTGTCGCCACCTCCTACATATTGATGGAAGGGGTGCTGGACTACCTGCTGGAGCAGGAGACCGACATGAGCCGGCTCGCCATGGCCACCTTCGGGGACGATCGCCTGCTCGACTTCCTCCCCTTTGGCATCAACTCCCTGCCCCAGCAGCACGATGCCCTGGCCAGCCAGGCACTGGAGCTCGCCCTCAAGGCGATCAACGGCGAATACCTGTGCGGGCTGCACTACGTGAGCCGGACCCTCAAGCGTCGCCGCTGACCCCCCTTCACCGGGGCGCGCGGCGCCCCCCCCCCCCGCGGGGTGAGCCCCAACCCCCCCCCCCGGGGAT
>NZ_JBSTYL010000051.1:0-7667 GCF_054052465.1 Aeromonas enterica | reverse complement strand
TGGAGCGTTACGGAAGGGGAGTAAATATCAAAGCGTGTTTGCATGAGGCGCTGGGGCACCCCATGCAACACGTAATTGGGACATAGCCTTAATAATCGGCAAACTTGAACTGACACCCAGAAGTCGTTTGCATCAATGTATCCAGCCTGTCTGCTAGCCTCTCATTCTTTTTGTGGCCTTGATGGAGTCTGGCTGTCGTCGTTCTTCATAAAGCAATCAGTCATGAAAAACTGCTTATGGTCAGGCTGCAACGTCATGGGGCGAACACTTCTGTCATCTGTGCTTTGCTCATAAAATCTGTGGTTGTTAGCGCACTCCATCAATCGACGCATGGCTGCGTTGGGGTTCGGCGGTGAATCCCTGCCGGTTTCCAACAACTGCGCATGACCTTGTTGATGAGGGCTGTCTATGGCGTCGTTGCCGAAATCCATACGGCTTGAATGACGCTAACCGAAAGTACGGCAATCTGATCAACACAATCCCTTTCAAGTCAGCATTCATGGGCAAGGGTCTTCACCCTATCGCGACGTGGATTTAGCGTAGCTCGGTCACTTGCTGGGTCGACACAGACGCCATGGATAACTTGTTCCATCACGAGTGCCTGGGGCTGCCGCTGCTTCAGCGGTCTCAGTCCCAAGGTCTTTTAACAGGCCAAGCGTGAGGACAGGAAATACGGGTGCATGAGGCCGGGGCTGTGAAGCGGGATCAATGGCTGATGGATGACTACCGCTGGTAGCTGCATCAGAGTGTCAACGGGGCGGCTCCGCTCTGCATCCAACTTGCCAATGGAACATGGCAGAGGGGGAGGGGGACGGTGTATAGTAGCGCCCTTTTTTGATGAGTCCGGTCTGCCTGTGCCTGTTTGCAAGGGGGCTGACCGGTATGTGGTCATGAGCAAGAGGACGACGAGATGAATCAATATTTGCTGGTAGCCGGCCTGTTGGGTGAACTCACTGCCGAGTTGCAGCGCCTGGAGCGCTGGCAAGATGAACATCCGGGTGAAGAAGCCCTGGCGAGCGAGCTGCCGTTCTGTGTCGATACCCTGAGCTTCGATCAGTGGCTGCAATTCGTGCTGATCCCGCGGATGGAACAGCTGGTCATGCTGCAAGCACCGCTGCCCACCAGCGTCTCTCTCTATCCCATGGCGAGCGAAGTTTACAAGAACGAGCTGGCCGAAGTGGCGAGCCTGCTGCGCCTCATCGGGCGCTTCGATCTGCTGCTGACTGGTAAAGTGGTGGAAAAATGAGTCTGACTTTGCGCTATCAGAAGGGGATGTTGGCTGGCGCCACGGGATCCTGGGGTCACATCGGTTGTGGTGACGCGTCCCTGTCTGGCGGCGAGGTGATGGCGCCATGAATCTGACCCTGCTCTATCAGGATGACTGGCTGGTGGCGGTCAACAAGCCGTCAGGCTTGCTGGTGCACCGCAGCTGGCTCGACAAGGCCGAGACCCGCTTCGCCATGCAAATGACCCGGGACCTCATCGGTGGCCGCCACGTCTACCCCGTGCACCGCCTCGATCGCCCTACCTCCGGCGTGTTGCTGTTTGCGCTCGATCCTGCGGTTGCCCGCATCCTGACCGAGGCCTTTGCCGCCCGTCGGGTGCACAAGGAGTATCTGGCGCTGGTGCGGGGCTGGGCCCCGGAGCAGGGGGTGATTGATTATCCCCTCAAGGAGCAGCTGGACAAGATTGCCGACGCCATGAGCTCCCCGGATCGCCCGGCCCAGGAGGCGGTCACCGCATTTCGTCGCCTGCATCAGGTCGAGTTGCCTCATGCGGTTTCCAAGAAGCACCCCACCAGCCGCTACAGTCTGGTCAAACTGTTCCCGAAAACCGGTCGCAAGCATCAGCTGCGCCGCCATCTGGCCCACCTGTTCCACCCTATAGTGGGAGATACCAGCCATGGTGATGGCCGCCACAACCGATTCTTTCGTGAGCAACTGGGTTGCGAACGCCTGTTGCTGGTGGCCCGCAGACTCAGCTTCGAGCACCCGATCCTCAAAATTCCGATGCGGATCCAGGCGCCGTTGGGGCCGGATGTATTGCAGCTGTTTGCCGAGCTGGGCTGGCCTGCCAGCGAGAGTGATTACTGATCCTGCCTTATCTTGCTCATCTGCGGCAGGGTGTTGCCTTTGACGGGGTTGTGGCATGCTGCAAAGCCATGCCTGTCAAAGGAATCCGTTATGGCTCATATAGATATAGTGGTAGGAACCGTTTATGGCGCGGCCATGCTGGTTGCCGAGACGCTGGCTGTGCAGTTGCAGCACGCCGGACATGAGTGCCAGATTTTCGATGAGGCCGTGCTGGAAGATCTGGATGCCTCCCGCTTCCTGCTGGTGATCACCGCCACCACGGGGCAGGGCGACATTCCACCCAATCTGCAACCACTGGCCACCGCTCTGGCTGACCGGGCGCCCTATATGAAAGGGTGGCGCTATGCACTCATCGCCATGGGTGACAGCAGCTATGAGCACTTTTGTGGTGCCGGCCGTCGGCTCGATGCGCTGTTGCAGGAGCTGGGGGCCAGTGCTCTGTTACCCCGTCTGGAGATAGATGCCACCGTCGACGATGAACCGGAAAAAGTGGCGCTGGCCTGGTTAACCGGCTGGGAAAATACACTCTAGCGTTTCCCTCCATGAGCTCTTTATTTTTCCCCCGTTGGTTTGTCTGCGGGGGACGTTTATTTCTGGGGCAGGTTAGTCTCAACTGACCATATATCACACCGTTTATCCGGTTATTTTTCTGTCCCCTCTCCGTCTTGCTGAGCATTTATTTTTGTCATGACCGACATGCAAGGAAATTAAAAGTTCCGCATTGAAAGCGATTTCAGTCATGTTTTTGTCATTGATTTGGGGTTTTCCAACTTAATCATCGAAGAAAATTAATTGTTGGTAGCGGTTTCATGGTGTTTTTTTCTCATTATTTGCTTATTGATTGGTTAGTTATTGCATGATTGAACGGTTTGCCATTGTATAAAACCCTCCACGGTCAATGCTGGGCGATTTGTCGCCATTTTGTGAAACAGCTCATGTTTGTCGCGAAATTGGCTACCTATAATCGACCCCGGTTATCACCTAAACGTTTTTATGGTGATAAGAACTTGAATATCAGGATCACACTCCTCTCAGCGGGAATAAGGAAAATGAAAATGAAAGCAAAGTGGCTCCCGATCGCTGCAGCAGTAACCGCAGCCCTGGCTTCCCAAGCCGCCTTCGCCGTTGATTTCCACGGCTATATGCGTTCTGGTGTCGGTGTTTCCGATAATGGAGATATGCAAACCTACGACAAGAAGAAGGTTGGTCGTTTAGGTAATGAATCTGAGACTTACTCAGAGGTTCAACTTGGCCAAGAGGTTTACAACAAAGAAGGGAAAACTTTCTATGTTGACTCCATGTTTGCCATGGTAGCGGGCTCTCAAGGACGCGATTGGGAAAGCACTAGCGGAGATAGCGCCGATTTTGCTTTGCGTCAGTTCAACGTGCAGGCAAAGGGGCTGTTTGGCGGTAGTGAGACCACTTGGGCTGGTAAGCGTTACTATCAGCGTCATGATATTCATATCTCCGATACCTACTACTGGGATGTTTCAGGTGCTGGCGCTGGCGTAGAAAACATTGAGGTTGGTCCTGGTAAGTTGGCAGTTGCCGTTGTGCGTAATGATCCATGGGATTCAGTTTCTGGCCAAGTGACTGATAACAATGGAAATGTTGTCTTGGATCAAGATGGTAACCCGATTAACATCAATAGCCGTGTAAACACCAACACATTTGACATTCGCTATGCAGGCATTCCTCTGTGGACTGATGCAACGCTAGAAGTTGGTTACGATTACGCCAAAGCCAATCTGGATGATCAGCAAGAAAAACTGTATCCAGATTACAAAGACGGCCACATGTTTACTGCCGAGCTAACCCAGTCAATGTTGGGAGGCTTTAACAAGACTGTTGCTCAATATTTCTTGGACGGACTTGCTGCTCAGGGGGTTGACTATGGGTCAGGAAGTGGCAGTGGCTTAAGTCAAAGTGCTGCAAGTGGTAATGGTTTCCGCTTGATTAACTGGGGTGTGTTGCCTATTGGTGACAAAGTTGAATTTGGCCATCAAGTCCTTTATGCACAGGCTAATGACCTGAACAAAGACTCGACAGATAAAGACACACTTTCATTGGTTGTACGCCCAATGTACAAGTGGAATGAAGTGATGAAAACTATTGTTGAGTTGGGTTATCACAAAGACCACGTGAAAGTCAATGGTGTAGAAACAAGTACTGATGGCAGTAAGTACACTATTGCGCAAGCATGGTCTGCTGGTTCCAGCTTCTGGGCCCGTCCTGAAATCCGAGTGTTTGCATCCTATATGGACGCAGATGGTCAGTTCCGTCCTGATGACAGTGGTGTTAAGCAGGACAGTGCTTGGAACTTCGGTGTACAAGCAGAAGCTTGGTGGTAATCTGTCCATCACCTGATACCAAGTTGCCCCCGCTTGTCGGGGGCTCTTTTTTTCAAGATGGCGTGTAGGGTTTGCAGATGAAATATACCAAGTTAGTGTTGACGGTTTTTTGTTCCACCCTGATGACAGCTTGTGCTTCTATTGAAGCCACTGTTGCACCTACTCAAGAGTACAAAAGCATACTCAACAGCCGTGATAATGCGCTGCAGCAGCTCAATTATTCGTTAGTTTGTTGCAGTAATATCAATGAGTTAAGGTATTTAACACTAAGTTCAGGCCAGAATGAAGTGGTCGCTATTGATGGTAGTTCCCCAGTATTCTCATTTCCTGAGGGGAAAAGTTATTTTGCAGCCTTCAAGCTGCCGACCAATTCCGGCGATCTCAAAATTACGGTTGCAGGTCTGATCGACAAGACGCTGTTTAACCCGACTGTGTTGCTGCTGGACTCTCAGTTCAAGCCGACTCGTACCATAGGTTCCGACATTATCACTTACAAGCCGGCTCGGATGCTGGACGGTGACCGGGTCGAAGGGGTCTTTACCATCGATCGCTCTTATATTGGTAACCCCAACAACGAAAGCTACATGGTGATCTATACCACTCAGGCAACCCTGAGCCAGACCACGCAAGCCATGAGCCCTTCTAAGATGATGGCCAAGTCCTTGAGTGTGCAGGATTATGGTGCCAAGGATCCGCTGATCCCTCATTCTGCTTGGGGTGTGGTGAAGATCGATGTGGAAGATATGAGCGAAAGCAAGCTTGGTGATAACTTTTACAAGCCGGTTTATCAGGAAGCGATCGATGCCAATACGCCGATCGTGGATCCAACACCGAATAAACTGGTGGTGTCTGCCGCTACGGCTACCATTGCAACTGGCGCTGCTGTTACAGCGAAACCAGCTCCGATGCTGACCGAGACCGAGGCCTTCTATCAGTCCCAAATCGAGAAAGCGGTGAGCGCCGGCGATATCGACAAGGCGATGCAGCTCGTGAATGAAGCCGAGCGTGCTGGTTCGACCAAGGCGAAGTCGGTCTTTATTGATGCGGTCAAACGCTCGCAAAAAGGCTGAATATTGTCCTGTCTTTAAAAGATAATATTTATTTGAGGCCTCCCTTGTTGGAGGCCTTTTTAATCGGTAGACTAAAATAGAAAAAACAGCAAATGGTTACATTAAGTTACAGTGCGTTTCATTTGGTATTGATGTGATTAGTTAAAATACAATGCGAAACAGCACTTTTCATATTTGTGGTGTAGTATGAAAATACCGAAATATATCTGAAATATCCCCAAGTTCTCCCTTATGATTATCTTGTGATCTCCCCTCCAAATTTTTTATTACCTTGCGCCTGATGGAAGAAATTTCCGATCTGCTGAGTTATATTCAGCTGGTCAAAATAAACAACCCCAGTCGAATTCATGCCAATGAAGATGATGTTAGTGATCGTCTATCAATTGGACTGAACCGTTAACGGGAAGACAATTCATTCAGGAGCGCACACATGTTAAAAAATGCTTTCTCTAATCTGCAAAAGGTCGGTAAGGCGCTGATGCTGCCAGTATCGGTCTTGCCCGTTGCAGGTATTCTGCTTGGGGTGGGCGCAGCTCACTTCAGCTGGTTGCCAGAAATAGTCTCCCAATTGATGGAGCAGGCTGGTGGTTCCGTATTTGGTCAGATGGCCCTGCTGTTCGCAGTGGGTGTGGCCCTTGGCTTTACCAATAACGACGGCGTATCCGGTCTGTCAGCCATCGTTGGCTACGGCATCATGACCGCCACCTTGTCTGTGATGGCGCCAGTGATGGGTGTTGAGAAGATCGACACCGGTGTACTGGGCGGTATCCTCGCCGGTGGTGTGGCTGCCTGGGCGTTCAACCGTTTCTACAAGATCCAGCTGCCAGAGTATCTGGGCTTCTTCGCCGGCAAGCGTGCCGTGCCCATCATCACTGGTTTCGTGTCCATCGGTCTGGGTGTGATCCTGTCCGTGATTTGGCCGCCAGTGGGTGGTGCCATCGGCGCCTTCTCCGACTGGGCTGCCAACCAGAACCCGGTACTGGCTTTCGGTATCTATGGCGTAGTTGAGCGCTCCCTGATCCCGTTCGGTCTGCACCACATCTGGAACGTGCCTTTCTTCTATCAGGCGGGTACCTGTGTCAACGGTGCCGGTGAAACTGTACATGGCATCATGACCTGCTTCCTGACCGCCGATGACGCTTCCCGCGCTGCCGGTAACGGCTTTGGTCAGCTGGCTGGTGGTTACCTGTTCAAAATGTTCGGTCTGCCTGCTGCTGCGTTTGCCATCGCCCATGCTGCCAAGCCGGAAAACCGTGCCAAGGTCATGGGGATCATGGCTTCTGCAGCCCTGACCTCTTTCCTGACCGGTATCACAGAGCCTATCGAGTTCTCCTTCCTGTTCGTAGCACCTGTGCTGTATGCCATCCACGCCGTACTGGCTGGTCTGGCCTATGTGCTGACCAACATGCTGGGTGTTGTACACGGTCACACCTTCTCCAACGGCTTCATCGACTTCGTGGTGCAATCTCCCCGTGCCGCTCACATGTGGTTGCTGGTGGGTCTGGGCTTGGTCTACGCCGTTATCTACTACGTGGTATTCAGCTTCGTCATTCGTGCCATGAACCTGAAAACCCCGGGCCGTGAAGACGAGACAGCTGAAGAGACTGTCAGCCAAAGCAAGGACGAAATGTCTGCTGCCTTGGTTACTGCCTTCGGTGGTAAAGAGAACATCGCTTCTCTGGATGCCTGCATCACCCGTCTGCGGGTTGGTGTGAAAGACGTGGCCAAGGTTGACCAGGCTGGTCTGAAGAAACTGGGTGCTGCTGGTGTGGTCGTAGCTGGTTCCGGCGTACAAGCCATCTTCGGTACCAAGTCCGACAACCTGAAAACTGAGATGGACATCTGGATGAAGAGCAACTAATACCGTTGCCTGAATCCTGGAGTTCAGAAAAGGGAGGCGCAAGCCTCCCTTTTTGCTGGGCGAGTGTCAGGGTGACGGTGAACAGGGACCGGATCCGTCGAGCCGCTCATCCTGATCCAAAAGGATGGTGGCCGCGCAACTGATTGCCTGCTGTCCCCACCATATGTTGAACCGACCATGCCATGCGGATCCTGCATAAAGAAAGGCTCTGTCCCAATTACGTGTTGAAAAGCTAATCTTGAAGTAGGCCATCTCCTTGAGGTCTACCATCATGGATACCCCTGCCTTTCAA
>NZ_JBSTYL010000050.1:0-11652 GCF_054052465.1 Aeromonas enterica | reverse complement strand
TTCCCCTCGGTCGGTACGGTTGCCGGCCCCTCGCACAGGCTGCCTTCGGGCGGCCTGTGCTGTTTCTGCCTGCGCCAATCCGGCTGCCTGCCATTGGGATAGACGGTCTGGTGTTGCCCGATTTGTTTCCTGCTGCTCACCACCATCCACATTTGCCTTGCTCGCTGCATTTGCTGCATTCGCGCTTGCCCGGCTTTGCACCGCGAGCACTGCTTGTGCCGTCATCCTATTGTTGGCGCCGGTATGAGATGTCAGTTACCGCTCAATGCTTACTGGTTGTCACCGTAGAGGTGTGCCTCAGAGCCGGGGGATTATGAGACGAGCGGAGGGACGAACAGGGGTGAGTGGCCACTCAGGGGGATGGTCAGCAGGGCTTTAGGATGGTTACAAGGTGAGGGGGGGCTATGCGAGCCTCTTTATCCCGGGTTTATCTGGCCAAAAATATCAAGACGGCGAGATAAGGGGGTTCTCAAGGGGCAAAACGGGATGGCCGGATATCAAGGTTTTATCAAGAAAGTGGTGTGATCTGATGTCAAGTTGCTGTTTTTAAATTGGTTTTTTCGAAGTAGACAAGGCGGCGAAAAAAGTTGGCTCATATTTTTATCCGTTAGCTGGTCTTTATGTTTTCCGGGGATGAGAGGCCTAGTCTGTGCCCATTCGTTGGCGGAGCGTTCCGCCAAATGTGTATGTGACGACCCGACCTTTTATAGACCCGGAGATCTTATGTCCCTAGATACGAGCAAGAAGATTGGCCTCATCGCCTGTACAGGTGTGGTGGCTGGCAACATGATGGGGAGCGGCATAGCGCTGCTGCCCTCGGCACTGGCCACGATCGGTTCCATCTCCATCTTCAGCTGGGCCATCTGTCTGGTCGGCGCCATGGGGCTGGCCTTCGTGTTTGCCCGCCTCGCCACCAAGAACCCGCAAGAGGGTGGTCCCATTGCTTACGCTGGCGAGATCTCTCCGGTGTTCGGCTTCCAGACCGGTGTGCTCTATTATCACGCCAACTGGATTGGCAACCTGGCCATCGCCATTACCGGCGTCTCCTACCTCTCCGTTTTCTTCCCCATTCTCAACAGCCCGATCCCCGCAGCCGTTGCCACCATCGCTGCGGTCTGGATCTTCACCTTCGTCAACCTGCTTGGCGGTAGCTGGGTGAGTCGACTCTGTACCCTGGGTCTGGTGCTGATCCTGCTGCCGGTTGTCGGTACCGCCGTGATGGGTTGGGGACATTTTGATGCCAGCGTCTACAGCCAGAACTGGAACACCACCAGCGGCAGTGACCTGCATGCGGTCATCAGCGCCGTGCTGATCTGCCTCTGGTCCTTCGTGGGTGTCGAATCAGCCGCCGTCTCTTCCGGCATGGTGAAGAACCCGAAACGCACAGTACCGCTCGCCACCATGCTGGGTACCGGTATCGCGGGGGTCATCTACATCCTCTCTACCCAGGTGATCAGCGGCATGTTCCCGGCCGGTGAAGTGGCGGCCTCCGGCGCACCCTTTGCCATGGCCTCTTCCGCCATCTTCGGCAGCTGGTCTGCGCCGTTTGTTTCTGCCTTCACCGCCCTGGCCTGCTTCACCTCGCTGGGTTCCTGGATGATGCTGGTGGGCGAAGCGGGCAAGCGCGCCGCCAACGACGGCAACTTCCCGAAAATCTACGGCGAAGTGGACAAGAACGGTGTAGCCAAGAAGGGTCTGATCCTGGGCTCCCTCAAGATGACTGCGCTGATGATCGGGCTGACCGCCTTCACCTCCCAGTCCGCTCACGCCGCCGACTTGTTCAACGTGCTGACCACGGATGCTGTGCTGCTGACCATGCTGCCTTACTTCTACTCCAGCATTAACCTCATCCGTTTCGAGGGCATGACCTCCCGCAGCATAGGCACCATGATCTTCTCCGGCGTCGCCTGCGTCTTCTGTCTGGTGGCCCTGATGGGCGCCCAGGGCTCCAACCTCACCGCTACCTTCGTGGTGTCGCTCATCATCCTGATGTTCTACGCCAAAAAACAGGGCCTGCGTCAACACGACGCTCTGCTCAAAGAGCAAGCCAGCCACTGATCCCGTTTTTCTTTTCCGAGCGCTCTTCACTCACCATCCCTGATGGAGAGCGCCCCTCTACGTGTGGAGTATCACGATGAATATCATTGCCATCCTCAACCACCTGGGCGTGTTCTTCAAAGAAGAACCCATTCGCCAGCTGCAAGCCTCCCTCGAGCGTAAAGGCTTTCAGGTTGTATATCCGGTCGACGTGGCCGATCTGCTGAAGCTTATCGAGAAGAACCCCCGCGTCTGCGGCGCCATCTTCGACTGGGACAAATATTCCCTCGGCCTGTGCAAGGAGATCCACGATCGCAACGAGAAGCTGCCGATCTTCGCCTTCGCCAACGACCAGTCCACGCTGGATATTCACCTGACCGACCTGCGTCTGAACGTGCACTTCTTCGAGTACCGTCTCGGCATGGCGGACGACATCGCCCTCAAGATGGGTCAGGCCACTCAGGAGTATCAGGACGCCATATTGCCGCCGTTCACCAAGGCGCTGTTCAAGTATGTGGAAGAGGGCAAGTACACCTTCTGTACCCCGGGTCACATGGGCGGTACCGCCTTCCAGATGAGCCCGGCCGGCAGCATCTTCTATGACTTCTACGGCCCCAACGCCTTCAAGGCGGACGTCTCCATCTCCATGCCGGAGCTGGGCTCCCTGCTGGATCACTCGGGTCCGCACAAGGAAGCTGAAGAGTACATTGCCCGTACCTTCAACGCCGATCGCTCCTACATCGTCACCAACGGCACCTCCACCGCCAACAAGATAGTCGGCATGTATTCCGCGCCGGCCGGCAGCACAGTGCTGGTGGATCGCAACTGTCACAAGTCCCTGACTCACCTGATGATGATGAGTGACGTGACCCCGCTCTACTTCCGTCCGACCCGCAACGCTTACGGCATTCTGGGCGGTATCCCGCAGAGCGAATTCAGCCGCGAGACGATCAAAGCCAAGGTCGCCGCCACGCCGGGTGCCCAAGCTCCCCGTTACGCCGTGATCACCAACTCCACCTATGACGGTCTGCTCTACAACACCGGCTTCATCAAGGAGGCGCTGGACACCCCTTACATCCACTTCGACAGCGCCTGGGTGCCTTACACCAATTTCAGCCCCATCTACGAAGGCAAGTGCGGCATGAGCGGTGACGCCATGCCGGGCAAGGTGTTCTACGAAACCCAGTCCACCCACAAGCTGCTGGCGGCCTTCTCCCAGGCCTCGATGATCCACATCAAGGGTGACGTGGAGGAAGAGACCTTCAACGAAGCCTTCATGATGCACACCTCCACCTCGCCGCAGTACGGCATAGTGGCGTCCACCGAGATCTCCGCCGCCATGATGCGGGGCAACACCGGCAAGCGGCTGATCAAGGACTCCATCGATCGCGCTATCTCATTTCGCAAAGAGATCAAGCGTCTGCGTGATCAGAGCGAAGGCTGGTTCTTCGACGTATGGCAGCCGGACAACATCGACACCGTCGAGTGCTGGAAGCTGGATCCGAAAGATGACTGGCACGGTTTCAACGGCATCGACGATGACCACATGTACCTCGACCCCATCAAGGTCACTCTGCTGACCCCGGGTATGGGTCGTGATGGCAAGCTGCTGGAGAGAGGCATCCCTGCTTCCCTGGTCTCCAAGTTCCTGGACGAGCGCGGCATAGTGGTGGAGAAGACCGGCCCTTACAACATGCTGTTCCTCTTCTCCATCGGTATCGATCAGTCCAAGGCGATGCAGCTGCTGCGTGCCCTGACTGAGTTCAAGCGTGGCTATGACCTGAACCTGACCATCAAGAACATACTGCCGAGCCTCTATCGTGAAGACCCGGGCTTCTACGAAGGGATGCGCATTCAGGCGCTGGCCCAGAGCATCCATGATCTGACCTGCAAATACCGTCTGCCGGAGCTGATGTTCAAGGCGTTCGATGTGCTGCCGGAGATGAAGATGACCCCGCACGCCGCGTGGCAGCAGGAGCTGGCGGGCAATCTGGAAGAGGTGCCGTTGCGTGACATGGTTGATCGCATCAGCGCCAACATGATACTGCCGTACCCGCCGGGAGTACCGTTGGTACTGCCGGGCGAGATGGTGACCCAGGATTCTCTGCCGGTGCTCGAGTTCCTCGAGATGCTGTGCGAGATCGGTGCCCACTACCCGGGCTTCGAGACCGACATCCACGGACTCTATCGTCAGGCCGATGGCAGCTACACCGTCAAGGTGCTGCGTTAATCGACAGTGACAACCATCGAAAGTGACAACAACGGGCCGCAAGGCCCGTTTTTCCCTCCGAAATGTCTGTTCTTCTTGCGTGAGTCGCCAACCATGAAGCGAGTGCTCTCCATTCAATCCCACGTAGTCTTTGGCTGTGCCGGCAACAGCGCCGCCGTTTTTCCCATGCGTCGCCTCGGGATCGAGGTGTGGCCGATGAACACGGTGCAGTTCTCCAACCACACCCAATACCGCGAAGGCTGGCAGGGGATGGTGATGCCCGGCGGCCATATCCGTCAGCTGGTGAACGGCTTGGCGGAGATCGGCGTGCTGGGACAGTGCGATGCGCTGCTGAGTGGTTATCTCGGCTCGGCCGAACAGGGGGAGGAGATACTGGCGGCGGTGGCCAGACTCAAGGCGCTTAATCCGGCCGCCCTCTATTTTTGTGATCCCGTGATGGGTCACCCTGACAAGGGTTGCATAGTGGCACCCGGTGTCAGCGAATTCTTTAAAACCCGGGCCTTGCCCCAGGCCGACATGCTGGCTCCCAATCTGCTGGAACTGGAACAGTTCACCGGCCATGAGATAAGCAATGTGCCCGAGGTGCTGGCGGCCTGTCAGCAACTGCGGGAGCAAGGGATCAAGCTGGTGATGGTCAAGCATCTGGGCAAGGCCGGGTTAAGCCTGGACAGGTTCGAGATGGTGTTGGTATGCGATGCGGGCGCGTTTCATATCTCGCGCCCGCTCTACCCTTTTGCCCGCCACCCCATCGGGGTGGGGGATCTGCTGAGTGCCACCATGCTGGCCCATCTGCTGGCGGGACATGATCCCGTGCTGGCGTTTGAGCGCACCAACGCCAGCGTCGATGCGGTGCTGGCCCAGACCTGGCTGGCGGGTGCCTATGAGCTGCAACTGGTGGCAGCCCAGCAGGCGATGGCCGAACCCGGGGTGCGCACCCGCGCCACCCGGCTTTGAGCCTGCGTATGCATACGGTCGTGTCTAGCCGGCGCGACGGACCAGCTGCATTCCCGGACGGTCGCCTATCGGCTTGGCGTGGTGTGGACGCCGGGGTGTACACGCCAGCGCGAGGCGACGCCACTCCCGCCACAGCAGCCAGCACAGCGGCAGAGTCAGCAGCACGACCGTGGTGGGCTGGGCCATCAGTACGCCATCCCGGCCCCACTGCAGCGGCAGCAGGAAGATCAGCGGCAGCAACAGCAGTGTCTTGGCCGTCGAGATGAGCAGTGCCTGCTTGGTACGGGCCATGGATTGCAGCAGTACGATGCCGAACATGATGATCCCCTCCAGCGGAATGGCACCGAGGTTGAGGGTCAGGCTGCTGACGGCTGCAGCGAGCAGCTCGCCATCCTGATCGCCGGTGTAGAGCATGGCTACTTGACGCGGCAGCAGCTGGATCAGCAGCCAGACCGCCATGCCATAGACGAGCGTGATCTTGAGCCCCATCTCCATCAGGAATTTCAGATCCCGATGGCGTCTGGCCCCGGCTGCCTGACTGATGAGCGGTTGTATGCCGAACGCCAGTCCCTGCAGGATGACAATGAACACCGCCTCCGTGTAGCCAGCCACGGTGAACCCGGCCAGATCCTTGACCGAACCGTGCACCATCAGCTGGCTGTTGTGCAGCAGCAGCAGCAATCCCAGGTTGAACTGGGCGATCAGGCTCGGCAGACCGGTGAACAGCAGGTTGGGCATGGCCGTAAAGCTGGGTACCATGTGGCGCCATGAGAGACGTAATTTGGCATGGGCGGTAAAGAAGTAACCCAGGCCCAGCAGACTGACGATCCCTTCAGAGATGAGGGTGGCCTGAGCCGTACCGATCAGTCCCAGTCCCAGCCGGCCGACCATGATGTAGTTGAGGATGATGTTGAGGATGGCACCACTGCTGACCAGGATCATGGCCAGTCTGGGTTTGCCGTCGTTGCGCAGCAGATAGGGCACCGCCAAGTTGCTGGCCAGCAGCAGGGTGCCGCCTCCGATCCAGTAAAGATAATCGCTGGCCTGTTTCCAGGTCTCGGTGCCTTGTTCAAGGCCCAATCCCAACAGGATATCGTTGTGCCAGTAGTGCAGCAGCAGTGGCGCCAGGGTGCCCAGCAGCCCCAGCAGCCAGAGCGCATTGACCAGTGCCTGGCGAGCCAGACCGAGGTTCTTGGCCCCCTGTTGGAAGGAGATGGCGGTAGCCGCTCCCATGCTGATCATGGCGGCGAGGCCGATCAGCACCATGATGACCGGATAGACCAGGTTGATACCGGCGAGGCCGGCGGCGCCCACGTAGTGACCGACGAAGATGCCATCGACCAGGTAGTAGGCACCGGACACCAGCATGGCCATGATGGAGGGAAGGGCATAGCCCCAGAAGCGGCGGGTCATCGCCCGCTGGCGTAATGTGAAGTAGGCAGACATATCTGTTCTCTTGGGGAGTTCGATTATCGAGCAGATAGTCTAGATTAATATTTTTTCGTTGATAATCCGGTTTCTATTTGATGAATTGATGAGCCTTATTCAGTAATTACCGGGTTTGCTAGTGTGCCTTGAGCATGTCTATCAGGGCGCGCAGGCCGCTGCCCAGCTGATGTCGGCTGGGATAAAAGAGTGAAAATCCCACGAAGGTGGGGCACCACTGCTCCAGCACATTCACCAGTTTTCCTTGTGCCAGCTGCTGGCTCACCTCCTCCTCCAGGCAATACGCCAATCCCAGCCCCGCCTCTGCCGCCCCCAGATAGAGCGCCGGCGTGCTGGTGGTCAGGGGCCCGGTCACCTCTATCTCCAGCAGGGCGCCCTCTTCCCCGGCAAACGCCCAGCGGTAGTGGTGAGATGGGGTCAGCCGGTAACCTATGCAGGCATGGCGCGACAGCTCGCGGGGATGTTGCGGGGTGCCATGTTCATTCAGATAGTCAGGTGATCCCACCACCAGATAGCGCTGGGGCGGTCCGAGCGGCACGCCGACCATCTCCTTGGGCAGCAGATCGCCATAAAAGATGGCGGCGTCATAGCCATCCTCGATGAGACGCGGCATCAGCTCCTGCTCCACCACTTCTACCTGCATGCGCGGGTAGCGCACCATGTAATCGATCAGTACGGGGGACAGCAACTCATCGATGGCGCCGCGTGGTGCGCTGATCTTCAGGCGTCCCACCGGTTCGTCGCTGTGCCGGGCCAGCTCGCCCAGCGCACTCTCCAGATGGCTCAAGGTGGGCAGCAACTGTTCGAGCAGGCGCTGGCCCGCATCGGTCGGCACCACGGCGCGGGTGCTGCGATTGAGCAAGCGGACGCCCAGGCGGGTCTCCAGCCCTTTCAAACTGTGGCTCAGCGCGGAGGCTGATACCCCAAGTTCAAGGGCTGCCTTGCTGAAACTCTGGTGGCGGGCGACGGCGGCAAAGACTGCCAGTTCGGCGAGGTCAGTACGAGTGATGGCCATATTAATTCAACGGGAAAATGTTGAGGAACAGGGTACGTCAGGGCAGGACGGCACACAACCTGGGTAAAAAACAGTCTCATGTAAGCAATTTGTTGTACCTAGAAGGGTATAGATACGGGTGAAACTACCTGAATTTGTTAACGGCTGTTCACAAAATTGGGCTCGTAACGTGATCTCTGACGCCAGAAAGGCGATTCCAGTCAAACTTTGGTTGATTAATTCAAAAAAACACTGTGATCGGTAAGGGGATTTAATTAGAGTCAGCGCATCAGAACAAAGGTGCGTTAACAAGTTGTAAATGTTGACCCACTGGCGGCCCTCGGGCTGATACCCCACTGACCTGTTTGTTGCAATTTGGTTGTTACATGGAGTGATGACCAGGGTGCCGAGTCAGGGGGATGAGAATAACAGGGATGGACTGCAGGAGTTCCAGGGAAACGGGACAGGGCATTGCGCCCGGTTGACTAGATTTTTTCTATTTTCCTTGATGACAGGAACACCCCTATGTCTGACATGAACATTGCAGTTGAAGGCAACTTAGCCAGTAATGCGTCTTCCCGTGGCATCAACAAGGCCGATCTGGTCTGGATGCTGGGTCTGTACGGTACCGCCATCGGTGCCGGCGTCCTCTTCCTGCCGATCAACGCCGGTGTAGGTGGTCTGTGGCCGCTGCTGGCCATGGCCATCCTGGCTCTGCCGTTGACCTTCTTCGCACACCGCGGTCTGACCCGCTTCGTGCTGTCCGGCTCCACCCGTGATGGTGACATCACCGAAGTGGTAGAAGAGCACTTTGGCAAGACTGCAGGCAAGTTCATCACCCTGCTCTACTTCTTTGCCATCTACCCGATCCTGCTGATGTACTCGGTCGCCATCACCAACACGGTCGAGAGCCTGATGGTTCACCAGCTGGGCATGACTGCACCGCCCCGTGCCATCCTGTCACTGGCGTTGATCCTCGGCCTGATGGCGATCGTTCGCCTCGGCGGCCAGTTCATCGTCAAGGCGATGAGCGTACTGGTGTTCCCGTTCGTGCTGACTCTGATGGGCCTGGCGCTCTACCTGATCCCGCATTGGAACGGTGCCATCATCACAGAAGCGCCGGCACTGTCTGACGCCTTCAACGGTGACTTCATCAAGACCCTGTGGCTGGCCATCCCGGTCATGGTGTTCTCCTTCAACCACTCCCCGATCATCTCCTCCTTCGCGGTGGACAACAAGGGTCGTTACGGTGAAGGCGCCGAGAAGAAGTGCGGCAACATACTGCTGGGTGCCCACGTCATGATGGTCATGACCGTCATGTTCTTCGTGTTCAGCTGCGTACTGAGCCTCTCCCCGGCTGACCTGGCTGCCGCCAAAGAGCAGAACATCACCATTCTGTCCTACCTGGCCAACCACTTCGACAACGCCTTCATCGCCACTGCGGCTCCGCTGATCGCCATGGTCGCCATCAGCAAGTCCTTCCTGGGTCACTACCTGGGTGCACAGGAAGGCATGAACGGTCTGATGGCCAAGGCGCTGCGCGAAAAAGGCAAGAAGGTTGATGCCAAGCAGCTGAACAAGGTGACCGCAGTCTTCATGATCCTGACCACCTGGGCCATCGCCACCATCAACCCGAGCATCCTCGGCATGATTGAAGACCTGGGCGGCCCCATCATCGCAATGCTGCTGTTCCTGATGCCGATGTACGCCATCACCAAGGTACCTGCCATGCGCAAATACGCTGGCAACATCAGCAACGGCTTCGTGACCCTGATTGGCCTGATCGCCATGTCCGGTATCATCTACAAGCTGATTGCCTGATAACTCCCGCAATCCCTTGCATGAAAGCCGCCTCGAAAGAGGCGGCTTTTTTATGGCTATTTGTTGTCGATATTTTCTGATTGCCAGAGGGCAAAACCCTTGCCAGACGCCGAGGTGGGCAGGTCGATCTGCATCAGGTCATTGCCGATGACGAAGGGGCCTGTGTAATGGGCACGCAGTTCCTGCGCCAAGTCCTTGACCCTGAGCTTGCCGTTGAGGCCGATATGGCTGAACACCGTCAGTGCCGGTTTGGCCTCGTTCATCACGCGAGCCGCCTGCCCGGGGGAGGCGAGGTGACCGGCGATCGCCTTGTAACCGGGGTTGGCCTTCATCTGGGCGTCAGAGGTCATGGAGACGCAGTGCACCAGCAGATCGGCCCCTTTGGCCTGCTTCACCACCTCAGTGCTGTAGCGGGTATCACCGGAGAGCACCACGCTGTGGCCGTGGTAGTCGATGCGATAGCCAAACGACGGCTTGATATTGATCCCGTGGTCGTTGTCAAAGGCGGTCACCTTGACCCCGTCCTTGTCGTAAATCACTCCGGCGGTCACTTCATGGCTGTTGATCTCCACCCCGTCCAGCGGCGTTCCCTCATCCTTGACCCGGGTGGCGATGTCGGTGGCATAGGCCTGTTGCAGACCACGAGCGAGGGCAGTGGTTCCCTTGGGGCCGTAGAGTTCCATCGGTGCGTGGCGCTGGCCATAGGCCGGTTGCAGCCAGCCGGTCAGCCAGAGATCCGCCAGCCCGTTGGTGTGGTCGGAGTGAAAGTGGGTGAGAAAGAAGGCGTTGACCCGACCGATGGGGATATGCAGTTGCCACAGGCGGGTAGTGGCGTTGCGGCCAAAGTCGAACACCAGCTTCTGGTTGCCTGCCTCAACCAGGGTGCTATAACCGCCGCGGCTGATTTGGGGCACAGGAGTACCGGTGCCGAGCAGGCTGACCCGGAAGATATCGGGCTGGGCCTGGGTCGCAGTGGCAGGGACGGGGGTACTCTGGTGCGTGTTGATAACGCTGCTTTCGGCAGCCTGGCTGGCGCCAGTGGTGAGCAGGCCGACCAGCAGAGCGGCCAGATAGGTGTTTTTCATGGGGATTTATCCTGTGGGGAACGATATATAGCCACTATATTGGTAACTAAAAGTGAGATAAATTCTCTAAAAACCATTTTTTAATAAACTAATGGTTGTTAATTGGTTGCCTTGCAGAGGGCAGATCTGCCCTGATAAAGGGGACAAAGGAGGGGGGTTGGACCGATTGACCAGCATGCGCATCTTCACCCGGGTGGTGGAGCTGGGCTCTTATAGTGCGGTGGCGAATGAGCAGGGGATCAGCGCCCAGATGGTGGGCAAACATGTGCAGGGGCTGGAGCAGTGGCTCGGGGGCAAGCTGTTTCACAAGACCACCCGCCAGCAGACGCTGACCGAGCTGGGTCAGCTGTTTCTGGCCCGCTGCCAGCGGGTGCTGGAGGAGATGGCACTAACCGAATCGCTCACCCAGAACCTGCTGGCCGAGCCTGCCGGCCGGTTGCGCATCGCCGCTCCCCTCAGTTTCGGTCATCACCGGCTGGTGCCGCTGCTGCCTGCTTTCCTCGATCTTTACCCAAAACTGGATGTAGATCTGCAACTCACCCCGCGCTGGGTCGATTTGGTGGAGGAGGGGTTCGACGCAGCCATCCGCACCTTGCGCCCGCAGGATGAGGCGCTCATCGCCCGCCCGCTGCAGAACCAGCACTACTGCCTCTGTGCTGCCCCCGACTATCTCAATCGTCACGGAGTGCCGCGTCAACCGGCGGATCTCAAGGGCCACCAGTGCCTGCACGGCAACTGGGGGGAGCATGAGCGCTGGCAGTTTGTCGGGCAAGAGGGTCGGGTCGAGGAGGTACGGGTGGCGTCGCGCCTCAGGATCAACCACTGGCCTGCACTGCTCACCGCGGCGCTGGCGGGGGCGGGCATCACATTGCAACCGAGCGAGCTGGTGAGCGACCACATCGCAGCCGGTCGCCTGTTATCCCTGCTCGATCACTATCACATTCCGCCAAAGACTCTCTATTTCATCTATCCTGCGGCCCGTCGTCAGGTGCTCAAGATAGCCCTGCTGGGGGATTTTCTGGCCGAGTCCCTTCAATCCAAACCGGACGCTGAATAAAGGCCTGCATATTCCCCTCTGGATGCTT
>NZ_JBSTYL010000049.1:0-12353 GCF_054052465.1 Aeromonas enterica | reverse complement strand
CCACAAATAATTTTTTTCCGCTCCGCTCCCCCGGGCGCGGGGCCCCCGCCCCCCCCCCGTCAGAGGGGGATCAAACCCGGTTCAACCAGGTCATGTAATCGGCCACGCCTTCGGCCACTGTCTTGAACTCGGCGTCATAACCGACACCGCGCAGTCTGGTCATATCTGCCTGGGTGAAGCTCTGATAGCGACCCTTGAGGTGATCAGGGAAGGGAATGTACTCGATGGCCCCTTTCTGGTGATGCTGGATCACGGCATCGGCCACGTTCTGGAACGGCTCGGCACGACCGGTACCGCAGTTGAAGATGCCGGAGTGCTGCGGGTTCTGCCAGAACCAGAGGTTCACCTTGCAGACGTCATCCACATAGATGAAGTCACGCATCTGGCCACCGTTCGGGAAACCGTCACAGCCTTCGAACAGCTTGGGATTCTCGCCCTTCTTCACCTGGGTATTGAGGTGGAAGGCAACGGAAGCCATGGAGCCCTTGTGCTGCTCGCGCGGACCGTAGACGTTGAAGTACTTCAGACCCACTACCTGGGAGTTGATCTCCGGCATCCAGCGGCGCACATACTGGTCGAACAGTTGCTTGGAGTAACCATAGACATTGAGCGGCTGCTCGAACTTGGGATCTTCGATGAAGTTGTCGTTGCGGCCACCGTAGGTCGCAGCGGAGGAGGCATAGATGAACGGGATTTCCCGCTCGATGCAGTAGTGGAACAGATCCTTGGAGTACTCGTAGTTGACCTCCATGATGAACTTGCCATTCCACTCAGTGGTCGCGGAGCAGGCACCTTCGTGGAAGATCACCTCGATGCCGTCGTCCCACTCTTCAAACTCGTCACCGGAGACGATCCGCGCCTGGAACTCGTCCTTATCCATGTAATCGGCAATGGTCAGATCGACCAGGTTGACGAACTTGGTGCCGTCGGTCAGGTCATCGATGACCACGATATCGGTCCGTCCTTGAGCGTTCAGCTGCTTGACCAGATTGCTGCCGATAAAGCCAGCACCGCCAGTTACTACGATCATGGAGTTTGCCTCGCGTACGTTGATGGCCACGTGTGACTGCTTGTTAAAGCTGTGTATAGTGAGCCAATTTGAAATTGCCGAAAAGTTTATCACGGGCCGCAAGGGGATTCGACCTTGATGCAACGGGCCCGTCAGAGGGAACAGTGATGAAAACCAGAGACAGGATCATTCACAGCGCCACCGAGCTGTTCAACGATCAGGGTGAGCGCAACATCACCACCAACCACATTGCCGCCCATCTTGGCATCAGCCCTGGCAACCTTTATTACCACTTCAGGAATAAAGAAGACATCATCCACTCGATTTTTGATCAATACGCCCGCCACCTGAGCGAGAGCTTCACCCCGGCGCGCAGCAACGAGATCAAGCTGGAAAACCTGATGGGCTACCTGGATGCCATCTTCTATCTGATGTGGCAGTTCCGTTTCTTCTACGCAAATCTACCGGACATCCTGAGTCGCGATGAGCCGCTGCAGCAGAAATACCTCAAGGCCCAGGAGCAGTTGCGTTCCTCCGTGGTCGCCTTGCTCAGGAGCCTGCGTGAAGGGGGCATCATAGACGTCAACGACGAAGACCTGCCCGACCTTGGCCAGACCATCAAGATGGTGGTGACCTGCTGGATCCCGTTCCAGATTGCCCAGGCGCCCAATACCCGCATCACCAAGCCGCTGCTCTATCAGGGGGTATTGCGGGTACTGTTCCTGCTGCGCCCCTATGTACAGCCCCAGGTAGCCGGGCAGATCCGCCAGCTGGAGCAGCATTACCGTCAGCTGGCCCAACCAGCAGGGTGAGATCTGTTTCACAATTGTTGAATATCAGCACAATCATTTGAATTCACCGCAACAGATTGCAGTAAAATACTGCCCATTGTTGATAATCAGCTGAAATAGCCAATGAGGTTCGAGGATGTCTAACGGATTCTATCGTCACCTGACAGAGCAGCTTAGCCAGGTGCAGGCGGAAGGATTGTACAAGCAGGAGCGCATCATCACCTCGGCCCAGCAGGCCCGGATTGCGGTGGGTGGCGAGCAGGTACTGAACTTCTGTGCCAACAACTATCTGGGGCTGGCCAACCACCCGGACCTTATCGAAGCGGCCCATCAAGGGCTGGATAGCCACGGCTTCGGCATGGCCTCGGTGCGCTTCATCTGCGGCACCCAGGATAATCACAAGGTGTTGGAACAGAAACTGTCCGCCTTCCTCGGCACCGAGGACACCATCCTCTACTCCTCCTGCTTCGATGCCAACGGCGGCCTGTTCGAGACCCTCTTCGGCGCCGAAGACGCCATCATCTCCGATGCCCTCAACCACGCCTCCATCATAGACGGCGTGCGGCTGTGCAAGGCCAAACGCTATCGCTACGCCAACAACGACATGGCCGAGCTGGAAGCCCAGCTCAAGCAGGCGGATGCCGATGGCGCCCGCTTCAAGCTGATCGCCACCGATGGGGTCTTCTCCATGGACGGGGTCATCGCCGACCTCAAATCAATCTGCGATCTGGCCGACAAATACGATGCACTGGTGATGGTGGATGACTCCCACGCCGTCGGCTTCATCGGCGAGAACGGCCGCGGCACTCACGAATACTGCGACGTGCTAGACAGGGTCGACATCATTACCGGCACCCTGGGCAAGGCGCTCGGCGGTGCCTCCGGTGGCTACACCTCCGGCAAGAAAGAGGCGATCGACTGGCTGCGTCAGCGCTCCCGCCCCTATCTCTTCTCCAACTCGCTGGCGCCCTCCATCGTCTCGGCCACCATCAAGGTGATCGACATGCTGGCCGACGGTCACGCGCTGCGCGCCCGCCTCAAAGAGAACAGCCAGTATTTCCGCGAGCGTATGAGCGCCGCCGGCTTCACCCTGGCGGGTGCCGATCACGCCATCATCCCCGTGATGCTGGGCGATGCCAAGCTGGCCTCCGAGATGGCGAGCCGCATGCTGGCTGCCGGCATCTATGTAGTGGGCTTCTCCTTCCCGGTCGTGCCCAAGGGCCAGGCGCGCATTCGTACCCAGATGTCCGCCGCCCACACCCGTGAGCAGCTGGACAAGGCCATCGATGCCTTCATCCGCATCGGCCGTGAACTCGGCGTCATCTGATTTGAATCAAGGGGCCGAATGCCCCTTTTTTCTGCATTCATCGTGAAGGAACAACCATGAAAGCACTCTCCAAACTGCATAAAGACGTCGGCATCTGGATGACAGACGTACCGGCCCCCGAGCTCGGCCACAACGACCTGCTGATCAAGATCCGCAAGACCGCCATCTGCGGCACCGACATCCACATCTACAACTGGGACGACTGGTCCCAGAAGACCATCCCGGTGCCCATGGTGGTGGGTCACGAATACGTAGGGGAAGTGGTCGCCATCGGCCAGGAAGTGCGCGGCTTCGCCGTGGGCGACCGGGTATCCGGCGAAGGCCACATCACCTGCGGCCATTGCCGCAACTGTCGCGCCGGCCGCACCCATCTGTGCCGTAACACCATTGGCGTCGGCGTCAACCGCCCGGGCGCTTTCGCCGAGTATCTGGTGATCCCGGCCTTCAACGCCTTCAAGCTGCCGGACAACATTCCCGATGAGCTGGCCGCCATCTTCGATCCGTTTGGCAACGCGGTGCACACCGCACTCTCCTTCGACCTAGTGGGTGAAGACGTGCTGATCACGGGCGCAGGCCCCATCGGCATCATGGCTGCCGCCGTCTGTCGCCACGTGGGTGCCCGCCATGTGGTGATCACCGACGTCAACGAATACCGGCTGGAGCTGGCCCGCAAGATGGGCGCCACCCGCGCCGTCAACGTGGCCAAGGAGAAACTCTCCGACGTGATGAGCGAGCTCGGCATGACCGAAGGCTTCGACGTGGGGCTGGAGATGTCCGGCGTACCCAGCGCCTTCCAGGACATGATCGACAAGATGAACCACGGCGGCAAGATCGCCATGCTCGGCATCCCGCCCGCCACCATGGCCATCGACTGGAACAAAGTGATCTTCAAGGGGCTGTTTATCAAAGGGATCTACGGTCGCGAGATGTTCGAAACCTGGTACAAGATGGCCAGCCTGATCCAGTCCGGACTGGATCTCTCTCCCATCATCACCCACCGTTTTGATATAGATGACTTCCAGCAGGGCTTTGATGCCATGCGTTCCGGCCAGTCCGGCAAGGTAATCCTCAGCTGGGATAAATAAGCCTCTCGGCGGCTCAATCCCATGAAACCCGGTGAAGACCGGGTTTCTTTTTCTGCGCCTCTCCTCGCCAGTTTGTGATCTGACGAAGAAACTTTGCACGCAGAGTGCTTAACACTTCACACACAAGCGTTTAAATGGCTGTAACTATTCGGTTATAATCCAGTCGTTTTCTAGGGATAATAAAAGCCTGCTGGGAGTACATGAGCGTGTTGAAAAAACTGAGCTATTTGCTGGTTGTCGGGATGACGGCTGCCAGCCTGTCCGGCGTGGTGCTTGCTGCCGATGAGATGTCACCGGAAGTGATTGCCGAACGGATCAAGCCTGTCGGTCAAGTCTATACCGCCAAGGATCTGGAAGGGATTGCGACCGCAGGCGCAGCTCCTGCTGCTGCGGCCCCCTCAGGCCCGCGCGATGGCGAGGCCGTGTTCAAGGGCGCTTGCTTCGCCTGCCATGACATGGGGATTGCCGGTGCACCGAAACGCGGTGACAAGGCAGCGTGGGAGCCACGTATAGCCCAAGGCATTGATACATTGAAGAAACATGCCATCGAAGGTTTCGCTGGCAAAACCGGCGTCATGCCGCCACGGGGGACTTGCGCCACCTGTAGCGATGAAGAGATCGAAAACGCCATTCACTACATGATCGACAAGCTCTAAGTGATTGAAAGGGCCGCAATTGCGGCCCTTTCAATCTGTTCACTTCCGACTACTCTTTGTAGGGTAGGCAAATCGGGAGTCTCTATGTCAGCGCAACCCATAGCACCACAGTATTCAACTCCCTTGCTGGCGTTGGTGTCCGCTATTATGGATTTTCCTGCCCCCTCCTCTGCCACGCCCAAAGATTACGACACCCTGATCCAGCAACTGGACCAGCTCTGCCCCCTGCAGCATTTCGGCATGCTGGGCTTGTCAGAGGCTGGGCTGCACTGGGTATGCGAACATCAGATTTCCGACAGTTTCAAACTGCAGCTGGGGCTGGAAGAATCGCGACTCACCGAGCAGCTGACCCAGCTTGATGAAGCCCAGGGCTGGTGCGTGTTTCCCATCGAGCATGGCCAGGTGCAGTGGTTGCTGGCCTGCAGCCAGCCCAAGGAGTTGCCCACTTTGCGCCTGCTGCTGGAGTGCCTCGCCAAGCGATTGAATGAAACCCAGGCCGGCTCGCAACTCTCGGCGCTGGCTTCTCCGCTCATCCGCAAGGATCCGGACTGGCAGAAAAAAATCGAGAGCATCAATCGCATCATCCGGCTGGCCAATACCCTGCCCAGCCAGGCCCTGTTCTCCCAGCTGGAAGCCGTGCTGCGCCAGATGCTGAACACCCAGGACATGCTGCTGGTGCGCATCGACAGCCACCAGTTGGAAAAAATCTATCCCGAGCTGCCGCTGCACGGCGATGAGTTCATCGCGGGCATGTGTCACAGCACCAACAACATGGAGCAGCACAAGGAGCAGCTGTTCTGGTACAGCCAGCCCCTGCGACTGCAGCAGCAATATTTCGCCCATTTCATCATCAGCACCCCACAGCCGCTGGAGACGGACGATCGGCTATTCCTCGACTTCCTTCGCAGCCAGCTGACCCTGCTGCTGGAACTGAGACGGATCAGGCAAGAGCTGCACGACATAAATTCGGAAGACTCCATCAATCAACGCCTGCAACAGTTGCGGCAGACCAACCTGAGATTGCAAAAGCAGCTCAAGCAGCATCAGGAACTGGAGCGCAGGCTACAGTTCGATGCCCTGCACGATCCGCTGACCCAGTTGCCGAACCGGGCCCTGCTGATGAACCACCTCAACCATGCCATGACCCACTTCCACCGTTACAAGTCACCCGGGTTCTCGCTGATCTTCATCGATGTGGATCACTTCAAGCAGGTCAATGACACTCTGGGTCACGGCGCCGGCGATCAACTGCTGAAGGAGATGAGCCGCCGGCTGCAAACCTGCATCCGGCAGAATGACATGGTGGCCAGGCTGGGAGGGGACGAGTTCGTCATCTATCTGGACAACAGCAAGCATGAGGACGACATCAGCCCGGTGCTCAATCGCATCATCAGCCGCCTTTCCTATCCCTTCCGGCTGCAAGGCAACGAGCGGGGCATCACTGTCAGTCTGGGGGTGGCCAGCGTATCGGAGCAAACCACCGACATCAGCCAACTGCTGCATCAAGCCGATCTGGCCATGTATCAGGCCAAGCGCAACGGGCGCAGCCGCATCGTCAGCTATTCGGAAGAGTGTTCGATTCAGACCTGGGCCTCACCTGAAGAGATGCTGGCCAGGGCCCTGCGGGAGGGCCGCATACTGCCCTATTTCCAGCCGGTGATCCGGCTCAAGGACAGCCGCCTGACCGGACTGGAGGTGATGGCCCGCTGGATCACCGAAGAGGGGGTACTCAAGGATGCCTTCGACTTCATCCCGTTGGCGGAACAGTGCGGTCTCATTCAGGAGCTGGATTACCAGATCCTGCGCCACACCTGCCAACAGCTGAAAGAGTGGTTGCCCATTTCGGGCCAGAGCAAGTTCAAGGTCGCCATCAACCTCTCCGGCAAGCATCTGGTCAATCACGAGCAGATCATGCGGCTGATGGACATCATAGAAACCGAGGGGATAGCGCCTGGCTATCTGATCTTTGAATTCAACGAGCGGGAGCTGTCGCGGCAGGATTCCGATGCCCTCACCTCCCTGCACGAACTGAGGGCCAAGGGCATTCAGATCAGTCTGGATGATTTTGGCACCGGCTTTTCCTCCCTCAATGCCCTGTTCCACTTCCCGGTGGATTATATCAAGGTGGATGACAGCTTCACCCATCGCATGTTGCAATCCCCCAAGGATTTGGCGCTGATCCGCGCCATGCGGGACATCTGTCAGGACCTGGACTTCACCCTGGTAGTCGAAGGCATCGAGAACCAGCAGCAGCTGCAGAAACTGATCGACATGGGTTGCCTGATGGGGCAAGGGCGCTACATCTCCCCCCCCATGCCGGGAGCCGATATCACACCCCTGCTCACCCAGACCAAGAGCGAGCACAGCTAGCCGCCGACTCAATCTTTCTTGAACAACGCCCTCAGGTTGGCAACCCCGACTTGCCCCTTCTGCTGGCGCTCCTCGGCCGTCACCTTCTTCTGGTTCTCCCACTCCAGATCGTCCTGAGGCAGCTCCAGCAGGAAGCGGCTCGGCTCGGGCCGCACCGACTCACCATACTGGCGTCGCTCCTTGCAGAGGGTGAAGGTCAGCTCGGTCTGGGCACGGGTGATGCCCACATAGGCGAGACGCCGCTCCTCCTCCACGTTGTCTTCATCTATGCTGGTCTGGTGGGGCAACAACCCCTCCTCCATCCCCACCATGAAGACGTAGGGGAACTCCAGTCCCTTGGAGGCGTGCAGTGTCATCAGCTGCACCTGATCGGCATCATCCTCCCCCTCGTTGCGCTCCATCATGTCGCGCAGGGTAAGACGAGTCACCACTTGGGCGAGCGTCATCGACTCCTCCAGCTCATCCCCTTCCAACATCTCTGTGATCCAGCGATAGAGGGTGGAGACGTTCTGCATCCGCATCTCTGCCGCCTTGGGGCTGGGGGACGTCTCGTAAAGCCACTCCTCGTAGTGGATCTCCTTGATCATGTCCCGCACCGCCTCCACCGGGTTGCCGCGCAGCGCCTGATCGCCGAGTCGCACCAGCCAGTTGGTGAAGGCTTGCAGGGCTACCAGACCACGACCGGAGAGAGATTGTTCCAGTCCCAGCTCGAAGCTGGCGGCAAACAGACTCTTGCCGCGCTGGTTGGCATACTGGCCAAGTTTTTCGAGCGTGGTGGGGCCTATCTCCCGCCGTGGCAGGTTGACCACCCGCAGGAAGGCGGTGTCCTCGTCCGGATTCACCAGCAGCTTGAGGTAAGCCATGATGTCCTTGATCTCGGTACGGGAGAAGAAGGAGGTCCCGCCCGAGATGCGATAGGGGATGCGGTTGGTCATCAGCGCCTTCTCGAAGATGCGCGACTGATGGTTGCCTCGGTAGAGGATGGCGTAATCCTTGAACCGGGTGCGGTTCATGAACTTGTGGCCCATCAGCTCGGCGGCGATCCGCTCCGCCTCATGCTCCTCGTTCTTGGCAAACAACACCTTGACCGGCACCCCGTAATCGAGCTCGGAGAAGAGCGCCTTGTCGAACACGTGAGGGTTGTTGGCGATCAGTATGTTGGCGCATTTCAGAATGCGTCCCTTGGAGCGGTAGTTCTGCTCCAGCTTGATGAGCTTGAGGCTCGGGAAGTCTTCGTTGAGCAGCACCAGATTCTGCGGCTTGGCGCCACGCCAAGAGTAGATGGACTGGTCATCGTCCCCAACCACGGTAAAGCGGGCCCGTTCGCCGACTATCTGCTTCACCAGCTCGTACTGGCTGGTGTTGGTGTCCTGATACTCATCGACCAGCAGGTAGCGGATCTTATTCTGCCAGCGGGTGCGTACCTCGTCATTGCTCTTGAGCAGCAGGGTCGGCATCACGATAAGGTCATCGAAGTCGAGCGCGTTGTAGGCCACCATCTGGCGGTGATAGCGCTCGTAGAGCTGGGCCATCAGCACCTCTTCCGGCCCTTGGGCGATACGCATGGCCCGCGCTGGCAGTATAAGATCATTCTTCCAGTTGGAGATCTGGCTGATGAGGGCCGACAGCTTGTCCTTGTCGTTATCCAGCTCAGCCTCGGTCAGCTCCTTGAGCAGCGCCAGCTGGTCGGTGTCGTCGAACAGGGAGAAGTTAGCCTTTAGATTCAGACTCTTGTGCTCGCGACGTATGATGTCGAGACCCAGGGTATGGAAGGTGGAGACCATGAGTCCCCGCGCCTCCTTGCGACCCAGGGTCTGGCCGACCCGCTCCTTCATCTCCCGCGCAGCCTTGTTGGTGAAGGTGACGGCCGCTATGTTGCGGGCGTTATAGCCACACTGCTGCACCAGATAAGCGATCTTGTTGGTGATGACGCGCGTTTTGCCCGATCCGGCTCCCGCGAGCACCAGGCAAGGGCCGGAGACAAACTTGACCGCTTCGTTCTGATTGGGGTTGAGCTTCATGGGCCGGATCTCTTGGCTTATGATGAGGGGCGGCATTGTAACAGAAATCAGCGGGCGAGCCGCATCGCTGCGCCGCACACCATCAGTCGGCAAACATCGCGATCCTTGTGTTCGAGCGCCATTTTCAGGATCATGGCCGACTTTTCTAGATGATGACGAGGGGAGCATGAATCAGCAAGAGCACGCCCGACTGCGCGGCCAGTTTCCGACCTTGGCGCAGCAGGTCAACGGCCACCCTCTGGTCTATCTGGACAACGCCGCCACCACCCAGAAGCCGCAAGCAGTGCTAGATGCCATCGCGCACTACTATCGGGCCGACAACGCCAACGTGCACCGCGCCGCCCATGCCCTTAGTGGTCGCGCTACCCGCGCCTTCGAGGCCGCCCGCGAGACAGTCGCTCACTTTATCAATGCGCCTCATAGCCACGAGGTGATCTGGACTCGCGGCACCACGGAGGCCATCAACCTGGTGGCCCAGAGCTGGGGCCAGAGCGAGCTCAAGGTGGGGGACGAAATCGTACTCAGCACCCTGGAGCACCACGCAAATATAGTGCCCTGGCAGTTGATTGCCGAGCGCACCGGCGCCCTTATCCGAGTCATCCCCCTCGACCAGCACGGCAATCTCGATATGGCCGCCTATCAGGCCATGCTGGGACCGCGCACCCGGCTGGTGAGCGTGTCCCATGTCTCCAATGCGCTCGGTACCGTCAATCCGGTCACCCAGATGGTGACAGCCGCCAAAGCGGTTGGCGCCGTGACCCTGATCGACGGTGCCCAGGCGGTGGCGCACCTCGAAGTGGATGTGCAGGCCATCGGCTGTGACTTTTACGTCTTCTCCGGCCATAAGCTCTATGGCCCGACCGGCATCGGCGTGCTGTGGGGTCGCACCAAACTGCTGGAGCGGATGCCCCCCTGGCAGGCGGGGGGCGAGATGATCGACAGAGTCAGCTTCTCGGGCACCACCTTCAACACCCTGCCCTTCAAGTTTGAAGCCGGTACCCCCCATATTGCCGGCGCCATCGGCCTCGCCGCTGCCATCGACTTTGTGATGGAGCAGGACAAGGACTCATTGGCCTGCCATGAAGCGGCGCTGACCGACTATCTGGTTGCCGGACTGCAACAGGTGCCGGGTCTGCATCTGGTCGGCGAACCTCGCCAACGCGCCGGTGCGGTATCTTTCCTGCTGGAGGATATCCACCCGCAAGATGCCGCCACCCTGCTCGACATGCAAGGCATAGCGCTGCGGGTCGGGCACCACTGTGCCATGCCGCTGATGGAGAGCCTTGGCATCGGCGGCACCATGCGGGCCTCGCTGGCCTGCTACAACAATCAAGATGACGTGGATGCCCTGCTGGCAGCCCTGCACAGACTGGAAGATTTCTTTTAAGGCATGACTGAGATGAATACCCTCGAGCACTACACCGCCATAGGCCGGGAACCCGACGCCGAAGCAATTCGCCAACAGTTCGTCGCCGCCAAGGGCTGGGAGAACCAGTACCGACTGATCATTCAGCTAGGCAAGCTGCTGCCCGCGCTGCCCGCCGAGTGGCAGACCGAAGAGAACCGCCTGAAAGGCTGCGAGAGCCAAGCCTGGCTGAAAGGTGAGAAGAGCGAAGATGGATGCTGGCACTTCGCCTGCGACTCCGATGCCCGCATCGTACGCGGCCTTATCGTTACCGTGCTGGCGGCGCTCAACCACCAATCCGCAGAGGCGATTCAGGCCTTTGATATGGAGGCCTACTTCACCGAACTGGGGCTGGAGAAACACCTGAGTCCGTCACGGGGTAACGGGCTCAGAGCGATAGTACTGGCGATCCAGGATCAGGCGTCGGTCTGATCTCCGGCCACCCGCGATATCTCTTCTGCCTTCGCGGCTGCCTCAAGGCGCTCCACTTTAGCCCCCCGCTCGGCAATCTTCTTCAGCACCCGGGAGGCGGCGACCAGCCCAAAGGTCGCCGTCACCGGCGTCACGGCCCCGAAGCCGGAGGCACAATCCATCTTCATGTTGCCGTCGCTAGCCGCCTTGGCCTGGCAGGTGCCGCCATTACCGTCGGGATAACTCAACTGCTCGGTTGAGAAGACACACTCCACCCCGAACTTGCGAGCAGGGTTTTTGCTGAAGTTGTGCAGCCGGCGCAGATCGGATCGCACCTTTGCCGCCAGTGGATCCTGAATGGTCTTGGCCAGATCGGCCACGGTGATCTGGGTGGGGTCCATCTGCCCGCCGGCACCGCCAGCCACTATCACAGGGATCTTGTTGCGCTTGCAGAAGGCTATCAGCGCCACCTTGGCCTTGACCGAATCGATGGCGTCCACCACATAGTCAAACTCCCGCTTGATATGCTCGGCCAGGTTGTCAGGAGTGACGAAATCATCCACCTCGATCACCTCGCAATCCGGGTTGATGGCACGAATGCGCTCTGCCATCACTTCGGTCTTGAGACGGCCGACCGTGCCCTGCATGGCGTGGATCTGGCGATTGGTGTTGGTGATGCAGATATCATCCATGTCGATCAGGGTGATCTGATTGATGCCAACGCGGGCCAGAGCCTCTGCCGCCCAGGAACCGACGCCGCCGATCCCGACCACACAGACTTTCGCCTGGCTGAAGGAGCGCAGCGCGCTCTGACCATAAAGACGGGCAATGCCCCCGAATCGCTGTAGATATTCTGCTTTCATACCATCACCTTGCTTGAGGGCGGCCATTATAGCGGCAACCTCTCTCAGGGGCGATGATCGGATGATGACGGTGTTGATGCGAGGGGGAAATGAGTGCGGTGTCGGCATGCTTGAAACGAAAAAAAGCCCAGTCTTTCGACTGGGCTTCTTGTTAGTGGCGGAGCGGACGGGACTCGAACCCGCGACCCCCGGCGTGACAGGCCGGTATTCTAACCAACTGAACTACCGCTCCGCTGTCTGGTTAGCTTTTTGCTAAATTGTCTGCCGCTTCAACGAGGTGTCATCCTCTCGGCCAATGACGTCATTCTTCACATCACTGTTTAATTGGGTGCCTGGCAGTGTCCTACTCTCGCATGGCGAATGCCACACTACCATCGGCGCTACCGCGTTTCACTTCTGAGTTCGGCATGGGATC
>NZ_JBSTYL010000048.1:0-12412 GCF_054052465.1 Aeromonas enterica | reverse complement strand
TTACGGAAGGGGAGTAAATATCAAAGCGTGTTTGCATGAGGCGCTGGGGCACCCCATGCAACACGTAATTGGGACATAGCCATAAAAAAGCGCGCCTCTTGGCGCGCTTTTTTCATCGATGTCCGGACTACTCGTCGAAGATGCCGAAGTGATCCTTGGCGAAGTTGACTCGCTGTTCCACGTTCATCTTCACCTGGCCCAGCTTCTCTATGGTCTTGAGGTTGGGCACCAGACCGCGGCCGTTGGCGATCTGGATGGCGAGGCCCGGCCGGGCGTTGAGCTCCAGCAGCATGGGGCCGCGGAACTTGTCCAGCACCATGTCGGTGCCTATGTAGCCCAGGCCCGACATCTCGTAGCAGGAGGCCGCCAGGGTCAGCAGGGTGTCCCAGTGGGGCACCTTGAGCTCATAGAGATCGAGGCCGGTATCCGGGTGATGACGCAACGGATTGCCAAACTGCACCGCCCGCAGTGCCCGACCGGTGCGCAGGCACAGGCCCACGCCCACGGCGCCCTGGTGCAGGTTCGCCTTGCCGTCGGAGGCTGCGGTGGAGAGGCGCATCATGGCCATCACAGGGAAGCCCTTGAAGATGATCACCCGGGCATCGGGTACCCCTTCGAACGAGTAGCCATCGAAGACGTCATCGAAGTTGATGAGGCCTTCCACCAGCGCCACGTCGGGCTTGCCGCCCAGCGAGTAGAGCCCGGCCAGTATGTTGGAGACATGGCGCTCCAGATCCTGACCATTGCTGGCGCTGCCGTTTGGCTTGTAGAAGAGACCCTCTTCCTGACGCAGGATCACCAGGATCCCCTTGCCGCCCGAACCGCGCGCCGGCTTGATGCAGAAACCCGGCCAATCCTTGACCAGCTGGGTGATGCGGGTCACGTCATGCTGTTCGCGGATGGTGCCGATCAGTTCCGGCACAGTCACCCCCGCATCCAGCGCGATGCGCTTGGTCTGCAGCTTGTCATCCACCAGCGGGTAGAGGCTGCGCGGGTTGTAGCGGCTGATGTAGGAGTGGTTGCGTTTGTTCATGCCGAGGATGCCTGCCTGGGACAGGCTCCACGGACTGGTGTATTTTTCCCAGAACCACATCTGTTACTTGTCCTTACCCGGGGTGGCGCCAGACTTGATCTCGTTCACCAGCGGTTTGAAACGCTTGAGCTCGCTCAGCTTGTAGCCGGTGTAGTTACCCAGCAGCAGCACGGTCGCCATCAGCACCAGCTGCAGGCCGAGGAAGTTGAAGGTCAGGTGACGGATCAGCTCGTTGTCCATGGCCAGGTAGGCGATGACCGCCACCAGCAGGGAACCACCGCCCTGACGGACGACCTCTTTCGGACCCTCTTCTTCCCACAGGATGGACATCCGCTCTATGGTCCAGGAGAGGATGATCATCGGGAAGAAGGTGATCTTCATGCCGTCGGTCAGCCCCAGCTTGAAGGCGAACGCCGAGAAGATGCCGATCATCGAGATCACCATGATGATGATCGCCGATATTCGGGCCACCAGCAGCAAGTTGAGCCGCGACAGGTAAGAACGGATGATGAGACCAGTGCCGACGATCAGCAGGAAGCCGATCAGACCCGTGATGAGAGAAGTCTGGATGAAGGCGACCGCGATCAGCACGGGCATGAAGGTACCCGAGGTCTTGATACCGACGATGACCCGCAGGAACACCACCATCAGCACGCCGATGGGGATCAGCAGCAAACCCTTGAACAGCGCCTGTTCTTCCAGCGGCAGACTGTGGATGGAGAAGTTCATCATCTCCGATTTTTCGAACTTCTGCGCCAGCGCCACGTTCACCGGTTGCTCCTGCTCGATCATCGAGAAGGTCACCTTGGAGTTGTGGCCACCGGTTACGTCCAGCAGGGCGCCCGAGTTGTATTCCCACAGCAGCAGGTTGGCAGGGCGACCCTGTTCACCGGTTTGCGGGTTGAACAGCTTGTAGTCGGTCGGGCTGTTGAATACCTGCAGGTAATCCACCAGTTCCTGGCGACGACGTCCGTCTTCCAGATTCAGTGCATGCACCACGCGGGCCGGCACGTCGGCGTTGTTGAGCAGCTCGGCGATCAGGTTGGCACGGCTTTTGTGAGACTTCAGTAGCTCGGCGTTCTGCTCCTGTTTCTCGATCTCCTTGATGATCTCACGGGTCAGGGTGTAGCCGTCGGCGGAGCGCTCCTGCGCCCGCTCGGAGATCTGCTTCATCGCGGTGGCGTAGGGCTCGCTCTCGATCTGCTTCTCGATAACGGGGGGCTGGGCCAGCGCTGCCGGCTTGGCATGCTCGTCAGCCATCATGTCGACGCGGTAGTAGAGCTCCTGGCGGCCGGAGGCGGTGCGGATGGACCACTCGGCGCGGGCATCCCCGTCTTTTTCCACGAACGACAGGCCGTAGCCCGGGCTCGCGGCGTTCTCGTTCATCAGGGTGAAACCGGGCTGGGTGCCCGGAATGGCCAGCGAGGCGATCACCGGTTCGCCGGTGGCTTCAAATTCCAGCTTGGCTTCGATGGACCAAATCTGGCGTTTTTCGCCCGGCGTCAGCGGTACGTCCAGCGCGATGTGGTGATACAACGTCATCCCCAAGCCGACAATGTACAGCAGGGCGACCAGCAAATAGAACGGCTTACGGGAAACCATGGATTATTTCACATCCTTGAGCTTGGGTTTTGGTTGGATATATTCGCGGGCCACATCAACCACGGCGATATCTTTCAGGAATTCGCGACCGAGCAGCACGGGGAAGGCCATGTCGCTGCGGTCTTTCAGGGTAAATTCGGCCTTCTCGGTCATGTCGCCGATCCGCACAGCCAGACGCACCACGGGACGACGGTCGAGGTCGTCGGCAGAAGCCTGACGTACCCGCACGTGACGCACCAGCGGCGCTTCGATCTGGATCTTGTCATCCATCTCCTGGTGGCTCAGGAAGAAGCGCACCCAGTTCTTGCCGTTGCGCTCGAAGATGGTGATGTCCTGGGCGCTGATGGAGGAGGTGGTGGCACCAGTATCGACCCGCGCCTGGAAGGCGTCATTGGCGGCGTCTACCCAGATCCACTCGGCTTCACCGACCAGCAGTTTACCATCGACCGTGTGGCCCTGGCTTGGCGCCTGGCACTTCTCGGTCGGGATCACCATGGGCTTGGGTGGCTCGGGCGGCAAGGATTCGAGCTTGCTGTCGACTTTTTTCACGGACTCTTTCATGTTGTTGACATCAGTGTTGAGCTGAACCAGCAAATGCTGTTGCTGCATATACTGCTTCTGTTGCTGTTCCATGGATGTTTGCAGACGTTGCTCGCTCAGATTGATCTCGGTGCGAAGCTCGGCTAGCGTCAAGGTAGGTACCGGGGGCGCTTTCTCCATACTGACACACCCGCCGAGACTGAGCAGGGAGAGCAGGGTCATTCCTTTTAATTTGCTTTTCATGTCATTCATTTAACTGTGCTTCCTGGAATTGGGTCAGTGTAACTTCCACAGGCGCCATCGGCTAGTCTTTGGCCTTTCTGGCAATCAGTACGGCACGTTTCGGCGCCGGGTGTCCTTCCACCGTGAGCGCTGGATCTTGAGGGTCCAGGTAATCGCTCAGGGATTCATTTATCATCCAGTCGGTACGACGCTGTTCGTCGGTGCTGGTCATATTCTCGTCTACTATCCGCACGTCGGTGAAGCCGCAGCGCTCGACCCAGAGCTTGAGGGCCGCGCTTGAGGGGATGAACCAGACGTTGCGCATCTTGCCGTAACGGTCGGTGGGCACCAGCACGTCGTTGACGCCCCCATCGATCACCAGGGTTTCCAGCACCAGCTCACCATCGTCTTTGAGCTGGTTGCGCAGCTGCTCTATGTGCTCGATGGGGGACTTGCGGTGATAGAGCACCCCCATGGAGAAGACGGTGTCAAAGGCGCGCAGCTCCGGCAGTTCCTGAATGCCGAGCGGCAACAGGTGGGCGCGCTGGTCGCCGCCGAGAAAGTGGCGGATGGCCTCGAACTGGCAGAGAAACAGCGGGCTTGGGTCTATGCCGACCGCGAGTTTGGCGCCTTCCCCCACCATGCGCCAGAGGTGATAGCCGCTGCCGCAGCCCACATCCAGCACATAGCGACCGGCCAGCGGGCTGATATGGGGCACTACCCGATCCCACTTCCAGTCGGAGCGCCATTCGGTGTCGATGTGGATGCCGTGCACGGTGAACGGGCCCTTGCGCCAGGGCATGAAGTGGCGCAGCAGGCTCTCGACCTTCTTGCGTTCCCCCTCGCCCAGGCTCTCGGCATGGCCGATCTCGACCCCATGTTGCAGCTCGATGGGGCCGGGCGCGACCGTGGGCAGCTTGTTGAGGGCACGATTCCAGCGCGGCAGGTCCCCGTGCTGGTTGTCATGCTGCCAGGCGTGCAACTGGGCGGGCAGGGTATGCAGCCAGTGGCTCAGCCGGTTTTTGGCGATCAGTTGATAAAAATTGGCAAAGTCGATCATGGCTTAGTTGGCGTCGCTGGATTTGATGGCAATCATGGAACCGAAGTTGAAGCACTGGAACCAGAGATCCTGGTGAACGAAACCGGCGTCCCGCAGGCGGGCTCTGTGTATCTCCAGGCTGTCGGTGCGCATCACGTTCTCGAGGGCGTTGCGCTTCTGGCTTATCTCCAGCTCGCTGTAGCCATTGGCCCGCTTGAAATCCAGGTGCAGATCGATGAGCAGCTCGTTGACCGGCGCATCCTCGAAGCGGAACTTCTCGCTCAGGATCAGGATGCCGCCCGGGCGCAGCCCATCAAAGATGCGCTGGATCAGGGGCATCCGCTTGTCGGGGTCCACGAACTGCAAGGTGAAGTTGAGCACCACCACGGAGGCGTTCTCGATTTCGACGTCGCAGATGTCCGCTTCCACCAGTTCTACCGGCACCTCGGATTTGAAGCCGGAGAGGTGGGCGCGGGCGCGCTCTATCATCGGATGGGAGAGATCCACCGCCGTGATGGCGCAACCCGGCTGGGTCACGTGGCGACGCATGGTCTGGGTGGCGGCACCCAGCGAACAGCCGAGGTCATAGAGCCGGCTCTCGGGCTGGGCGTAGCGGGCGGCCATCATGCCGATGGCGGAGATGATGTTGCTGTAACCCGGTACCGAGCGCTGGATCATGTCGGGGAAGACGTCGACGACCTGTTCGTCAAAGCAAAAGTCCCCCAATCGGGCGATGGGGGCGGCAAAAATCTGGTCTTTGGTATGCATGCTGGCGCAACCTGACAGCCGGTATATGAACCGACTGTTTGTTCAATTGAGTCGTTGGGTGACACCCTTCAGGGTTGTTTTATCACCGGTTTACGAACAGGGTGGCTGGCCGTGAGATCCTTCGGGCCGGCCCTGTTCGCAATGGGCCATCATCCGGGCCCTTGATCCGGAGCCGCGTTGTTTGTTGCAACGAATTGCAGTGGTCAACGACAGGCCCCTTATATGGAGCCGCGCTGTTTGTTGCAATGAATTGCAGTGGTCAACGACAGGCCCCTTGCTTGGGGCGCTAGTGTAGAGGATTGATGGGCGTTTGTCTTGACGCCGAGCCCCGTCCAGCCACAAAAAAGCGGCTTTTTTTACGCATGCCCGATAGCCTGTGAAATGGCTGACTAAAAGCGCAGCACGCCCTGGCGTGCGCGATCGTTTTCCCCCGGCCAGGGGGCCATCTCCTGCCCCAACAGGCGGGTTATCTGGCGGGCCAGCTCGGGTGACTGGGCATTGTCAGCGGTATGTATAAAGAGGTAGAGATCCTTGCCCTCCGCCAGCCACTGACGCCAGTGGGGCAACCAACTGGGCAGGAAGGGGTGATTGGCGGCCGGATCCGGCAGACCGATGAGCCGCACCACGGGGGCGCTGGCGGTGGCCAGCAGATGCACCGGCAGTCTGGGCTTCTTGCCCTGGGCATCTATCATGGCTGCCGTGGTGGCTGGCACAGAGAACAGCGGCCGGCTGTCGAGCATGATGCGGTTGATGCCTTTTTCCATCAGCATACGGTTCAGGCTGCGCTCCGCCTCGCCCTTGGCGAAGAAATCGGGGTGGCGCACCTCGAGGGCATAGCGAAACTGTGTCGGCAGCCGGTTGAAGAATTCAGCGAGACGGGGAAGGCCGCTCGGGCCGAAGCGGGCGGGCAGTTGCAACTTGAGCAGTCCCAGCTTGTCGTGCAGCGGGGTGAGCAACTGGATAAAGTCGCTCACCTGTTTGTCGGCGCTCACCAGATCGCTCTGATGGCTGATTTCTTTCGGAAACTTGAAGCTGAAGCGAAAGTGGGCGGGCACGGCATCGGCCCAGCGTAGCACCGTTTCCGGGGTCGGCGAGGCGTAGAAGGTGGTGTTGCCTTCTACCGTGTTGAACACCCGGGCGTAGTGGGCGAGGTGCTCGGCGGGTTTGGCCCCCACGCCCAATAATTGACCGGGCCAGGCCGGGTGTGACCATTGTGGCAGGCCCAAAAAGAGGCTCATGGCGGATCCTATCTGCGGGTTTATCTCGTTTTGCGCCCATTTTTTGCCTTGAGATGTAAAAAACAGGGCAAAGGGGGCTGCTGGCCATTTTACCCAAATGGGGGTTTTCCTCTATAATGCCAGCCCTTTTGTTTGCCAATTTGTTGTGACTCACGCCGCTGTGCGCATATTGTGGCGACGGTAGCGGCCATGAATTGGCCAAACAACGACGCTTTCCGATGCCCTCTGACCGACTGCCCGGCCGCTTGCCAGCCGCCTCTGGTCGAGCCGATATCGGTGGCAGGTGTCCGATCCAGGGGATCGGACGGTATGAGACAGATTTCAAACCGGGTAAGAACAAGACTCTGGCCAGCTGTGAGACAGACGGTGCTTGCCAGTCGTGCCCGGCGACCCAGGTTCACCGTCTCTCTACAATTTCGAAGGAAGAAGTCCATGCGCTCTATCTATTGCGGACAGGTCAATGAGGCCCATGCTGGGCAGACCATTACATTGTGCGGTTGGGTCCATCGTCGTCGCGACCTCGGCGGTCTGATCTTTATCGACATGCGTGACCGGGAAGGGATCGTGCAGGTGTTCTTCGATCCGGACAAGCCGGACGCCTTCGCCCTGGCCTCCGAACTGCGCGGCGAGTTCTGCATTCAGGTCTCCGGTGTGGTACGTACCCGTCCTGACTCCCAGCGCAACAGCGATATGGCCACCGGTGCCATCGAAGTGTTCGCCCACGAACTCACCATCATCAACCGTGCCGAGCCGCTGCCCCTTGACTTCAACCAGGTCAACAGCGAAGAGGTAAGCCTCAAGTATCGCTACCTGGATCTGCGTCGCCCCGAGATGGCCAAGTACCTGAAGACCCGTGCCAAGGCCAGTGCCTTCGTACGCCGCTTCATGGACGAGCATGGCTTCCTCGACATCGAAACCCCTATGCTGACCAAGGCCACCCCGGAAGGTGCCCGTGACTATCTGGTGCCGAGCCGGGTGCACAAGGGCAAGTTCTACGCTTTGCCGCAATCTCCGCAGCTGTTCAAGCAGTTGCTGATGATGTCCGGCTTCGACCGCTACTACCAGATCGTCAAGTGCTTCCGCGACGAAGACCTGCGTGCCGACCGCCAGCCGGAATTCACCCAGATCGACGTGGAGACCTCCTTCATGACCGCGCCGCAAGTGCGTGAAATCATGGAAGAGATGATCCGCAAACTGTGGATGCACATCCTGAATGTGGACCTGGGCGACTTCCCGATCATGACCTTCGACGAGGCCATGCGCCGTTTCGGCTCCGACAAGCCGGACCTGCGTCTGCCGATGGAGCTGGTGGATGTGGCAGACCTCTTGACCTCCGTCGAGTTTGCCGTGTTCGCCGGCCCTGCCAACGACCCGAAAGGTCGTGTGGCGGCCCTGAAAGTGCCGGGCGGCGCCGAGCTGTCCCGCAAGCAGATCGACGAGTACACCAAGTTTGTCGGCATCTACGGTGCCAAGGGCCTGGCCTGGATGAAAGTCAACGAAGCCGCCAATGGCCTCGAAGGGGTTCAGTCTCCGGTTGCCAAGTTCCTCTCCGATGAGATAGTGCGCGAGATCCTGGCCCGTACCGGCGCCGCCGACGGCGACATCATCTTCTTCGGCGCCGACAGCAAGAAAGTGGTGGCCGATGCCATCGGTGCCCTGCGTCTGAAAGTGGGCCGCGATCTGGGTCTGCTGGAAAACAGCTGGAAGCCGTTGTGGGTCATCGACTTCCCCATGTTCGAGGAAGACAGCGAAGGCGGCCTGGCGGCCATGCACCACCCCTTCACCGCGCCGAGCAACTTGGGCCCGAGCGAGCTGAAAGCCAACCCGCTCAGCGCCTATGCCAACGCCTATGACATGGTCATCAACGGCTACGAAGTGGGTGGCGGCTCTGTGCGTATCCACAACAGCGAGATGCAGTCCACTGTATTCGACATCCTCGGCATCACCCCGGCCGAGCAGCGCCTCAAGTTCGGCTTCCTGCTGGATGCGCTGAAGTACGGTACCCCGCCGCACGCCGGTCTGGCCTTCGGTCTGGATCGCCTCAGCATGCTGCTGACCGGCACCGACAACATCCGGGACGTGATTGCCTTCCCGAAAACCACGGCGGCCGCCTGTCTGATGACAGACGCCCCCAGCTTTGCCAACCAGGCGCAGATGAGCGAACTGGCAATTGCGACGACCGTCAAGGGTGATGAATAAGCCGGCATCCGGCACAGTCCCGGCCGCGCCCAGCGCGGCCTACCCGGTCACTTTGTGTTATTGAAATCTAAAAAATATAACGGAGAGTCTCTATGGCAGGTCACAGTAAATGGGCCAACATCAAACACCGCAAGGCAGCTCAGGATGCCAAGCGCGGCAAGATCTTCACCAAACTGATCCGTGAAATCACCACCTCGGCTCGTATCGGCGATCCGGATCCTGCCAACAACCCGCGCCTGCGTGCCGCGGTGACGGCAGCCCTGACCAGCAACATGACCCGCGAAACCATCAACCGCGCCATCGCGCGTGGGGCCGGTGGTGGCGACGGCGAGCAGCTTGAGACCATCGTCTACGAAGGCTACGGTCCGGCTGGATCCGCCGTGATGGTGGAGTGCCTGACCGACAACCGCAACCGTACCGTGGCGGAAGTGCGTCATGCCTTCAGCAAGAGCGGTGGCAACCTGGGCACCGACGGCTCGGTCGCCTACCTGTTCAGCAAGAAAGGGCTGCTGACTTTCGTCGGTGTCGACGAAGATGCCCTGATGGATGCGGCACTGGAAGCTGGCGCCGATGACGTGGTGACCGAGGAAGATGGCTCCATCGAGGTGTACACCTCCCCGAACGACTTCGGCACCGTGCTGGATGCGCTGGAAGCCGCCGGCTTCAAGGCCCAGAGCGCCGAAGTGACCATGATCCCCTCCACCGAGGCCGAGCTGGATGCGGAAACCGCACCCAAGCTGATGCGTCTGATCGACATGCTGGAAGATCTGGACGACGTGCAGGAGGTGTACCACAACGGCTCCATCTCCGACGAAGTCGCCGCGACCCTGTAATCCGGTCCGTGAACACTCAGGTGGCGACGCTCTGTTCGCCCCCGCTAAAACGGCAGCCTCGGCTGCCGTTTTTCTTATGATGAGCTAGCACCTGAAGATCGTGCTGGCCATGGCATTTCCTCGCCTTAATTTCCCCTTAAGTTTGGCGACTTAAGCTGCCTGCCGTGTCTGGGCGCCCCAGCCCCTTGCCGTGCTTGCCCTCAGGAAGAGGTGCGCGGCAAGCGAGCACTTACAACGGGAGCCCCCATGCAGGGGCCCCAGTCCTGCCTGGTTTGTCGGAGTATCGTTATGCGCATCACCCTGGGAGTGATGAAGGTGAATCTGTTGCTGGTGCTGCTGTTTGCACTGGTGTTCAACTGGCCCATCTTCCTGCACTTTTACCGTATCCTCACCCAGCTGGAGCACGTCAAGGCGGGCTTTGCCCTCTCTATACCCTTGGTGCTGCTGGCCGCGCTCAATGCGGTGTTTCTGCCCTTTACCTTCCGCTATCTGCTCAAGCCTTTCTTCGTGCTGCTGATCCTGATGGGCTCGGTAGTCAGCTATGCCATGCTCAAGTACGGCGTCATCTTTGACGTGAGCATGGTGCAGAACATAGTCGAGACCAACAGCGGGGAGGCGACGGCCTACCTCAATGGCTCGGTCGCGCTCTGGTTCCTGCTGACCGGCGTGCTGCCGGCACTGGCCTTGCTGTGGGTGAAAATAGCCTACCCCAGTCCCTGGTATAAGGGACTGGGGTTGCGCCTTGGCTCCATCGCCCTGTCGCTGCTGTTTCTGGTGGGGGTGGCCGCCCTCTATTACCAGGATTACGCCTCGGTCGGGCGCAACAACAAGTCCCTCGGCAAGGAGATAGTGCCTGCCAACTATGTGCACGGTCTCTATCGTTACGCCACGGATATCCTGTTTGCCACCCCCATCCCCTATCAGTCGCTGGGGATCGATGCCAAAGTAGTGGGGCAGGGCAGCAAGCCGACCCTGATGTTTCTGGTGGTGGGGGAGACGGCGCGCAGCCAGAACTACTCCCTCAACGGTTATGGGAAGCAGACCAACAGCTTCACCGCTCAGGAGGCGGGTATGGTCTCGTTTCGCAACGTGCGCTCCTGCGGCACTGCCACGGCCGTCTCCGTGCCCTGCATGTTCTCCAATCTCACTCGGCGCGGATATGACGACACCCTGGCCCAGTCTCGGGACGGTATGCTGGATGTACTGCAACACGCCGGTGTTTCCGTGCTGTGGAAGGAGAACGATGGCGGCTGCAAGGGGGTGTGCAAGAACGTGCCCACCATAGACATAGAGGCCAAGGCGTTCCCGCAGTATTGCCAGAAAGGCTCCTGCTACGACGAGGTAATGCTGGAGGGGCTGGATCAGCAGATAGCGCAGATGAAGGGCAACAAGCTGGTGGCCTTCCACCTGATGGGCAGCCACGGCCCGACCTACTATCGCCGCTATCCCGCCAGTGAACGGGTCTTCGTGCCGGACTGCCCGCGCAGCGACATCGAAAACTGCACCAATGAAGAGCTGGTCAACAGCTATGACAACACCATACGTTACACCGACAAGGTGGTGGCACGGCTGATCGACAAGCTCAAGACGTTGCAGAACGATTACAACGTGGGGTTGGTCTATCTCTCCGATCACGGCGAATCCCTCGGTGCCATGGGGCTTTACCTGCACGGCACCCCCTACAAGTTCGCGCCTGACGATCAGACCCGGGTACCGCTGCTGACCTGGCTCTCCCCCCAGTTGCAGGCAGATCGCCGGCTGAACATGGATTGCCTGCAGCAGGAGGCGGCCAGCCAGCGTTTCTCCCACGACAACCTGTTTCACTCCATGCTGGGCATCATGGATGTGCAGACCAAGGTGTATGACGGTGCGCTTGATCTGTTCAAGCCGTGCCGGGCGGGGTAAAATGTTCGCTCTAAAAACATTTCGTATAGCAAGTAAAGGTGTGTTGTTGTCTAGCTCTACTTTACTACACCCAAGTAATAGTAATAACTCGAGAACAAAAGGCACACGGGTTTCACTGACATACAGCTATGGGCCAGCGTTGTAGTGGTCAACTAAATCCGGACACTTGGTTAGGCCGATCCTTGGCTTTTGCTGGCGGCATCCCGTCATTGTGTTGATGTGGACGCCGCCAGTTGTAGTAATCCATCAGGTAATAGCTGATATCCCGCTTCGCTTCCCACAGGCTCATGTATCCCGTTACCGGGAGCCACTCTGACTTCAGGCTCCTGAACAACCGCTCCATCGGGGCGTTGACGCTCCTATGTCAACAAGCTCGCGCTGAGTCAGCTAAATCGGCCAAGATCAAAGGGTAGAGTTCCCTGACGATATAGCGTTTCAAGCAACGCTGGATCTTTTTCGAAGATAAGCCTTGGGCGCTACGTCGTGCGACGTAAGATTGGGTTTGTGGATCTCCCCGCATCCGGACCATTGCAATCGTCCATAACGCATTATTTGCTGCACGGTTACCACCTCGGTTTAAGCGATGTCGTACGGTCTTTCCCGAGGATGCGGGTAAAGGGTTAACCCCACATCAGTAGTACCCAGTGGCCTCACTCGTGCGCATCCCTTTGCACAATCAGCGGGCTTGCGTTTCCAGAGCCGTTCACGAACATCCTGGGGGGCACTGACAAGCAATGCTCTGAGTTGATTCATTGTCTGCGTTTTGGCTTTGACGGCGCTGCGTCTGGCTACTGATACCACTCGCATCATTTCTGCCGCGCCTGACTGGGTCTTTGCTATCGCGGTAGCACTAAACGGATCGCGCTGCACTTTCAGCATCGGTAGGAGCCGATTTCCCCTGAAGCCTGCGTTTGGAGCGGTCAGGGCGATGAACTTCGAAGGGCGTTGTTTCCCAAATCGGAGTGACCTGAATTGAACTTATGGTGGAGACGGTGATCTGATCACCAAATCCCTCTTCAAATCAGCATCATGG
>NZ_JBSTYL010000047.1:0-16155 GCF_054052465.1 Aeromonas enterica | reverse complement strand
TGCTGGAGCGTTACGGAAGGGGTGTGAATATCAAAGCGTGTTTGCATGAGGCGCTGGGGCACCCCATGCAACACGTAATTGGGACATAGCCATAAAAAAACAGCCCCGACCGAAGTCGAGGCTGTCTGTTTGGTGCGCCCGAGAGGATTCGAACCTCTGACCACCTGGTTCGTAGCCAGGTACTCTATCCAGCTGAGCTACGGGCGCTCATCAACTTTTGGTACTGCTTGAAATATGGTGCGCCCGAGAGGATTCGAACCTCTGACCACCTGGTTCGTAGCCAGGTACTCTATCCAGCTGAGCTACGGGCGCTCACAAACTTTGGTACTGCTTTAAAAATGGTGCGCCCGAGAGGATTCGAACCTCTGACCACCTGGTTCGTAGCCAGGTACTCTATCCAGCTGAGCTACGGGCGCTCATAAATTTGTAATATTGCTTTAAATGGTGCGCCCGGGAGGATTCGAACCTCCGACCACCTGGTTCGTAGCCAGGTACTCTATCCAGCTGAGCTACGGGCGCCCTGATTTAAAACGATAAAAAAAGCTTACTTATCAGTAAGCCTTTTCCAAAGTGCCGACTTGCTGATGGTCAACACATGACTCTTGCTTGAGTCGTAATATGGTGCGCCCGGGAGGATTCGAACCTCCGACCACCTGGTTCGTAGCCAGGTACTCTATCCAGCTGAGCTACGGGCGCAAATGGCGGAGAAGGGGGGATTCGAACCCCCGATGCGGGTATAAGCCGCATACTCCCTTAGCAGGGGAGCGCCTTCAGCCTCTCGGCCACCTCTCCGTTTGCGGGGCTGATAATACTTCACAGGGATTTTTAGTCAAACACTTTTTTGGAGAAAAAAGCGTGTTCGCTCAGCATTTGGTCAAAGCGTGGAATATTCAAACAATATCAGTACTTATCCCGCAGTTTAGTGCCTTGCAGACCGATTTCCGGGACACGGAAAAACAAAAGGCGACACAGAGGTGTCGCCTTCAAGCAGCTATCGATGCGGCTTAGAAATTCGGTTGGCCCGGAACTTTCTCGGCCTGTATCCGCATGTAGATCTCTTCGCGGTGCACGGAGACCTCTTTCGGTGCGTTCACACCGATACGAACCTGATTGCCTTTAACGCCCAGTACGGTGACAGTCACTTCGTCACCAATCATCAGGGTTTCCCCTACACGACGAGTCAAAATAAGCATTCGCTTGCTCCTGTATCCTGTTTTGTATTTATATCGATATGCGACATTATCTTACAAAGATACCGATATGGTAAATGGTTGAAACTAAATCAATCAGGGATTGTTACCCAAGGGCTGCTCATGAGGCTCATTATCCAGCCCAAAAGCGGCGTGCAACGCGCGCACCGCCAGCTCCAGGTACTTCTCGTCAATCACCACGGATATTTTGATTTCAGAGGTGGAAATCAACTGCATGTTGATCCCCTCCTCGCCCAATACCTTGAACATGGTGCGGGCGACACCAGGATGATTCCACATGCCGACGCCGACGATGGACACCTTGGCTATCTCGCCGTTGCCCTGCACACAGGCGGCTCCCAGCTCGCTGGCAGTCTCCTCCAGCAGGGCTCGCGCCCGACGATAGTCATCACGATTCACCGTGAAGGTGAAATCGGCGGTGCCATCTCCCAGAGTGTTCTGCACTATCATGTCGACATCAATGTTGGCATCGCTGATCGGATTCAGGATCTGCGCCGCCACAGTGGGCCGGTCCGGCACACCCAGAATAGTCAGGCTGGCCTCGTTGCGATTGAACGCAATCCCGGATACCAGGGGAGCTTCCATCCTCTCACCTCCATATGTGATTAAAGTTCCCTCTCCATCGACAAAGCTCGACAGTACCCGTAGTGGCACGCAGTACTTGCCCGCGAACTCCACCGAACGGATCTGCAGCACCTTGGCCCCCAGACTCGCCATCTCCAGCATCTCTTCAAAGGTGATGGTGGAGAGACGACGGGCCTTGGGCTCGATGCGCGGATCCGTGGTATAGACCCCATCCACATCGGTAAAGATCTGGCATTCATCGGCCTTGATGGCTGCCGCTACCGCGACTGCCGTGGTATCCGAACCACCGCGCCCCAGCGTCGTGATGGCGTTGTGCTCATCACGGCCCTGGAATCCGGCGATCACCACCACCTTGCCCGCGCCCAACGCCGCCTGAACCTGATCGGTGTCGATATGGCTGATGCGCGCCTTGCCATAGGCTGAGTCGGTATGAATGCGCACCTGATCGCCGGTCATCGAGACTGCGGGACAACCGCGTTTGTTCAACGCGATCGCCAGCAGCGCTATGGTGACCTGCTCACCGGTGGAGACCAGCACATCCATCTCGCGCCGGTTGGCATCCGGATCCAGCTGCTGGGCCATGCCCAGCAACCGGTTGGTTTCGCCCGACATGGCGGAGACAACCACCACCACGTCATGTCCCTGGGCGCGGGTCTGCTCAACCCGCTCAGCCACCGCCTCAATCCGCTCCAGCGTGCCGACCGAGGTGCCGCCGTACTTCTGTACATAGAGTGCCACAGATCACCTCGCCCGATTACAGGCGCTCTTCCAGCCAGGAGTGAACAGATTGCAGTGCCGCAGGCACAGCTTCCGGCTGGGTACCACCCGCCTGAGCCATGTCGGGACGACCACCGCCTTTGCCGCCTACCTGCTGGGCCACCAGATTGACCAGCTCACCGGCCTTCACCTTGGCGGTCAGGTCACTGGTGACACCGGCGATCAGATTGACCTTGTCATCGCTGCTGGTTGCCAGCAACACGACGCCGGACTTCATCCGATTCTTCAGCTCGTCCAGCATGCCACGCAGTGACTTGGGATCAGCCCCTTCCAACGCGGCAATCAGTACCTTCTGGCCATTTATTTCGATCACCTTGCTCAGCAGGTCGCTACCGGCCTGAGCCGCCAGCTTGGCCTTCAGCTGCTCCAGTTCACGCTCCATCATCTTGGACTTGTCCAGCAGCTGGCGCACCTTGCTGCCGATGGAGAACTGATCTCCTTTCACCAGCGCGGCGGCCTCTTCAAACTGCTCTGCCAGCTGGTGCATGAAATCGATGGCGCCCTTGCCGGTCACCGCTTCGATACGACGCACACCCGCTGCAATACCGCTCTCGGCAATGATCTTGAAGAAACCGATGTCACCAGTGCGCTTGGCGTGAGTACCGCCGCACAGCTCGGTGGAATAGTCGCCCATGCGTACTACGCGCACGTCGTCTTCGTATTTTTCGCCAAACAGCGCCATGGCACCGGCCGACTTGGCCGTTTCCAGATCCATCACCTGGGTAACGACATCGTGGTTGGCACGGATCTGGGCGTTGACCAGTTCTTCAATGCGACGAATGGTCGCCATGGTCAAGCCTTCGAAGTGGGAGAAGTCAAAGCGCATGCGCTCGGCCCCCACCAGAGAACCCTTCTGGGTCACGTGATCCCCCAGCGCCTGGCGCAGGGCCGCATGCAGCAGGTGGGTCACAGAGTGGTTCAGGGCCACGGCCTGACGGCGCTCGCCATCGACCACGGCTTCGACCTCGGCGCCCTTCTCCAGGGTGCCCAGCTCCAGATATCCTTTGTGAATGATGGCCTTGCCCGCTTTCTGGGTGTCGGTCACGGCGAAGATGCCGTCATCTACCTTGAGGATACCGCTGTCACCCACCTGACCGCCGGACTCGGCATAGAAGGGGGTTTCGGCCAGCACTACCACGGCCTCTTCACCTGAGATGAGGCCGTTCACTTCGACGCCATCCTTGTAGATGCCGACGACGGTCGTCTTCTGACTCAGCTGCTTGTAACCGGTAAACGGGGTCTCGAAGTCGAGCTTGAGCACCTCGTTGTAGTTCACACCAAAGCTGGAGGCCTCTTTCGCGCGGGCGCGCTGCTTCTCCATCTCGGCATTGAAGCCCTCTTCGTCGATACCAATCTCGCGCTCGCGCACCACATCGGCGGTCAAATCAGCCGGGAAGCCATAGGTGTCATACAGCTTGAACACCACATCACCCGGGATGATCTTGGCATCACCCAGGTTGGTCAACACGTCTTCCAGCAGCAGCAGGCCGCGATCCAGAGTACGAACGAACTGCTCCTCCTCAATGCGCAGCACGCGCTCGACCAGCGGCAGTTGGGCGATCAGCTCGGCCGCCACGTCTTTCATCTGCACGGCCAGTTCGGCGGCCAGCTTGTAGAAGAACACCTCGGTGGCACCCAGCTTGCGACCGTGACGCACGGCGCGGCGGATGATGCGACGCAGCACATAGCCGCGGCCCTCGTTGGAGGGCATGACACCGTCCGCCACCAGGAAGGCGCAGGAGCGGATGTGGTCGGCGATGACGCGCAGGGACTGATTGCTCAGATCCGTGGTGCCGACGATCTCGGCAGCCTTCTTGATCAGCGCCTGGAAGATGTCGATCTCGTAGTTGGAATGGACGCCTTGCATGATGGCGGAGATACGCTCCAGACCCATGCCGGTATCCACGGACGGACGGGGCAGCGGCTCCATGGTGCCGTCTGCCTGACGGTTGAACTGCATGAAGACCACGTTCCAGATCTCGATGAAACGGTCGCCATCCTCTTCCGGTGAACCGGGAGGGCCACCCCAGAGGTGATCGCCGTGGTCATAGAAGATCTCGGTGCAGGGGCCGCACGGACCTGTATCACCCATCTGCCAGAAGTTATCGGAAGCAAACGGAGCACCCTTGTTGTCGCCAATGCGCACAATGCGCTCGACTGGCACACCCACTTCGTTTGCCCAGATGTTGAAGGCTTCATCATCCGTTTCATATACGGTGACCAACAGGCGCTCTTTGGGCAGCTTGAGGGTCCCGGTCAGGAATTCCCAGGCAAAACGGATAGCGTCCTGCTTGAAGTAGTCACCGAAGCTGAAGTTGCCCAGCATCTCGAAGAAGGTATGGTGACGAGCGGTATAGCCGACGTTTTCCAGGTCATTGTGCTTGCCGCCAGCCCGCACACAACGCTGGGCCGTGGTGGCTCGGTTATAGGCACGCTTGTCGGCGCCAAGGAATACATCCTTGAACTGGTTCATACCTGCGTTGGTGAACAGCAGGGTTGGGTCGTTATGCGGTACCAGCGAGCTGGAGGAGACAACCTGGTGCCCCTGGGAGCGGAAATACTCGAGGAACGCTGAGCGTAACTCTGACGTGGACATATACATGGAAAATCCTGCTTGATTCGAATACGGACTTTTAACCGCATTAATGTAAGTTTTCTACGGGGTAAAGTAAAACTTACCAGCCCGTGACGGGTGAAAAAGCGCGCATAATGTTGTGTTGGCAAACAAGGGAGGCAAACCTGCCGTTTTTATCGGGGAAATGTAGTCAGCAGCGGGAGGATTTTCAGGCTCGAACCCGAGGGTCTATCACCCCAGCGGTATGCCGGCTACCGGCGATTCGGCCAGCCATAGCGGAATAGCGTGCAGATGAGGCTGTGTTGCGCATCCGATGGCACTCATGGTCCGCGCGGGTTGCATGCCTGATAAGGAGCCCGTGCAATGCAAGCACAGAGAAGGAAGGAACGAGGTGCACCCAAGAGTAGTTCAGGAAAAGCGCCGGGCAGTGAAGGTATGGGTGTGGCAAGCCTCTCGATAACCAAAGTGGTGAGGCCAGGTACGATAGCCATCCGCCCAAGAGCCATGACCACGAGCCGCCCAAGCCCCCTCTTCAAGCCGTGTTCCTGGCGACCCATTCAACCGAAGCACCATGTCAGGCACACAGCTCCATCATGGCAGCGATGGCATAACGGGCCTGCTCCTGGTTGAATCCGCGTCCCAGCAGATACTTGATCCACTTCATCCGCAACTTGAAATCACCCAGATCACTGACTCTGGCCCGTCGTTGCAGCAATTCAAAGGCCAACTCGAACCAGTCCAGCTCGGGTTGCTCGAATGCGGCTTCGATCTGCGCATCACTCAATCCCTTGCGGCGCAGATCGAAGCGGATCTTGATAGGGCCATGCCCCTTGGTCGCACCAGCTCGTACTGCCATGGCGCCATAACGCTCGTCATCGACCCAGCTGTAGCCGCGACAGTAGTCGAGCACCGCCTCGATCGCCTCGTCATTGAAACCCTGCTTGCGCAGCCGGTTGGCCAGCTCCGACTCGGCGCTTTCGCGGCGGGCCAGGCTTCGCATGGCGAAGGCTCTGGCGGCGGCAGACTGCTCTTCGAAGGAGAGTTCAGGGGGCTCGCTGGGAGTAGATATATCAGCCATAAATGACAAGGCCGGGGGTTAGCCCGGCCTTCCTGTTATTCGAACTCTTGTTCGCTTTCGGCTTCGAGCTCGTCAGCCGCCACCGGCTTCTCGGCCGGCGCATCCCCGGAGAGCAGCAGCTCACGCAGTCTGGCTTCGACCTCGGCCGCCATCGCCTTGTTCTCGGAAAAGAGCTTCATCACGTTGGCCTTGCCCTGACCAATCTTCTCGCCGTTGTAGCTGTACCAGGCACCGGCCTTGTCGATCAGCTTGTGCTTGACGCCCAGATCCACCAGCTCGCCCTCCTTGGAGATACCGACGCCGTAGAAGATCTGGAATTCAGCCTGCTTGAAGGGAGGCGCGACCTTGTTTTTGACCACCTTGACGCGGGTCTCGTTACCGACCACTTCGTCACCTTCCTTGATGGCACCGATACGACGGATATCCAGACGAACGGAGGCGTAAAACTTGAGCGCGTTACCACCGGTAGTGGTCTCCGGGCTGCCGAACATGACGCCGATCTTCATCCGGATCTGGTTGATGAAGATGCACAGGCAATTGGCATTCTTGATGTTGGCGGTCAGCTTGCGCAGCGCCTGGGACATCAGACGGGCCTGCAGGCCGACGTGGGAGTCACCCATTTCCCCTTCGATTTCCGCTTTCGGTGTCAGGGCCGCCACCGAGTCGACGATGATGACGTCAACGGCGTTGGAGCGAACCAGCATGTCGCAGATTTCCAGCGCCTGCTCACCCGTATCCGGTTGGGAGATCAGCAGGTCGTCGACGTTGACGCCCAGCTTGGCGGCATAGATGGGGTCGAGGGCGTGTTCCGCATCGATAAAGGCACAGACCTTGCCCTTCTTCTGGGCTTCCGCAATCACCTGCAGGGTGAGGGTGGTTTTACCGGAAGATTCCGGGCCGTAGATCTCGACGATACGACCACACGGCAAGCCGCCGATGCCCAGCGCCACGTCCAGAGAGAGGGAACCGGTAGAGATGGCTTCGATATCCATGGTCTTGCTGTCGCCCAGACGCATGATGGAACCTTTGCCGAACTGCTTTTCAATCTGACCCAGCGCAGCCGCCAGTGCCTTCTGTTTGTTCTGATCCATGCCAATCTCCGCTGGAAATCGTGAGTAAGAAGTGAAGTTGGGCTAAGTATACTGTCTATTCATACAGTATCAAGCCCAATTTATCTGAGCAGGGCCAACAAACCGGACAGCGCTTGCCTGACTGCCTGCTGGCGCACCTGCCGGCGGTCCCCGTCGAAGCGGGCCAGCAAAGAGTGATGACGACCGCTGCGATCCGCCCAGGCGAACCAGACTGTGCCGACCGGTTTGTCCTCCGTGGCGCCGCCGGGACCGGCAATGCCGCTGATGGCGACACTGATCGCGGCTGACGAGTTCACCAAGGCACCACGGGCCATTTCCAGCACCACCGCCTCGCTCACGGCGCCCTGTTCCCGCAGGCTCCGGTCGCTCACCCCCAGCATCTGCTGCTTGGCCTCATTGGTGTAGGTGACGAAACCGCGATCAAACCAACCTGAGCTGCCGGCAATGTCTGTGATGGCCGTGGCTACCCCGCCACCAGTACAGGATTCAGCGGTGGCCGCCAGCCAACCACGCTGGCTCAGGGCCAGGCCCAGCTCGGTGGCGATGTGCTCTATTTCAGCGTCCAGTTTCATTCCGCCTCCCTTGTTTGTTGCAGGAGCTCATTATGCGATCCCCCCTCAGCCCTCGCAACCAACCACATTCTCGGCATGATCACTACGAGCCCGAAAGACAGCGCTAAATAACATGGAGATGTTATTACGTTGTAAGCCCCGGTACAGGGAAGCGCCATACAATCGACTGGCACCGCCACGTTTTGCGGTTCTCAGGAGAAAGTCCATGAAAAAACATTTCCAAATCGCCGCCGCAGCCTTGGCGATCTGCTTTGCCAGCAACACATTTGCCAGCGAAAGTAGCCCTGAGCTGCAAACCGAGTCCACACTGGCAAAAGAGCTCAACCTGTCCAGCGAGCAGATGACCAAAATCAAAAAATTGCGCGAGGAAGCGACCAAAGATCTGAGTGCGGTCAAGCTGGATTCGATTGGCCAAGACGTCATCGTCAACATGATCAAGTCCGGCAAGTGGGATGAAGCCGCCGCCAAGCAGCAGTTGCAAACCATCAGCAATATCCAGGCCGAGGTCCGCTATCATCGCGCCCACTATCTATTTGCCGTGAGCAAGGTGCTCACGCCCGAGCAGAAGAGCAAGTTGCAAACGATGCTGAACGATAGCGAGGCCATGTACTAAGGGCATTCTCTCGCTTTTTAGACTGTCCCCCTTACTTCCTTGAGCAAGGGGGATGACCGGGCGCTGCCGCATCACCACGTGCAAATGGCAACCCCCAACCCGTCGCAGACCAAACCCACACAGGTTTTGATTGCCCCCTCTTCTCCTATCTCTCTCACATCCATCAGCGCTTCCGATCTGACGCAACCCCCGTTCACCTTGTCTCACCTCGATATAACCTCCCACCATGTGGTCGTCACCATGTAGAATGTCCCCCCATAAATTCAGCATGCTGACAATAGACACTGGCCCACAGAAGTACCTTCTGGAATAGAACATGACCGCACAACACCAAGCCAGCGGCGCCACCAGCGCAGCCCCCGGCGCCAATCTGAGCGCCCACACGCCCATGATGCAGCAGTACCTTGGCCTCAAGGCCGAGAACCCGGAGATCCTGCTGTTCTACCGGATGGGCGACTTCTATGAGCTGTTCTACGACGATGCCCGCAAGGCTTCGCAGCTGCTCGATATCTCCCTGACCAAACGCGGCCAGTCGGCGGGCAGCCCCATCCCCATGGCGGGGGTGCCCTATCATGCCATCGAGGGCTATCTGGCCAAGCTGGTGCAGCTCGGCGAATCTGCCGCCATCTGCGAGCAGGTGGGGGATCCCGCCACCAGCAAGGGGCCGGTGGAGCGCAAGGTCATTCGTATCATCACTCCGGGTACCGTCTCCGACGAAGCGCTGCTGAGTGAGCGCCAGGACAACCTGATCGCCGCCGTTTACCACGATGGCCGCCGCTTCGGCTACGGCACCATGGACATCGGCTCCGGCCGCTTCTTCATCAACCAGTTCGACAAGGAAGAGACCCTGCTGGCGGAGTTGCAGCGCACCAATCCAGCCGAGCTGCTCTATCCCGAATCCTTCGAGTTTCTGCACCACGTCGAGGGTCGCCGAGGCCTGCGCCGTCGCCCCGAGTGGGAGTTCGAGCTGGGCACTGCCCGCAAACTGCTGTGTCAGCAGTTCGGTACTCAGGATCTGGTGGGCTTTGGTGTCGACCAGAGCGAGACCGCCCTGTGCGCCGCCGGCTGCCTGATGCAGTACGTCAAGGACACCCAGCGCACCGCCCTGCCCCATATTCGCAGCGTGCGCCTCGAGCAGCCCGATCATGCGGTCATCATGGATGCCGCCACCCGTCGCAATCTGGAGCTGACCCAGAATCTGGCGGGTGGGTATGAAAATACCCTGGCCGAAGTGCTAGATCGCACAGCCACTCCCATGGGCAGCCGTTTGCTCAAGCGCTGGATCCACCAGCCGATCCGCGATCGGGTGATCCTCAAAGGGCGCCAGAGCACCATCAAGGAGCTCATCGAGCAGAACCTCTATGACGATCTTGGTAGTCTGCTGCGTCAGGTCGGCGATGTGGAGCGGGTGCTCGCCCGTCTCGCCCTGCGATCTGCCCGTCCGCGCGACCTCACCCGCCTGCGTCAGGCCTTCGCCCAGTTGCCCGAGCTGCAGCGCCTGCTGGCGAATAATGACCACGAAGCGGTGCAACAGCTGAATGAGCGCGCCAGCACCTTCCCCGAGCTGCTGGAGTTACTGGAGCGCGCCGTGATGGAGGTGCCACCGGTGCTGATCCGCGATGGTGGCGTCATCCGTGACGGCTTCAATCAGGAGCTCGACGAGCTGCGGGATCTGGCCAACGGCGCCACCGCCAGCCTCGCCCGCATCGAGGAGCGGGAAAAGCTGCTGACCGGCATCAACACCCTCAAGGTGGGTTACAACAGGGTGCACGGCTTCTATATCGAGGTGAGCCGCGCCAACAGCCATCTGGTGCCGGCCCACTACATACGCCGCCAGACCCTCAAGAACAACGAACGCTACATCATAGACGAGCTGAAAAAGTACGAGGACAAGGTGCTCACCGCCCAGGCTCAGGCGCTGGCACTGGAGAAGCGACTCTACGAAGAGCTGCTCGACACCTTGTTGCCCCACCTCGGCGATCTGCAGGAATCGGCCGCCGCGCTGGCGGAGCTGGATGTGCTGGCCAACCTGGCGGAGCGAGCCGAAACCCTGGACTACCGCTGCCCCACCCTGATCGATGAGGATCAGATCCTGATCGAGGCGGGCCGCCACCCCGTGGTGGAGCAGGTGATGAGCGCTCCCTTTATTGCCAACCCCATCCGGCTTGAGCGGGAACGGCGGATGCTGATCATCACCGGCCCCAACATGGGCGGTAAATCCACCTATATGCGCCAGACCGCGCTGATCGTACTGCTGGCCCATATCGGCGCCTTCGTCCCGGCCGACAGCGCCCGCATCGGCCCCATCGACCGCATCTTCACCCGCATCGGGGCATCGGACGACTTAGCTTCGGGAAGATCCACCTTCATGGTGGAGATGACCGAGACCGCCAACATCCTCAACAACGCCACCGCCCGCAGTCTGGTGTTGATGGACGAGATTGGCCGCGGCACCAGCACCTACGACGGCCTCTCGCTGGCGTGGGCCTGTGCCGAGCAACTGGCGAGCAAAATTGGCGCTTACACCCTGTTCGCCACCCACTACTTCGAGCTGACCCGGCTGCCGGAGCTGATGGACGGGCTGGCCAACGTCCACCTCGATGCGGTGGAGCACGGCGACACCATCGCCTTTATGCACGCGGTGCAGGAAGGGGCGGCCAGCCGCTCCTACGGTCTGCAGGTCGCAGCGCTGGCGGGAGTGCCGAAATCGGTGATCCAGCAGGCCCGTCACAAACTGCACGAGCTGGAAAGCGCCACCCCGGTGGCCGCCGGTGAAACACGCCCGACAGTGGTGACGCTGGCGCCCCAGACCCATCCGGTGGTAGATGAGCTGGAAGCGGTGCGCCCGGACGAGCTCACCCCCCGTCAGGCACTCGATCTGCTCTACCGCCTCAAGCAGATGTTGTAAACATCGGCCGCTGAGCACAAGGAAGAGCAATGAGAAAGGGGAACCTCGCGGTTCCCCTTTCGTTTTGCACTGTTTGCCACAGCGTGGTCAGGCCGGGCCTATGCGATCCAGCAGGCTCAGGTTGACTGAACCGGGATGACGCTTGAGCTTCTGCCGGTACTCGAACTGGTGCTGACTCTCCTGCTTGAGCCCCAGTATCAGCGAATAGCACATGGCCAACATGATCAGCGAGAACGGCAGCGCAGCTATGATGCTGGCCGCCTGCAGTGCCGCCAGTCCACCGGAGACCAGCAAGATTGCCGCCACCAGTCCCTGCCCCAGACCCCAGATGGCGCGGTGCAGCACGGGAGGATCCTGATCGCCGATGGAGAGCAGCGTCGTAATCACGAGCGTACCCGAATCGCTGGAGGTGATGAAGTAAGTACAGATGAGCAGGGTCAATACCCCCTTGGCGATCCAGCCGAAGGTGTCCCAATGCAGCAGTTCCACCGTCTGGTAGAGCGCCAGAGTGACATCCTTGTTCACTGCCGCCACCACGCCACCGCCACCAAATAGCTCCAGGTTCATGGCAGTACCGCCAAACACGGTCAACCAGAACATGCCGAGCAGGGAGGGGACCAACAGCACACCGAGTACAAACTCACGTATGGTACGGCCCTTGGAGATACGAGCGATAAACATGCCGACAAACGGCGCCCACGCAATCCACCAGCCCCAGTAGAAGGCGGTCCAGCTCGATTGCCAGGCCGAGGTGCCATTGGCTTCGGTGTTGGTCCAGAAGCTGAGCTTGACGATGTTTTGCAGGTAGTCGCCAATATTCTGCACATAGGCGTTGAGAATATAAGTGGTCGGCCCCAGCACCAGAAAGAGCGCAAGCACAAAGACGCTCAGCCAGATGTTGAGCTCGGAGAGCAGCTTGACCCCACGTCCCACGCCTGAGACCGCCGACAGGGTCGCGATCAGGCTGATGCCACCGATGAGCCACAGCTGGTTGGTTTGCGACACCGCCATGCCGAACATCTGGTTGAGGCCGGTATTCATCTGGGAGACACCAAGACCAAGGGAGGTCGCCACCCCGAACACGGTACCGAACACCGCCAGCACGTCGGCGGCATGACCCCAGAAACCGTAGATCCGCTCACCAAGAATGGGATAGAGCACGGAGCGAATGGCCAGCGGCAACTTGCGGCGATAACTGAAGAAGGCCAGCGACAGGCCGACGATCACATAGATGGCCCAAGGGTGCAGACCCCAGTGGAAGAAGGTGAGGCGCATGGCGATCTGGGCCGCCTCCGGGGTCATGCCTTCGGTGATGAAGGGGTTGCCCTGCAGGTGGTTCATGGGCTCGGCGATGCTCCAGAACACCAGACCTATGCCCATACCTGCGCTGAACAGCATGGAGAACCAGGCAAAATAGCCGAACTCCGGTACCTGGTCGTCGTCACCCAGCCGGATGCTGCCAAAGCGGCTGAACATCAGATAGACAGCGAAGAACAGGAACAGGGCGACCACCAGAATGTAGTACCACTTGAACCCGGCGATGATCTGATCCTTGGCCCCGACGAACCAGCTGGCCGCCGTCTCGGGTACAAATACGCCAAATAGCAGGAACAGGGTAATGACGGTGAGTGCCGTCATGGCCATGGTCGGGTTGAGGCCTTTCAATAGCCCTTTGGTTGCTCTCATCTGGCCTCCTTAGTCGTTGTTGAAAAAATCTTCGCCCACATGATCACCGGCACCGCCGATGGCGCGATAAACCATCTGACCTGCGGCCAGTTCACGATGGTCCACCAAAGTGACGGAAGGCTGCCCATTCACGGCGTGGCGCTTGCCAAGGAAGATGGCCATGGGCACCCCCAGATTGGAGATACCACTGGTGATCCAGAGGCGGTTGAAGTCATAGGAGCCGCCAATGAACTCCAGCTGGGCCAGGCCGGTATCAAGGCCGGTCAGATAGAAATTCATGGCACTTTCGTCAGGAAAGAGGTGGACCAGCACATAGGCATAGCGTAATTCGTTCACCAACTCCTTTAGGTTGAAAGAACCAGTCTCACTACAGGAGAGAGGCAGCTCACCATCATAATGGTGCACCTTGAGGGTATTGGGGTCTTCGTCATAGGCGGGTTGATAGCGCACAAACGCTGAGGTATCAGGCAGTTCATAACGTACTCTGACTACCCGTAGCTCGGCAACCAGAGACTTGATGTCCAGATCATTAATCATCATCTCGCTCCTCAAATATCAGGTTAAAATACGGAAAATGCTCGATAACCTAACACAAAAATCATTAGAGCAGAAATCATTACACCAAAAACAATATTGACCTTGTGACGAATTAGGTGGAAAATTTTGCGCCTCTCAACCGCCCCCAAATGACTCACACCCAATGGAAAAACATGATGAAGTGCTGGTCGCATTGCGCCAGATTATTCGTGCCATCGATATGCACTCCAAGCGCTTGATCAAGGAGGCCGGGTTGACATCCCCCCAGCTTTTGCTGCTCAAGGGGATCAACGAACTGGGGCAGATCTCCATGCGTCAGCTGGCGGATCACACCAACATGAGCCAGGCCACCGCGACCACCATCATGGACCGTCTAGAAAGCCGCCAGTTGGTGCAGCGCATCCGCAGTGAAACCGACAAACGCAAGGTTCACGCGACACTCACTGATGCAGGCCGTGCCCTGCTTGCCCAGGCACCGACCCCGCTGCAAGAGAGCTTTATCCAACGTTTCCAGGCGCTGGAAACCTGGGAGCAAGGCCTGTTGCTCTCCTCTTTGCAACGTATCTCGGCCATGATGAACGCCGATGGCATCGATGCCGCCCCCGTGCTGAGTGTGAGACCGCTCACCGAAGAACGGGCATAGAAAAGTTGCGGGCATAAAAAAAGCTCCCGTCGGGAGCTTTTTTTCTATGGGGACTTTTTCGACAGACCCCGTGGCGGTATCTATCACTCGTCCAGGCTGATACCTATGTTGGAGACACCGTCCTGGGCCGCAAAGACCCTGATCGCCAGGATGCGGTCGCTGTCACGCTCATGGGCTACCCGTTTGAGCAGCTCGACCTGAAACTCCAGCTCTGCCTCTATGTACTCGTGCTCGTAGAGTTCCTCTTCAGTCATGTCGCGCTCTTCCAGCATCTCGATGAAACCGGCCACGGTGCCCACTGAGGCGTGGCTCGCATCTTCGGCTTCTTCGCCGACCCGGCAGATCACCGAATTGTAGGCACATCCCAGTGCCACGCAGGCATCCAGCGCCGGATAGGCACCGTAGGATTCAAACTTGCTGGGCTCCGGAATGTAGACTTCAAACGCCTCCAGGATAGCCCCCAGATTGACGCGGGATCCCTTTACCGTCAGGTAGTTCCACATCTGATCCAGCGCGTTGCGAAACGCCTTCGCATCGCCGAAACCGGATGCCTGGGTAAACAGCGCATAGTTGGGGTACATGCGCTCTGCCAGCGCCAGGGTGTAGACGGTCTGTTGCCAAGGCTGTAGCTCGGCCAGTCGCTTATAAAACTTGTCACCAAACACTGGAGTCGGATCCTTTGCAAAATGTGGGGCAGATTGTAGCCCACGAGGGGCCGCGCGAAAATGAAAAAGCGGCCCGGTCGACTATCTTGCCCGATCAACTCGGGTAAGATGAAGACAGAGCGGCCTCTCTCCCGCGCCGCAAATCTGATAAGGAACAAGAGTATGAGTCAACGTACCCTTCTTTTGCTCAGCCAGGACAACGCGCACTACGAGCGCCTGCTCAAGGCGGCCCACCTCCCCCATTTACACATTCTGAGAGCCGACAACCAGAGCGATGGCGAGAAACTGATCGGGGAGGCCCACATACTGATGGCCGAGCCGGCACGAGCCAAACCGCTGCTGGCCAAAGCCAACAAGCTGAGCTGGTTCCAATCCACCTATGCCGGGGTCGACGTGCTGCTGGATGCCAGCTGCCGCCGCGATTATCAACTCACCAATGTGCGCGGTATCTTCGGCCCGCTGATGAGCGAGTATGTTTTCGGCCACCTGCTCAATTTGATGCGTCAACTACCGCTCTACCGGGAACAACAGAAACAACGACTGTGGCAAAGCCACCCGTACCAAGGGCTCAAGGGGCGCACCCTGCTGATCCTGGGCACCGGCAGCATAGGCCAGCACCTGGCGATCACCGGCAAACACTTTGGCATGAAGGTGCTTGGTGTCAGTCGCAGCGGCCATGAGCGGGTAGGTTTCGATCAGGTTTACCAATTACCCGCACTCAACAAGATGCTGACTCAGGCCGATGTCATCGTCAGCGTCCTGCCCGCCACTCGCGAGACCCGTCATCTGTTCACCGCATCCCGTTTCGAGCATTGCAAACCGGGCGCCATCCTGTTCAACGTTGGTCGCGGCAATGCCATCAACGAAGGCGATCTGCTGACCGCCCTGCGCACTGGCAAGCTGGGCATGGCGGTGCTGGATGTGTTCGAGCAGGAGCCCCTGCCCGTCGACAGCCCGCTCTGGGGCCAACCCAACCTCATCATCACGCCGCATAACAGCGCCTACAGCTTCCCCGAGGATGTGGCCCAGATCTTCGTGCGTAATTACATCCGCTTCATTGACGGCCAGCCGCTGGACGGCAAGATAGACTTCGACAAGGGTTACTGATCCCCTGCACATGCCAATGAAAAAGGCTATGTCCCAATTACGTGTTGCATGGGGTGCCCCAGCGCCTCATGCAAACACGCTTTGATATTTACTCCCCTTCCGTAACG
>NZ_JBSTYL010000046.1:0-16633 GCF_054052465.1 Aeromonas enterica | reverse complement strand
AGCACAAATAGTTGGTTGCGGGGGCCAGATTTGAACTGACGACCTTCGGGTTATGAGCCCGACGAGCTACCGAGCTGCTCCACCCCGCGTCCGAATTGTACTGCCTTTATCACCGCATACTACCGAGCAGAAGTAGCGTGCTGTCTTTACGTTCACCGCTTGGCATCAGCCTCGCCATGAGCACAAATAGTTGGTTGCGGGGGCCAGATTTGAACTGACGACCTTCGGGTTATGAGCCCGACGAGCTACCGAGCTGCTCCACCCCGCGTCTGAGGTCGCCAATAATAGGCGCCAGCGCTCAGATTGCAAGTAAATATCCTAAAAAAACTTCATTCGTAGGTTAAAGCGGCACAATTTGAAGAATTTTGCAACAGGACGCTGTTTTTTCAGACAAGCAGGTTTGGGGCCAGCTTGGCGCACTACACTCAAATGGAGTGTAACTCCTCCTTTTGGGTAGGTTTATCATGCGCATCTCCGCCGGTCATTGCCGTCAATTGGGGGCCACACCCGAGAACGACGGCGTCAATTTTGCCATCTGGGCCCGTCTGGCCAGTCGGGTCGAACTGCTGCTGTTCGCCAGTGCCGACGATACCACTCCGGAGGTGATCCCTTTGTCACCCCGTCTCAACCGCACCGCTTACTACTGGCACATCCACATAGAAGGCCTGCCACTGGGTCAGCGTTATGCCTATCGTATTCAGGGTCCTTGGCGTCCCTACTACGGCACCCGCTTCGATGCGGACAAGGTGCTGCTGGATCCCTATGGTCGCAGCATCGAGCTGGGGCCGACTTACGACCGCTGGGCGGCGGCCCGCCCCGGCAGCAACCTGGCTGTGTGCGCCAAGAACCGGGTGGTGGATACCCTCGACTACGACTGGGAGGGCGACAAGCTACCCGCCCACTCCCTCTCCCGCTCGGTGATCTACGAGCTGCACCTGGGGGGATTTACCAAGTCGCCAAGCTCAGGGGTGGATCCCGCCCTGCGCGGCACTTATCTTGGCCTCATCGAGAAGATCCCCTATCTGCAATCTCTCGGCGTTACGGCCGTCGAGCTGCTGCCGGTGTTCCAGTTCGATCCCCAGGATGCCCCCAAGGGGCTCTCCAACTACTGGGGCTACAGCCCCATGTCGTTCTTCGCCCCTCACGCCCAATATGCCAGCGGCCCTGATCCGCTCACCGAGTTTCGCGACATGGTCAAGGCGCTGCACAAGGCCAACATCGAGGTGATCCTGGACGTGGTCTACAACCACACGGCCGAGGGAGGCGACGATGGCCCCACCTTCTCGTTTCGCGGTATCGACAACGAGGCCTACTACATCCTCGACGCCAATCAGAAGGACACCAACTACTCGGGCTGCGGCAACACCTTCAACGGCGCCCACCCGGTGGTGCTGCGCATGATCATGGACAGCCTCCACTTCTGGCGCCAGGAGATGCACGTGGACGGCTTTCGCTTCGATCTGGCCGCCATACTGTCGCGGGACGAGTCCGGCATGCCCCAGGCCAATGCACCGACCCTGCGCACCATAGACACGGATCCCCGCATCGCCGACATCAAGCTCATTGCCGAGGCCTGGGATGCCGGGGGACTCTATCAGGTGGGCAGCCTGGCCGGTGCGCGCTGGCGTGAATGGAACGGCCAGTTCAGGGACGATGTACGCCACTTCCTGCGCGGGGATGACAACGCCGTCGCCACCTTCGTGGAGCGACTGTGCGGCAGCCCTGACATCTACCACTACCACCACGCCGATCCGGAGAAGAGCATCAACTTCGTCACCTGCCACGACGGCTTCACCCTGTGGGACTGGGCCAGCCATGACCACAAGCACAACGAGGCCAACGGTGAAGAGAACCGGGACGGCTGCGATCACAACTTCAGCTGGAACCATGGCCAGGAGGGGCCGACCGAGGATCTCCAGATCAATGCCCTGCGGGTGCGCCAGGCCAAGAACATGATGGTGGCGACCCTGCTGTCGGTGGGTTCCCCCATGCTGCTGATGGGGGATGAGGTACTGCGTACCCAGCACGGCAACAACAACGGCTACTGCCAAGACAACGAGACCTGCTGGATGAACTGGCAGCCCGGCGTCATGGGGCAGGAGATGTTCCGCTTTATGAAGGAGCTGATCCAGTATCGCAAGCACCTGTTCCAGCGCCCCGAGCAGGAGAGCATGCCGCTGTCGCTGACCGAGATCCTGCGTCACAGCGAGATCTGCTGGCACGGAGTCAATGCAGCCCAGCCGGACTTCAGCCCCCACTCCCACGCCATCGCCATGTCGGCGCTCTCCAGCGAAACCAAGCTGGCGCTCTATGTGCTGTTCAACGCCTACTGGGAGCCGCTCACCTTCAACCTGCCGAGCCCGCCCAAGGGGGTGGGCGGTTACTGGCGCAGGATCCTGGATACCGCCCTGCCCTCACCCCATGACATATGCACCTTCGGCATGCCGCTGGAGGGGCTGACCCGGGAATACCTGGCCCAGCCGCGCAGCAGCTGCCTCTTTATCTGCGGGGCCGACGACTTCTACTAGACCCGGGTTGCAACCAGCAAAAAGCCCCCCTGAACGGCTCAGGGGGGCTTTTTGCATTCATGCGAGGAGCGATCAGACCAGCTGGTGCAGCACGCTGGTCGCCGCTAGCTGGGCAATGATGAGGCCGCACAGGGCGGTGGAGACCACCACGGGCGCCGTCTCCCGCTGTTGATAAATGGGGCTGAACCAGAGCAGCAGGGCCGCAATCAGCAAGATGGCCTGGGTCAGCACACCGGGGATCAGGGCATCCAGCTCAGCGCCACTGCCCTGCCAGCCCACCAGCACCGCCAGCCAGAGCAGGCTCAGAATGGCAGCCACCAGCCCGGCCAAAGGCAGCAGCAGGTTGAAGGCCTGCAGGCGGTGACGCGCCCGCAGCAGCATCAGGTGCGCGAAGGCCGCTCCCAGCAAGGTCATCTGCAGCAGGCCGCTCAACCAGCCCTGAATTTGCAGCAAGCCGACGCCATAGACCAGCAGCGGCATGGCAGGCAACCAGAGCAGGGTGGACGGGATGGCCCGCTTGCCCTCCAGCCGGGACTGGGCCAGCGACAGCACTATCCCCAGGATCAACGCGGCGCCACCGCTCCAGATCAACCAGCTCGCCACCTTGGCCTCCACCGCCAGCATCAGGGAAAGGCCGGTGATCACCCAGATGGAGAAGAGCTGGGCCGTGATCCGCGAGCGCTGGCCCGGGCAGATGTCACCGCGCCACAGCACTATGCCGAGAGCGATGAGCGCCCCCAGCGCCATCAGGCCGGTCAGGGGAAAGAGCCAAAAAGGGAGTTGGACGAACATGACGCCTCCAGCAGCAAGGATTTGGGATGCGCCTGTGGGGCGCCAGAGAAGGGGGCGAGTATACCCAAACCCACGTCCATCCCCAATCCCTGCTACCGCCGGCGAGGAAATTGGTGGCCAGCGCCCTGCCTGTCGGGCAACAGAGTGATTTGAGACTTCATATGCCAGGGCGCAGACGAGCGGATCAGCCCTGACCGCGCGCCAGCGCCACCACCTTGGCAAACATCTGGCGGATCACCGGCGGGATATGCTCGCCGCCGAGGCGCTCCGCTTCTTCAACCACCGCCAGCGCCATGCCCGGCTTGCTGCGGTGGTGAATGGCCTTGTTGATGATGCGCCCGGCATTGAGGGTCGAGCGGCCGCCGACGCCGGCCTCGCGCCTGAACACCGCCTCGAAACCGTTGTGATAGAGGTAGTGCTCTATGTCCGCCGCCGGCAGTTGGGTCAGCCGATCCCGCTCCCGCTCTCCCTTGAGCAGCGCACGGGCCGAGGTGGCGTATTTGAGCCCCGCCTCGTCGCCATCGGTGAGCAGATGCCACTCTATGCCAAAGTCGCGCGCCACCTTGATGAGGGGCGACTGGCCGCACTGGGCGAACTCTATGATGCGCACCCCTTCCGCCCGCAGGCTGTAACCGCAGATCTGGGCCAGCTCGGAGAGCAGCCAGATCTCTGTCTCCCCCTCCACCAGCAACCAGCAGCGGGCAAACATCGACATGGGGCGGTTGATGCGTACGTGGAAAGCAATCTTGCGCAGATCATCGCTGCTGTAACGCTCGCCACCGAGCTGATGGCAGACGATGTCCTGCTGGCGGCGCACCAGACGGCGCACCTGATTCAGGGGCAGGGAGGAGAGCAAGTCTCCCGAGTTGGTGGTGAGCAATTTCTGGCCAGGCAATTGTTCGAGCAGGCCCCAGGCCAGAGCCAGCATGGTGGGGTGCAGGCGACTCTCGGGATCTTCCAGGATCATGATGGGGCGCGCGCCCTGCTCCAGCTCGCGATTGCCACGGGCGTTGAGCAGAGTGGCCGCCATGCCCGCCATCGCCAGCTGCAGCGCCCGGTTGTCGGCATTGCGCAGCAGCGCCTGCAGATTGCCGGGGTTGCGCAGTGTCATGGGGCGGTTGACTATGTCCCGCTGGCTGCGGGGCTTGTTCTTGATGGGGGCCAGGGCATTGAAGTAGTGATCCATCAGCTGGCGCACCGCCTGCAATGCCTCTTTGAGCTCGGGCTCGCCGATGCGCTGGGGCTCGTCGATCAGCTTGTTGGCCAGCTGACTCAGCCGGTTCTGCGACAGATCGCTCCACTTCAGCACCTCCACCCCGCTGCGGGCGGTGCGGGCATCCCGCAGCCGGAATACCGGGTTCATGGTGATCAGCAGGCAGACCAGTTCATGGGCATTGTCGATGGGCAGGCTCTTGCCGATGCCGTCGAGAAAGTCATGGGTGGTGGTCACGGAGCCGTCGGCCTCCAGCTCGGCGCTGGCGCGATAGTGGATACGGTGGAATTTGTCTTTGTGCTTGACCCAGGAGGCACCCAGCCGGGCCAGACGATGGGAGTGCAGGCACATCTGGGGTCTGTGCTCACTGAAGGTGAGCACCAGTTGCAAGTTGCGGGCGGGGGCGAGTTCGGGGTCTTCCGGCTGGTGAAAATCGTCGGCCTCGAACTGATAGGGTTCGGCATCCTGCCCCAGCAGGCACCAGAGGGCGCGCAGCAGACTGGACTTGCCCCAGGCGTTCTCACCGATGAGAACCGTGGTGTTATCCAGCCCGAGCGAGAGGCGATTTATCCCGCGAAAACCTTTGACTTCAATGCGTTCCAGAAACATGCGGCCATATCCAGTCCATCCTGATGGCGCAATAGTGGCAAAGTTGCCGGAAAAATCCTATCGGGTCGTGTCGATTTTCAGCGGGAACTGTGAGGCACTACGGGTTCGGGAGGGGTGGGAATACAGGTGCGATCTTGGGGGGCATTCCAGTGGCTGAACCACAGGTGGCGGGTACGGGTCTGACGTTTGCGATAATTCAATGGGCATTCCTTTCAATGGGTAAGTGGTAGATGGTACACCTGTTTTACCCAGAGTCTCAGCGTTATCTGTGACGATAGGATGACAATTGCGCGCGCCACTGGCCCGGCGTGAGGCCAAATGCCTCGCGAAAACGGTTGCCAAAGTGGGCCTGGGAAGAGAAGCCGCACAAGATGGCGATGCTGGCTAGGGGCTCGGGGCCTGCCAGCAGCTGCTTGGCCCGTTTGAGGCGCAGCCCCTGCAGGTAGCGATGGGGCGGACACCCCAGACTCTGGCCGAACATGCGGGCGAAGTGGTATTCGCTCAGACCCGCCTCCTGTGCCAGCTGGGCCAGGGTGACGGGCTCGGCCAGATGGGCCAGCAGGTACTCCTGCACCCGCCGGATCACCCCGGGTGCCAGGCCGCCACGCACCTCGGGCAGACTCGGCGCCTCCCGGGTGTGGTGGCGGTAGGCGTGCAGCATCAGCATCCAGGCACCGTGGGAGAGCGCCATGCGATCGACACCGTGCTGCCACTCCAGCTTCATCAGCTGGGCCTGCACCAGTGCCGCCGCCTGCGGGTCGTCGATGAAGGTCTTGTCTTCCAGCAGCAGATGGCGCCCCTCCTTGTCGCAGGCCTGCTCGGCGATGCGGGTGAGGTGGGCCGGGGTGAAGTAGAGGTGGAAGAAGCGAAACTCTTCGCGCACCAGCCACTCGGATCTGTGGTGGTCCGGCATGATGCACACCTTGCCGGTGCCGCCATGACCGCCGGGGCCATCGAGGCGCTCGGTCTGCTCGCCCCCCTGTAGATAGACGCTCAGGGTGTGGTGGCCCGGCTTGTGGTAGCGGGTCTGATCGTAGCGGTTGCGCCAGCTGGCCACCCCAAGGCCGGGCTCCAGCCAGCAGGAGTCTTCCAGCCGCGCCCCCGTGCTGACCAGTGCATCGAATACCCCTGCCCCTCTCATCTGCTGCACCCTTTATGCCCCGCCCTTCATGCCTGATGGCCATCTTACCGCGCCGCTGGACCAAACGCTGCGACCCTGCGGAAAAAACCGCAAGATGGTGCAAGCCAGTCGCTCCGGCCCGCGCCATGCTGATCCTCATGCCCTCTTCACGTCAACGGATCCCTCATGAACCTACTGCTCTACCTTGCCACCGTCCTTATCTGGGGCAGCACCTGGATCGCCATCGCCTGGCAGCTCGGCCCCATTCCCATCGAGGTGTCCGTGCTCTATCGCTTCCTGCTGGCGGCGCTGGCGCTGTTTGCCCTGCTCACCGTCAGCGGCCGCTTCCCGCGTCTGCCCTGGGCGGGCCAGCGCTACGCGGCCCTGCTCGGCGCCCTGCTCTTTTCCACCAACTTCCTCTGCTTCTATCACGCCACCCTCTATATTCCGAGTGGCCTGTCGGCGGTGATCTTCGCCAGTGCCAGCATCTTCAACGGTCTCAATCTCTGGCTGTTCGAGGGCAAACGCCCCAACCTGCGCTGGCTGCAAGGATCCTTGCTGGGGCTGCTTGGCACCCTGCTGCTGTTCTGGCCCGTGCTGGCGGATGCGCAACTGGGTGCAAACGGCTGGAAGGGGCTGCTGCTGGCCTGTGGCGGCACCCTCTGCTTCTCGCTCGGCAATCTGGTCTCTGCCCGTGGCCAGCGCCACGGCTACCACGTGCTGCAACTGGTGCCCTGGGGCATGGCGTACGGGGTTGTGCTGTTGCTGGGCTGGGTTACCCTGCTCGGCCAGCCCCTCACCATACCGACCGACGGTCACTATCTGGCAGCCATGCTCTATCTCGCCCTGTTCGGCTCTGTCATCGCCTTCACCGCCTACCTCACGCTGGTGGGCCGGATTGGTGCCAGCAAGGCCTCCTACGCCACTGTGCTGTTTCCCCTGGTGGCCCTCAGCCTCTCCACCCTGTATGAGGGATTCGTCTGGCAGACTGTCTCTGTGGTGGGAGTGGTGATCAGCCTGCTCGGCAACCTGGTGATCTTCGCCCCGCCCGTGCGGGAGTGGCGCTGGCGGCCAGCCAAGGCAGCGAACGACACTTGCTCCTGAGGCCGTCAGCCCCTAAGGTAGCGCCATTCGATCTGCGTGATGGCAACACTAGGGGGCAGGATGTTACTGGAAGGGCTGGAGACACTCAGTCTGCTGGCAAGCGAGGGCACCATGGCCAAGGTGGCCAGTCGCCTCTACATCAGCCAGTCGGCAGTGAGCAAGCGCATTGCCCAACTGGAGCAGCGCCTCGGCAAGAAGTTGATAGAGCCGGATGGCCGCCAGATCCGGCTCACCCCGCAGGCGCAGGAGCTGCTCGACCGGGTGGCCCCGAGTCTCGCCGAGATGAAGGGGGTGCTGGCCGACAGCCAGACCCTCACCGATCTGACTCCCCTGCCCGTCGCCTGCTCCGAAACCCTGCTGGCGGGCTACCTCGCCCGCTTCATGCACGACTACCTCGGCCGCGATCCTCATATTGCCCTCTCCACCCATCACACCCCGGTGATCCTGGCGCGGGTGCGCAGTGGCGACGCCCTGCTCGGCATCTGTGCCGGACGCCTGCCTCCCGGCCATGGCCTGGGAGCCGAGCTGTTGCTGGAGGAGCCCTTCTATCTGGTGGGAAACGATCAGGATGAGGGGGTGCCGGCAGATCAGCGGCCGTTCGAGCAGAAGCACAGGCGCAAGATCCTGACCATGGATCTGGATAACCCCTCCAACCGCTACCTGCGTGAACCCCTGGCGCAATTGGGCATGGTGCCCGCCATGGAGCTGGACTCCTATCTGGCATTGATCGAACTGGCCAAGGCGGGCATAGGGCCGGTGCTGCTGCCGGCCGGCCTGCTGGCGCTGGTGGGGGAACAGGGAGAGAAGGCGCGTCCCTTGCCCGGGCTCGCCCGCCCGCTGCACCTGGTCTACCGGCCAAACAGCCTCAAGCGCGCACGGATTGCCCATCTGGTGCAGGCCCTGCAGGCCCATTTCCGCCCGCTGACCGTGTGAGCGCCACAAAGCAACAGGGCCCGATCCAGCGGATCGGGCCCTGTTGGCTGACTCATGCCACGAAGCGGCCGTTACACCAGCCAGGCAAACAGCTCGGGATGCTGGCTCCAGGCCAGAATGCTGCAACAGACATCAGCAGGTGACATCACCTAGCCGACCCAGGCAAACAGCTCGGGATACTGGCTCCAGGCCAGAATGCTGCAACAGACATCAGCAGGTGACATCACCTAGCCGACCCAGGCAAACAGCTCGGGATACTGGCTCCACACCAGCTTGGCCGACATCAGCAGGGAGACGGTCACCAGCAGCGGCTTGATGAGCTTGACCCCTTTCTTCAACACCAGCTTGGAGCCGGCACGGGCGCCGATAAACTGGCCCAGCGCCATGCAGAAGCCGACGCTCCACACCACCTTGCCACCAAGGGCGAAGAACAGCAGGGAGGCGATGTTGGAGGTCAAGTTGAGCAACTTGGTGTGGGCCGTGGCCCGCGCCATGCCAAAGCCCGCCAGCGCCACGAAGCCGATGGCAAAGAACGACCCCGTACCCGGCCCGAAGAAGCCGTCATAAAAACCCACCCCGCCGCCCACCAGCAAGGCAAACAGCATGGGAGTGAGGCGGCGCTGGCTCTCGGCATCGCTCACCCTGGGGGAGAAGAAGAAGTAGCAGGCAAACGCCATCAGCAGGAAGGGCAGCAGCCGCTCCAGGATGGCGGCGTCTATGGTCTGCACCGCCAGGGTGCCGATGGCTGCGCCGATGAAGGTGCAGATCACCGCGGGCCAGATCATGGCCCACTCCAGCAGCCCCTTGCGGGCATAGAACCAGGTGGCGGAGAAGGAGCCGAAACTGCTCTGCAGCTTGTTGGTGCCGAGCACCAGGGCTGGCGGCATGCCGGTAGCCAGCAGGGCTGGCACCGTCAGGAGGCCGCCGCCGCCGGCGATGGCGTCGATAAAGCCGGCGATGAGCGCCACCCCGAACAGGGCGACAAGCGTGTACAGTTCCAATTCCATCCATAGACCTCGTGTGATTGTGGTGCCCGCCGCACCCGCGCCGGAAACCTGAATGAGTCAAGCTGGTCGCTATCCTAGCGGTCTCTCGCTCATGAGGCTAACGAAACGATGGCAGCCAATTGATTCCTGATTTTCATCAGTCTTGTTGGTCTCTTCTCGTCAGTCCCTTTCCCCCATTAGACGGCGCTATCGGCCAACGCCTCAGCGAGTATGTCTTCCTTTATCGCCGCCAGCGCATGTTGCAGTTGCACTTCATCCTCACCGGGCGCCCGGCTTACGCGACCGGCCATATAACGGCGGCTGAACAGATTGAACCAGAGCTGCAACGCCTGGCCTGCCTGCAGCTCCCCCGCCACCTCCAGCACGCAGGCCGCCACTTCGGCGGTGCAGAGGTGCTCGTCGCAGTTGGCGACCCGCATGCCATAGGTGGAGAGCGCATCCGGCTTGACCACCAGCACGGGGAAGCCATCCAGATAGGGGCTCATGTTGAACATCTTGCGCGCCTCGGGCCAGGTGCCATCCAGCAGGATGAAGAGTGGCTTCTTGCCGGGGGCGAGCGTGACCCGTTCGGTCACCCGCGCCGGGTTTTTCTCGCAGGCGGGAAACACCACATAGGGCTGCCAGACGGGATCGGCCAGCAGTGCCAACAACTCGGGATGGGGCTGGGTGCGCTGCCAGAGGAAGGCCCAGGTCGTCTGGGGCAGGACGTCGGCGATGAGACGTCCGGTATTGGAGGGCTTCATCGGCTCGCTGTCGTACATCAAGAGGCAGAAGCCGGCCTCGGCCTTGAGCTCGGGGCGCCATTCGCAGGCGCACCAGTCGCGGCGCAGCTGACACGCCTCGCAACGTGGCACTGTGCCACCACGGGCGAGAAAAGGTCGGGTGGAGATGCTCTTGCGCCATACGCGCAAGCGATTGACGGCGTGATCAGGGATTGGCTTCATGGGGCGCGGCTCTGGCGGTGCACGTTGCGAGAAAAAATGGGGGCAGATTGTAACGAGCCGTCCGCCGCGCAGCAAGGCCCCCCATCCGGGGCAAGCCGGGGCACCACGCCTCTCTATACTTGGTCGTCAACCCATGCACCCACGCATGGGACACAGGAGGATAACGATGGCAGAACAAGACATGGCCCGCGAGCACGCCCTGGCCGAAGGCACTACCTTCACCTGGCACGAGCTCTATCTCCCCGACGCCGAGGCCGGGATCCGTTTCTACACTGAGGTGCTCGGCTGGGAGAGCCAGACCATGGCGATGGAAGGCGGCAACTACCCCATGCTGGTCGCCAATGGCAGGCCAATTGCCGGGGTACAGGCCACCCGGGACAATCCAGAGATGGCCGGCGTACCGCCCCACTGGGCGACCTATATCGCAGTGGATGACGTGGATGCCAGGGTGGGCCGGGTCAATCAACACGGCGGCACTGTGGTGGTGCCTGCCATGAATATCCCGGGAGTCGGGCGCATGGCCCTGATTGCAGATCCACAAGGGGCGCATATCTGGCTGTTCACTCCCGATCCCATGTGACATCGCCGACCGCAATAACGACAGAGGGGCCCGTGGGCCCCTCTGTCATGTTCAGCAAGTCCCTCAGGCGGGTTTGCGCAGGATCCGCTCAAGGTAGTGGGCGAAGCTGTGACCGTGATGCTCCAGCAGTTTCGGGAACATGGAGATGGAGGTCATGCCGGGGAAGGTATTGATTTCGTTCAGCAGGATCTCGCCCTCTTCGGTCAGGAAGAAGTCGATGCGCGACAGGTGAGTCAGTTTCAGCTGACGGAATGCCTTGAGGGCATACTCGTGGATCGCATCGGCCTGCGCCTGGGTCAGGCCTTCGGCCTTGAGGCTGGTCGCCGTGTGGCTGGCGCTGCTGTACTTCTCTTCATAGGTGTAGAACTTGTCCTGCGGCACGCAGATCTCGCCAGGATAGGTGGCAATCAGCTCGTCACCGTACTGGTAGACAGCCACTTCCAGCTCGCGGGGCTTGACCGCTTTTTCGATCAACACCTGCTCTGAGTAACCGAAGGCATCCTTGATGCCCTGCAACAGGTCGGCTTCGTTGCTGGCGGAGTAGCAGCCCACGGAGGAGCCCTGGGAGGCGGCCTTGATGAAGACCTTGCCCCACTTGGCCAGGGCGGCTTTTGCCTCGGTCAGGGCGGCATCGTTCTGTTCGGTCAGGAACAGATACGGGGTGTTGGGAATGCCGATGGCGGAGAGCCACAGCTTGGTGCTGATCTTGTTGAAGCAAATCTTGCTCGCCTCGGCATCGCAGCCGAGATAAGGCAGGCCCGCCAGCTCGAGGAAAGATTGCAGATCGCCGGTCTCACCCGGGTAGCCGTGGATGCAGGGCACCACGTAGTCCACCGGACGGGCCACGCTGTCAAACGAGAGCAGCTTGTCCAGTCCCAGCTTGCACTCGCGGCCGTCGGCAGAGAGCCAGCGGTCGGCAAACATCTCGACCCGGGTCACTTCGACGCCGGGCAGGAAACCGAGTTGTTGCTCGAGGAAATTGGCGCTGCGCAGAGAGACTTCGTGTTCTGAGCCACCGCCGCCGCACAGCAGCAAGACATGCATGTTCTTCATTAGATGTGATCCCTTGGGAAAAGCGGCCTCGTCATGACCATCTGATAATCCAACCGTACTGAAAAACCGGACGAAGCCAAGTGCGGGCCAGTGTAGCAAGGGAAATCAAGCCTTGTCAGCCGATGGGAGCCCCATCCGCCGACAACAGCCTGAAAAATTCCTGCCTGTGTCAAAAACTGGACGAAAAGGCGTCAGCGGGGCGGATCCAGGCGTCCCACGCCGTTGCCATTGACCCGAAACCAGCCGGCGATGCTGTAACGCTCCCGATTGGCGGGCAGCACCTCGTGGGGAAACTCCTCCGACAGGAACAGTACCAACCGTCCCCCCTTGGGAGAGACATCCATCAGCAACTGCTCGTCGTTGTCGTAGACCCTGAGCACACCGCCCGCCCCCGGTTGCCAGTCGTTGTTGAGATAGAAGACCGAGGTGAGGCGGCGGTTGGAGCGACCGGCGAAGGCATCGCGGTGGGTGGCATAAAAATCCCCGCTGCGATAGCGGGCAAAATGCGCCTCGTAATCGAACAGCCCCAGCATCAGCAGGCGGTTGGCGGCGAGGCGCAGGGATTCCATGCGGGCCAGATAGGCTGCCACAGGCGCGCCAAGATCGGGTTCCAGCCAGTGGATCTGATCACGGCGAATATCGGGGTTGCCCTGATGCAGCGCGGCACGTCCGATCCCGGCCGGTTGCCACTCCCCTGGCAGGCAGGCTTTCAGCTCATCCACCTCGGCGGCGGTTAAAAAATCATCCACTATCACCCATCCCCGGGTGTAAATGGCATCCATGACGGCTTGATAGTCCAAGAGTGACTCACAATAAGTGGAGAGAGGGCGCTTTTTAGCGACTTCCCGGCCTGGGCACAAACCAGATTGCTTCTCCTGAGAAGTCCCACCATCAATACGCTATCCTGCCGCAGAAGGCGCCCTTTATCGTACCGGCCTGCTCATGCTGTGATCCGGCGCCATAAAAGGATGAGGACATACCGCGTGCGAGCCATGGCGCAAACGGGGCACATGCCACTTGCCCCCGACGCCCGGGCCCGTTAACGTGCATGACAACCGCCCTGAATGGGCCCCATCCTCCCAGGAGTGCACCATGTCTTTGCCCGACCTCACCCTGCAACACCTAGATGGTTCCGAACTCCCGCTCACCGCCCTGCAAGGCCAGGTCATCCTGGTGGTCAACGTGGCCAGCCGCTGCGGTTTTACCCCCCAATACACGGGGCTGGAAGCGCTCTACCAGCAGCTGGGACCCAAAGGGCTGGTGATCCTCGGCTTTCCCTGCGATCAATTCGGCCATCAGGAGCCGGGGGATGCGGACGAGATAGCCCGCTTCTGCTCGCTGGATTACCCGGTGAGCTTCCCCATCATGGCCAAGTGCGAGGTCAACGGCGAGTACGCCCACCCCTTCTATCGCTGGTTGAAACAGCAAAAACCCGGGCTGCTGGGGCTGGAAAACGTCAAATGGAACTTCACCAAGTTCCTCATCAACCGCGACGGCGAGGTGGTGGCGCGCTTCGCGCCCCAGACCAAGCCAGAGAGCCTGCTGGACGAGATAAGCGCCCTGCTCTGAGCCTCGCCAGCAGACTGATCCGGGCCCAGACTCGCACCGCGGCCCGGGCAAGTGACACGGCTGCTGCGTGCAAGTCGCACATCTGCTATATTACGCCCCCATTATCTTTTCTATGTTGTGGCTGGCTGCCAAGGTGGCCCGCCGCACCTTATGTTGTGACAGAGCAGGCGTCAGCGCATGTCTGTCACGCGTTGAGCCCAAGGCTCACCTCAGGAGTCTCTCTCGAACATGTCATTTAACGAACTGGGTCTGTCACCGCACATTCTGCGGGCCGTCAAGGAATTGGGTTACGAACAGCCAACCCCCATCCAGCAGCAAGCCATTCCGGCCGTGCTGGCAGGTCAGGATGTGCTGGGCGGCGCCCAGACAGGCACAGGCAAAACGGCCGGTTTCACCCTGCCCATGTTGCACCGTCTGCTGGCCAACCATGGCCGTGGTGGCCGTCGTCAGGTACGCGCCCTGGTGCTGACCCCGACTCGTGAACTGGCCGCCCAGGTGGGCGAAAGCATCATCAAATACGCCCATCACCTGCCGTTTCGCACCCTGATCGCCTACGGCGGCGTCAGCATCAAGCCCAACCTGGACGCCATCAAGCTCGGCGTCGACATCCTGGTCGCGACCCCGGGCCGGCTGCTGGATCTGCTGACCCAGCGCGCCCTCACCCTGACCGAGCTGGAAGTGCTGGTGCTCGATGAGGCGGATCGCATGCTCGACATGGGCTTCATCACCGACATTCGCCGCATCATGAAGGCGCTACCGGAAGAGCGGCAGACGCTGCTGTTCTCCGCCACCTTCTCCAACGAGATCAAGGAGCTGGCCGACGATCTGCTAAAGAGCCCGACCCTGATTGAGGTGAGCCCGAGCAACAGCACGGCCGAGCAGGTCAATCAACGCATCATCAAGGTCGACCGCGAGCGCAAGCGCGAGCTGCTCTCCCACATGATCGGCCGCAATAACTGGCAACGGGTGCTGGTGTTCGTACGCACCAAGCAGATCGCCGACCGCCTCGCCCAGCAGATGGAAAAAGACGGCCTCAATACCGTCGCCATCCACGGTGACAAGAGCCAGGGTGCCCGCAACCGGGCGCTGGCAGATTTTCGGGAAGGCAAGGTACGGGTGCTGGTCGCCACCGACATCGCCGCCCGTGGTCTCGATATCGATCAGCTGCCCCATGTGATCAACTTCGAGCTGCCCCAGGTGGCCGAGGATTATATCCACCGTATCGGCCGTACCGGCCGTGCCGGTCGTGGCGGCGAAGCCATCTCCCTGGTGAGCCAGGATGAACAGGATCAGCTCAAGGCCATCGAGTCCCTGATCGGCCTCAGCATACCGAGCGAGATCCTGGCCGGCTACGAGCCGAGCGGCAAACCGACTCGCCAGACCCTGCCGGGCAGCAAGCCGGTACAAAACCCGCCGCGGGATCGTGGCCATGCCAACGCCAAGCACAATGCCAAGGCGCCCGCCAAGGGCAAAGGCAAGCCGGGAGCCGGCAAGCCCAAAGCCGATGGCAGCAAGCAACCGGCGCCGGCGCGCCAGAAGGATCGCGGTGGCGTGGACGCAGGGCTCACCCCGATGCGCCGCCTGCCCCGGGCCCAGCGCGACAGCTATCAGGACAACTCCAACGAGGAGTAAGGCCGGCCATGAGCTGCCCGTACTGAAAAACAAAAAACCGCTGAAAGGCGGTTTTTTTATTGGCGGAATAGATCACTCCTTTTCGACACCCGCCAGCACCATATGCAGCAGTGGATAGGGTTTGCCCTGACCATCCAGTGGCGAGCGCCCCGTCACGACAAACCCCATGCGCTGGTAGAAACCAAGCGCCTGCGCATTCTGCTCGTTGACGTCCACCCGGGCCGCTCCTTGGCGGCTGATGGCGTGGGCCACCAGCTGGCGGCCAACACCGCAGCCTCTCGTCTCGGGTGCGATAAACAGCATCTCGATATTGCCATCGTGTACCCCGTAAAAGCCGACGATGCCAGCGGCCTCATCCCTGCCAAAGACCAGATCGACGGCGGCAAAATAGTGCTCCAGGATCAGCGGCTTGAGGGCATCTATCTCCGCCTCTGGCAGAAAGTGGTGAGTGGCACGCACCGAGGCTTCCCAGAGGGCGATCAGAGCCGGATGATCCCGCGTCTTTGCCTGTTCAATCTTCATGCTCTGACTCTTGTTGGGTGGGACAGATAGCCTCATCGGAAAGGCTCTGCCGATCCCGGACATCCGCTTGCTTGATGACGAATCCCTTCTCGATGCCGGCCTTGAAACCCAGCTTTTCATACAGGCGGTGGGCTGCCTCGCGCCCTTCCCCCGACAACAGCATCACCTTGTAGCAATCCTGCTGCCAGGCGAGGGCCAGCGCCTGCTCGAGCACTTGCTGGCTCAGCCCCTGACGTCGAAAGCGGGCCGCCGTGATCACGTGCTCTATGATGCCAAAGGGCCGACCACCGTTGGTGAGCGTGGGGATCACCCCCAGCTGGCAGGTGGCGGCAAGCTGACCCTCCACCTCGGCAACGATAAGCCGCACATGGGATTGGGCCAGCAAGGCGGCAAGAGCCGCCTCGGCTTCAACCAGCGGTGGATCATGGGGCCTCAGCTCCCGATACAGACTCAACAAACCCGCCAGATCCTGCCCGGTACCCACTCTGATCACTGCCATGATCTCTCCTTGCCGACATCTGCCCGGCGTCAGGCGTGACGCGGTGCAAACATGATGATGGCCATACCGACCAGGGCCACCAGCGACCCCACCAGATCCCACAGCGTGGGCCTGATGCCATCCACCAACCAGAGCCAGAGGATGGCCACGAAGATGTAGACGCCACCATAGGCGGCATAGACGCGGCCAGCGGCGGTCGGATGCAGTGACAGCAGCCAGGCAAACAGCACCAGACTCAAGCCTGCGGGCAGCAGCAGCCAGACACTCCGACCCTGTGTCAGCCAGAGATAGGGCAGATAACAGCCGACGATTTCGGCCACCGCCGTGATCAGAAACAGCCCGATCGTTTTGAGTTCCACCATGATGCGCCTCTACCGATCCCGTTAAACAGGCTGAATGTTAGAGTAAATCATCGTGTTATGTAAGCGCAGCAGGAGGGAGTTGAATGGCGGGAGGACGAGGCTTGCCCCCCCCGGGGGGGGGGGGCCGCCGGGGGCGCACCGGGGGGTGGGCGCCCGCCACACGGCG
>NZ_JBSTYL010000045.1:0-18160 GCF_054052465.1 Aeromonas enterica | reverse complement strand
GTGTGCCCCCCCGCCACCCTCAATCTCCCCCAACACGCCCGCGGCCTAATTAGCGGCGCCCGAGGCCTTGGCACAAATCAGCAGGAGAGAGGCCAGCAAAATACGGCTGAACTGGCGCACGATCTGATCCCTAAAAATGCGTTATTCCTGAATCTGCTTGTCTTGCAGCAGACGCTGTTGCAACTGATGATCGCGCAGGAAGGCATTGATGCGCTCACGCTGCTCCTGCATCTGTTGCTCATTCAACCCTTGCTGGCGGGTGGTCGCCCGGTTGCCCTCCTGCGGGTAGTGAACGCTCACCGGCGAGGCACTGCCACCGACAGGAATGGTGTTGAGCACAGGGTTGGTCGGCATGCCGTCATGACCCTGATACTGCTGCACCCCGAAGATGACAGCGGCGGCGACCGACGCAGCGATGGCGTATTGCCCCACCTGTTGACCGACTCGACGAAACAGCGGAACCACCTTGGCAGCAGTGTGAACCTGCGGCACAGCTGGCTGGCTCTCCACCGGCTTGGGCGCCAGTATGGTGGGCTCGTCTTCCAGCGCAGCCATGATGCTGTCACTGAGATCCAGCTGCAGATTGACCGGCAGGTCCCCCCGCATGGCATCACCGATCAGATGGTAACGAGACCAGGTATCTTGCAGCGCCGGATCCATTCCCAGCTCGCTCAGAACCTCAACATCGCTCAAGTCACCATCCATCAAGGCCGAGAGTTGCTCTTTAGTTGCCATAAGTTAACCTGTCTTTCCCCAGTTAATTCTCGATCAGAGGTTTCAGCTTTTTATCGATTGCTTCCCTCGCCCGGAAAATACGGGATCTCACCGTACCCACAGGGCAATCCATGATTTCGGCAATCTCTTCGTAGCTCAGCCCTTCCAATTCACGAAGGGTGATGGCTGTCCTCAAGTCTTCAGGCAAAGCTTCTATGGCGGAAAACACGGTGCGTTTGATCTCGTCGGTCAGCGCCAGGTTTTCCGGTGTGGCGACCTCTTGCAAGGCTTCGCCACCACCATAGTATTCTGCCTCGTCTGCCTCTACATCACTGCTGGGCGGCCTGCGCCCCTGAGAGGTCAGATAATTTTTGGCCGTATTCACGGCGATTCGGTACAACCAGGTGTAAAACGCGCTCTCGCCACGGAATGTCGGCAACGCCCGGTAGGCCTTGATAAATGCCTCCTGCGCCACATCCGGCACATCGCCCGGATTGTTGACATACCTGGCAACCAGGTTGACCACTTTATGCTGGTATTTTTTTACCAGCAGGTTGAATGCATTTTTATCGCCACGCTGGACCCGTTCAACCAGCTGTTCGTCCAGTAGATTCTGGTCGCTCATCAGAGCCGTAAAACCCCCATCAGGTTATCGTTTTTCTTTTCCGGCCCTTCCTAAGCGCACAAGTTCAGACAGGAGGCATCAGGGAAAGTTCGGTCGCATTGAAAAAAATGTGACGCAGGCTGCATCACCGCCCTCGCTTGGGCTACCATGGTGCCAGTTCTTAATCCAGGCCAATGATACTTATGAAAGCAAGTGTTGAATACCTTTGCGATGTACTGATCATTGGCAGCGGTGCCGCTGGTCTGTCCCTCGCGTTGCGGTTGGCAGACCAGGCCAAAGTCCTGGTTCTGAGCAAGGGGCCCATCAGTGAGGGGGCCACTCTCTATGCGCAAGGAGGCATCGCTGCCGTTTTCGACGAAACCGACAGCATCGAATCCCACGTGAGCGACACGCTCAACGCCGGGGCAGGGTTATGTGACCCGGCCGTGGTGGAGTTCACCGCCCGCAACGCCCGCGAGTCCATCCAGTGGCTGATCCAGCAGGGGGTTCCCTTCGATCAGGAGGAGGACGCCGAGGGCGAATCCCACTATCACCTGACCCGCGAAGGGGGCCATAGTCATCGTCGCATCTTCCATGCGGCCGATGCCACCGGCAAGGCGGTGCAGCTTACCCTGATCGATCAGGTGCGCTCCCACCCCAATATCCAGCTGATGGAGCGCTTCAACGCGGTCGATCTCATCACCACCCGCAAGCTGAACCTGCCGGGCAACAAGGTGCTGGGCGCCTACGTCTGGAATCGCAACGCCGAACAGGTCGAGGTTATCCGCGCCCGCTTCGTGGCGCTGGCCACCGGCGGCGCCTCCAAGGTGTATCAATACACCTCCAACCCGGACGTCAGCTCGGGCGACGGCATTGCCATGGCATGGCGCGCCGGCTGCCGGGTGGCGAACCTGGAGTTCAACCAGTTCCACCCCACCAGCCTGTTCCATCCCGATGACCCCAACTTCCTGCTGACCGAAGCACTGCGCGGGGAAGGCGCCTATCTGCGCCGTCCCGACGGCAGCCGCTTCATGCTGGAGTTCGACGAGCGGGCCGAGCTGGCACCGCGGGACATAGTCGCCCGCGCCATCGACCACGAGATGAAACGCCTCGGTGCCGATTGCATGTATCTGGACATCAGCCACAAACCGGCCGATTTCATCATCAAGCACTTCCCGACCATCCACGAGCGCTGCATGGCAGTCGGCATCGACATCACCAAGGAGGCGATGCCCATCGTCCCGGCGGCCCACTACACCTGTGGCGGCGTGATGATAGACAACAACGGCCAGACCGACATACCCGGTCTCTATGCCATCGGTGAAGTGACCTATACGGGGCTGCACGGCGCCAACCGCATGGCCTCCAACTCCCTGCTCGAGTGCGTGGTCTATGCCCATCAAGCGGGTGCCGACATCATGGCAAAACTGCCCATGAGCATAGAGCCGCCCCATCTGCCTGCCTGGGATGAGAGCAAGGTGGATGACTCGGACGAACAGGTGGTGATCCAGCACAACTGGCACGAGCTGCGGCTCATGATGTGGGACTATGTGGGGATAGTGCGTACCAACAAACGCCTGGCCCGCGCCAAGCGCCGCATCGATCTGCTCAAGCAGGAGGTGCAGGAGTACTACGCCAACTTCCGGGTCTCCAACAACCTGCTGGAGCTGCGCAACCTGCTGCAGGTGGCCGAGCTCATCGTCAACTGCGCCTTGCAGCGCAAGGAGTCCCGCGGACTGCATTACAACCTGGACTACCCGGACATGCAGCCGGACTCCAAACCCACGGTACTGACGCCGGATCGGGAGTAATCACCCGCTAGCCGTCACCCAGATGACCTTGCCCCGGCGGGGTCATCTGCTATGAGGGGGAAGGCTAAAAACAGGCGGGACGATTAACGGACGGGCGGGGCGAGCCGGATGGCGCGGGCCAGCGCCCTGTAGTGTTCAGGCGCGAGCGTGTCGGAGAAGAGCCAGAGACAGGCATCGGGCCCATCCCCTGTCACCAGTTGCAACCAGAGTGCCCCAGGCAGGATGCGGCTGCGCGTGCCCAGCTGGTAGCGATGCCCCTGCCATTCCAGCAATTGCCCATCCCATGCCAGCGAACCGGCACTGTGACGGGTGCTGCGCCAGGCCAGCCAGCCCCCTATCAGCCAGCAGGGCAACCACAGAACCCACTGCCAGCCATGGATCAAACTGGCAACCGGCCACCACAACAGCAGAAACAGGATCAGCAGCAGAACGCGCTGCTGCCGGGAGGGAATGATGGGCATGACCACCCGCATCCGGGATCAGCTCAGGCTGTCGTGGCGCGCCTGATTGCGCTCCAGGATCAGCGGGATCATGGCGGCAAAGGCGGGATCAGCCGGAACGCCGTGGCCCATGCACCACTTGAACAGGTCCGGGTCGTCGCTCTCCAGCAGACGGATGAAGGTCTGCTGCTGCTCATCGCTCAGGCTGTCGAACTCGTGTTCAAAGAACGACATAAAGATCACATCCAGCTCGAGCATGCCACGACGGCAGGCCCATTTCAGGCGGGATTTTTCAATTGGGCTCAACATGGAACTCTCCTTACAAAGACCCGGGGATGGTAACAGCTGGATTTTCCGGCTGACAAACATTCCTTACGTCTTTACCATGCAGGTCACATACTTTCTGTCTCTGGAATACCATCGTGAGCCTGCAAACGCCTGTTTTTCCTGCCGAGCCAACCCTTTTCTCTCTGACCGACCTGGCCATTACCAGCCTGACCGGGGCTGATCGCGTCAAGTATCTGCAAGGCCAGGTCACTTGTGACGTCACTGCCCTGCAACCGGGTCAAAGCACGCTGGGCGGCCACTGCGATGCCAAGGGCAAGCTGTGGAGCGACTTCCGTCTGCTCTGCCTGAGCGATCGCCTGCTGCTGCTGACCAAGCCCTCCGTGCTGACGCGTCAGTTGCCCGAGCTCAAGAAGTTTGCGGTATTTGCCAAGGTCGAGATAGGCGAGAATCATGGCCAGGCGGTCGGCGTGGCCGGTCAGGGGTCGGATAGCTGGATTGCTACCCGCTTCGGCCTGACCGAAAGCGGGCTCATCGAGGGGGGTATGGCGGTACGGGTCGAAGCGGATCGCTGGCTGCTGGTGAGCGAGCAACCGCTGGTGCTGGATCTGCCCGCAGGCAGCGAGTCACTCTGGTGGGGGCTGGATATCAAGGCCGGCATCCCGCATCTGGAAGCCGTGCATCAGGGAGAGTACATACCCCAGATGTTGAACCTGCAGGCGCTGGATGGCATCAGCTTCACCAAGGGCTGCTACATGGGGCAGGAGACAGTCGCCCGCGCCAAGTATCGCGGTGCCAACAACCGCGCCCTGTTCGTGCTGGCCGGCACCGCCAGCGAGCCCGTCGCCTGTGGCGATATTCTGGAGATCCAGCTCGGTGACAACTGGCGACGCAGCGGCATGGTGCTCAACGTCTGGCAACAAGCCGGTCAGGTGTGGATCACGGCCGTACTGCCCAAGGATACAGAGGCCGATGCCCGTTTTCGTTTCAAGCAGGAGGAGGCCTCCAGCCTCGCTCTGCAAACCCTGCCCTACTCGCTGACCGAGTAAGGTCGACTAGCGAGGCACCCGCGCCAGCAGTGCCTCCTTGAGCCAGCGCCCCGCCTGTCCGAGCGGGCGGGCGCGATGCCACTGCAATTCCAGTTCCAGTTCGGCCTTGGCGATGAAATCCGGGTTGAGCACCACCACCTCCCCCCGCGCCAGCGGCCGATGCAGCAGAAAATCGGGGATCGCCGCCCACCCCAGTCCCAGCTTGACCAGCTCCAGAATGCCAAGATCCCCCTCGACCCACCACACCTGTGCCGAGAGGCGGAAGCGGTGGCGCTCCGTGCCCTCCCGCCGTCCCGTCACCATCAGCTGGCGGGCCCCTTGCAGATCGCTCTCTCGCAGCGGTGTCTTGTGGGCCAGCGGGTGATCGAGGGAGACCACCAGCGGCATGCCGACGGAGCCTAGTGAACGGGAGGCTATCTCCCGCTCCGGCTGCTCCTTCTGGTAGCTGATGCCAAGCTGGGCCCGACCACTCTTGAGCAGCTCAGTCACATCCTCCATCAGGGGGAACAAAAGCTCCAGTTCGACGTCCGGGTAACGGGTGGCGAACGCCTCCAGCAAAGAGCCGAGCCAGGGCAGGTGGGAGTCGTCGTCGATGGCCAGGGTGAGCCGCGACTCTATGCCTGCGGCCAGCTCCCCGGCGATCGCCTGCAATCGCTCGCTTTGGGCCAGCAAGATGCTGGCTTCCTGGTGGATGCGGGTGCCCGCCTCCGTCAGCACGGGATAGCGCGCCGAGCGATCGAACAGCTCCAGCCCGAGATCTATCTCCAGGTTGGCGATGGCGGTGCTGACCACGGACTGCGCCTTGCCCAGCTTGCGAGCCGCGGCCGAGAAGGAGCCCGTCTCTGCCGCCGCCAGCAGCGCCTTGAGTTGTTCCAGCGAGGGGTTCATTCGATTGCTCCTGTCATGATCTGGTTGCACGCCAATCCATCTATTTTAGCGATAGATACCAACGTGAACCTATCATAAATTCGCGATAAATTGGCCGCCATAAACACTCAGACACAGATAATAGATAGAGAGACAGACCATGCGTAATACCCGTGACCGCCTGCGCCATGCCATTGGCTTCGAACTGATTGGCCTGCTGATCGCCGCCCCCCTGGCAAGCTGGATCACTGGCGTAGGACTCAACCATATGGGGCCGCTGGCGTTGTTCTTCTCGGTGCTCGCCACCGTCTGGAACTACGTCTACAACATCGGCGTGGACAAACTGCTGCTCAAGTATCAGGGTCATACCCACAAGACGCTGTGGCAGCGGGTATGGCATGCGATGGGCTTTGAAGGAGGTCTGCTGTTTGTCGCCCTGCCGGTGATGGCCTGGTGGCTCGATATCAGCATGCTGGAGGCACTGGTGCTGGATCTGGGCTTCGTGCTGTTCTACCTGGTCTATGCCTTCATCTACAACTGGAGCTATGACAAGGTGTTCCCGATACCGGGTCAGATGCAGCAAAACGCACTGGGTTAAACGACAGGAAAACAGGGCAGGAACAAGGAGGCACCATCATGCGAATGGCATGATGGTGCTGGAGGAGGGCGAGTCAGTCGGGCCTGCCGCAGCGTTCAGGCTTGCGCCTTCAGCGCTTCGGTCGGGGCATCCGCCTCGGCCGACTCCTGGGTCAGCATGGCCTCAAGGTCGCTCTGGTACTGGTTCAGCAGACGCTGGGCCGCCACCATGTCACCCTTGTGCAGACGCTCGAACAGATGGTGTTGCACCACGCCGTTGAGATACTCCACCGTGACGGGTTGCTCCAGGGCAGCCAGCAGCTCCTCTTTTTCCAGTTCGGCATTGATTTCATCGGCACTGGTACGCAGCAGACCGGCCAGTTGTACCAACATACGGCGCTCACCTTCGCGCAACAGGCTCAACATGCGGTTTCTCTGCTGCTCATTCTGTTGGGTCATACATTTCCTTACGTCGAATGGGAACAAGCCCGCTCATTCTGCCCTGTCCCTTTGATAGCGTCTATCTCATGCCCCCCACTTATTTTCATGTCGAGCCGATAAAGGCCGCCAGATGCTATTTGCAGCGTCGCTAGGTATAGTAACCACTGGTTCACGGGCGCCTGGCCGCCCCGCACGGACGAGATATTTCACCATGACAGATGCCATTCTGGTGCTCTGCACCTGCCCGGATGAGGCCAGTGCCGACCTCATCAGCGAACAGCTGCTGGCTCAGCGGCTGGCCGCCTGCATCAACCAACTGCCCGGTCTCACCTCCGTCTATCGCTGGCAGGGAAAGATCGAACGGGCACGGGAGATCCAGCTCATCATCAAGTCGCGGGCCTCCCTGTTCGAACTCTTGCGCCTCTGCATCCTCAGCCATCACCCCTATGAGGTGCCGGAGATCCTGGCACTCCCGACAAGCCAGGGCCATCAGCCCTATCTCGACTGGTTAACACAGGAAACCTCATGACACTGTCTCGCCTGCTCTCCCCACTACTTCTGCTCCCCATTCTGCTGCTGGCCACCTTGGGGGCGACCCCGGTTCAGGCCAGCAGTGACAATCTGCTGAGCGCCCTTGGCATCGAGGCCAACGCCCAGCCCAAGTTTCTGAAAGTCGACGACGCTTTCGTCCTTGAGAGTGAACAGCAGGGCAGGCAGTTGCTGCTGACCCTGCGCATCGCCGATGACTACTACCTCTACCGCCACAGCTTCCGCTTCAAGGGCGAGAACCTCGCCTTCAAAGAGCCCGTCTTGCCCGCAGGTGACGAGCATCAGGATGACTTCTTCGGCAAGACCCAGGTCTACTACCGGGAGGTACAGATCCCCGTCACCCTGACCGAGGCGGGCCAGCAGGCCAGCCTCACCGTCAGCTATCAGGGCTGTACCGACGGCCTCTGTTACCCGCCCACCGACAAGCAGATAGCGGTACAACCCATGGTGGCCAGCGCCACCAGCGATGTCGCGCAGGCCAGCATGGATGAGACCGCCGACGCCCCGGCCAGCAGCCAGCAGGATCAGCTGGCCGCAGCCCTCGGCAGCCAGGGTTTCTGGCTCAGCATCGCCGCCTTCTTCGCGCTGGGGCTCGGGCTCGCGTTCACCCCCTGCGTCTTCCCCATGTACCCCATACTGACCGGTATCATTGCCGGGGCGGGTCATAGCCTCTCCACCCGCCGCGCCTTCCTGCTCTCCTTCGTCTATGTACAGGGGATGGCGGTAACCTATACCCTGCTCGGGCTGGTGGTGGCGTCGGCGGGCTTGAAATTCCAGGCGGCGCTGCAGCACCCGTATGTGTTGATCGGGCTCTCCGTCATGTTCGTGCTGCTGGCGCTCTCCATGTTCGGGCTCTACACCCTCCAGCTGCCGAGCAGCCTGCAGACCCGGCTGTCCGGCCTCTCCAACCGCCAGCAGGGCGGTTCCGTGCTCGGAGTCGGCATCATGGGGATGATCTCCGGTCTGGTCTGCTCCCCCTGCACCACGGCCCCGCTCTCCGGCTCGCTGATCTACGTGGCCCAGAGCGGCGACCTCTGGCTCGGCGGCGCGGCCCTCTATGCCCTCTCCTTGGGCATGGGGCTGCCGCTGCTGCTGCTCGGTACCTCAGGCGGCAAGTTGCTGCCCAAGGCGGGCGCCTGGATGGATGTGATCAAGCAACTCTTTGGTTTTGCGCTATTGGCGGTGCCCATCCTGCTGCTCTCGAGGCTGTGGAGCGATCAGGTGACCACCCTGGCCTGGCTCGGCTGGGGGCTGCTGTTGTGCGGCTACCTCTATCATCACAACCAGCACCAGGGCCATTCGGTGGCTCGCAGCCTGCGCGGCTTCGTGTTGTTGCTGGCGATGATCAGCGCCGTGGTGGTGGGCAAGGATCTGCTGCTGCCAAGCCAGGATGCCACCGCGAGCACTCAGCGCGAGTCGCCGCAGTTTATCCGCATCAAGACGCTGGACGATCTCAAGACCCGGCTGGCCGCCGCCCGCGGCAAGCCGGTGCTGCTGGATCTCTATGCCGACTGGTGCGTGGCCTGCAAGGAGTTCGAGCACAAGACCTTCAGCGACCCCGCCGTGCGCGAGCGCTTCGGCCAGATGGTGCTGCTGCAGGCGGACGTCACCGCCAACGACGATGCCGATGTGGAGCTGCTCAACGGCCTCAACGTGCTGGGGCTGCCGACCCTGATCTTCTTCGACCGCGCCGGAAACGAGGTGAGCGGCCAGCGAGTGACCGGCTTCATGGGCCCCGCCGAGTTTTTGGGGCAGCTCGACAAGTTGCGTTGAAGGCAGCAGGCCCGGTCTGACGCCTGGGCCCGTTAACCGCTGATTTTTCTGGCAATCCCTTGTATATGACAGGCGCCGTGGCAAAATTTGCCCTTTCCCGTCTCGTTCGTCCGGAGTTTTGATGAAAAAGTGGTTCATCCCCCTGCTGGCCCTCTGGCTATATGGCTGTTACGCAGGTCCCGGTGAAGAGGCGATCCAGACCCAGGTAACCGCCAAACTGCAGGCAGAGACAGATACCCATCTGTTCGAGATCAGCGACTTCACCCTTATCGACAAGGAGGAGCGCATGGAGGGGGTCTATCTGATCAAGGTGAGCTACCAGCTCCATTTCAAGCAGGGGCTGGATCAGTTGCGGGTGCAGCACGACGAGGACCTGGTCTATGACAGGGTCGGCCCCTTCCAGCAGGAGATGGGGCTGATGGAGCTGGAGCGCAAATACGGCGAGTTCGAGGCGGGCCAGGTGCTGCCGCAACAGGCTGACGTCTGGATGATGAAAACCGAGCAGGGCTGGCGCCTGGCCGAGCCCCCTCAGTAAACGCCTCCCCGCCGGCCAAGGCCACGCCTCTTCGGCTGCTTTTCTAGCCCCTTACAGTAGATCCTTCATCCGGTGCCACAGCATGCCGAGCGCCAGCAAGGGCGAGCGCAGCGCCGGGCCACCGGGGAAGGTCATGTGGGGCACGCTGCTGAACAGATCGAACCCCCGGCTCTCCCCCTTGATCGCCTCTGCCACCAGCTTGGCCGCCATGTGTGTGGCGTTGAGGCCGTGACCGGAATAGGCCTGGGCATAGAAGACATTGGGCTGATCCTGCAGACGACCGATCTGGGGCAGTCGATTGGCCCCAATCCCTATCATGCCGCCCCACTGGAATTCGATGGCCGTGTCCGCCAGCTCGGGAAACACCCGTTGCAGCTTGGGCAGCATGAAGGCCTTGATGTCCCTCGGGTCCCTTCCTGAATAATTGCAGGCACCGCCAAACAACAAGCGTCCGTCGGCAGAGAGTCGATAGTAGTCGAGCGCCACATTCTGATCGCACACCGCCATGTTCTGCGGCAACAGACGCTGGCGCAGCCGCTTCTCCAGCACTTCAGTGGCAAGGATATAGGAGCCGGCCGGCAGCACCCTGCCCCCCAACTCGGGATTGAGATCGTTGAGATAGGCGTTGCAGCCGATCACCAGATAGTCAGCAGTGACCCGGCCGTGGGCCGTGGTGACCTGCACCCGCTCGCCATAATTGATATGCACCACTCTGGACTGTTCGAACAGGGCAACCCCGAGGCTGGCGGCGGCACGCGCCTCGCCCAGCGCCAGGTTGAGAGGATGCAGGTGACCCGACCCCATGTCGATCATGCCGCCGATATAGCGATCCGACCCGACCACAGCGTGGATCTCCTCCCGTGGCACCAGCTTGATCTCGTGCCGGTAGCCAAGACTGGCCAGATGTGCCGCCTCCTCTTCAAACCCGGCCAGATGACGCTGGCGGGTCGCGAGATCGCAATAGCCCCAGGTGAGATCGCAGTCGATGTTGAAGTGATCGATGCGCTCTCGTACCAGCTCGACCGCCTCCAGCCCCATCAGATCCAGCTCGCGAACCCCCTGCTCGCCGATCCAGCGGGCGAACTGGCTGGTGTCGTGACCGATACCGCGAATAAGCTGGCCGCCGTTGCGGCCGGATGCTCCCCAGCCGATGCGGTTCGCCTCCAGCAGGGCCACCTTGTAGCCCGCCTGTGCCAGGTTGATGGCGGTGTTGAGGCCGGTGAAGCCGCCACCTATGATGCAGACGTCGGCATTGAGCTCACCGCTGAGCTCGGGCCACTGCTGATTGTCGTTGCGGGTGGCCGCGTAATAGGAGGCCACGTGTTCCTGATGTCCGTTGTGCTTTCCTGCCTGCATACTCAGCATCCTGCCTTGGTAGCCATGCGTTTACTAAAATAAACGACCTGTCATTGATAATACCCAGCCCCCCGCCACCAATCCAGCCTCCGTGGATCACAGAAATGGAAAAGGCGTCCCAAAGGACACCTTTTGCTGTATTTGCGGTTTGAGGCAGGCGATCGACAGACTCTTCTCCCCCCAGATATCGCAGGGGATCTTTGCCGGGACTAGGGTTTGGCCCCACAAACACGAAAGGCGCCCCGAGGGGCGCCTTTGCAAGCAATCAAGATACGGTAACGAATTACAGTACGTTGATGGCGTTCAGGTCGGAGAAGGCTTTCTCCAGACGGGCGATCATGGAAGTCTGACCGGCACGCAGCCATACGCGCGGATCGTAGAACTTCTTGTTCGGCTTGTCAGCGCCTTCCGGGTTGCCCAGCTGACCTTGCAGGTAAGCTTCGTTGGTCTTGTAGAAGTGCAGCAGACCTTCCCAGGTAGCCCACTGGGTGTCGGTGTCGATGTTCATCTTCACGACGCCGTAGGAGATGGACTCGCGGATCTCTTCCAGAGTGGAACCTGAACCACCGTGGAACACGAAGTCCAGGGACTTGGCAGGCAGACCAAACTTCTCGGAAACGTATTTCTGGGAAGCGTCCAGGATGGACGGGGTCAGCTTGACGTTACCCGGCTTGTATACACCGTGTACGTTGCCGAAGGAGGCAGCGATGGTGAAACGCGGGCTGATCTTGGACAGACGCTCGTAGGCGTAAGCCACGTCTTCCGGCTGGGTGTACAGGGCGGATTGATCCATGTGGCTGTTGTCCACACCGTCTTCTTCGCCACCGGTGCAACCCAGTTCCAGCTCCAGAGTCATGTTCATCTTGGCCATGCGGGTCAGGTACTCGCAGCAGATGTCGATGTTCTCTTCCAGAGACTCTTCGGACAGATCCAGCATGTGGGAGGAGAACAGCGGCTTGCCGGTTTCAGCAAAGTGCTTCTCGCCCGCTTCCAGCAGACCGTCGATCCACGGCAGCAGCTTCTTGGCAGCGTGGTCGGTGTGCAGGATAACCGGGATGCCATAGGCTTCGGCAACGGCGTGAACGTGCTTGGCACCGGAGATGGCACCCAGGATGGCGGCTTGCTGGCCTTCCAGCTTCAGACCCTTGCCGGCGGTGAATACGGCACCACCATTGGAGAACTGAACGATAACCGGCGCTTTGACCTTGGCGGCAGCTTCCAGCACGGCGTTAACGGAGTCGGTACCAACGCAGTTGACGGCCGGCAGAGCGAAGCCGTTCTCTTTGGCGATGGCGAATACTTTCTGAACGTCATCACCAGTGATCACGCCGGGTTTTACGAAGTCGAAAATTTTCTTAGACATGTTTAATCGTCCTGTTCTCGTATGCCGTTAATAAAAAATGGGGGGTTCATCATGAACCGGCACAGCGGCCACATGATAAACGAAACGGGAGGCTTTTGCCCCCCGTCTCGGGTCAATTAGGCTTTGGCGCGCTGTTCCAGCATCGCAACAGCCGGCAGTACCTTGCCTTCTACAAACTCCAGGAAGGCGCCGCCGCCGGTGGAGATGTAGGAGACTTTGTCGGCGATGCCGAACTTGTCGATGGCGGCCAGGGTGTCACCACCGCCAGCGATGGAGAAGGCCGGAGAAGCCGCGATGGCTTCGGCGATCACCTTGGTGCCTGCGGAGAACTGGTCGAACTCGAACACGCCGACCGGGCCGTTCCACAGTATGGTCTTGGCGTTCATGATGATGTCGGCCAGGGCCTTGGCAGAGTCAGGGCCGATGTCGAAGATCATGTCGCCGTCGGTCACGTCGGAGACGGACTTGATGGTGGCAGGAGTGGACTCGGAGAACTCGGTACCCACGACCACGTCAGTGGTGACCGGAATGTTGGTCTCGGCGGCCAGTTTCTTGGCGGTGTCGAGCAGGTCGTGTTCACACAGGGACTTGCCGACGTTGTGACCGGCAGCCGCGATGAAGGTGTTGGCGATGCCACCACCGACCACCAGCTGGTCAGCGATCTTGGAGAGGGATTCCAGCACGGTCAGCTTGGTGGAGACCTTGGAGCCGCCCACGATGGCAACCATGGGGCGCTCAGGCTTCAGCATGGCTTTGCCCAGGGCTTCCAGTTCACCGGCCAGCAGGGGGCCTGCACAGGCGATCGGGGCAAATTGAGCCACACCGTAGGTAGAACCTTCGGCGCGGTGAGCAGTACCGAATGCATCCATTACAAAGACGTCACACAGGGCGGCGTATTTTTTGGCCAGCTCTTCGGTGTTTTTCTTCTCGCCTTTGTTGAAACGGCAGTTTTCCAGCACAACCAGCTCACCGGCGGCGACATCTACGCCATCCAGGTAATCCTTGGCCAGGCGGACCGGGCAGGACAGAGCGTCTTTCAGATAGTTGACAACCGGAGCCAGGGAGAACTCTTCGTTGTATTCACCCTCGGTCGGGCGACCCAGGTGGGAGGTGATCATCAGCTTGGCGCCCTTTTCCAGAGCCAGCTTGATGGTCGGCAGCGTCGCCACGATACGTGCGTCGGAAGTGACCTTGCCGTCTTTTACCGGCACGTTCAGGTCAGCACGGATCAGTACGCGTTTACCCGCCAGATCCAGGTCGGTCATCTTGATAACAGACATATTCAGTCCTCTATATTTTCAGGTAATGTTAAAAACAGTAACCTTGCGCCCGGTGCAGGCTCTCAGCCTGCGGCCATCATGGCCCGGGTGGTATCCAGCATACGGTTGGCGAAGCCCCATTCGTTATCGCACCACATCAACATCTTGACGAGGTTGGCATCGCTGACCCGGGTCTGGGTACCATCAATGATGCAGGAGTGTGCATCATGATTAAAGTCTACGGAGACCAATGGCTCTTCCGTGTAATCCAGAATACCGCTTAATGTACCTCTGGATGCCCGTTGCAGGGCTTGATTTACGTCAGTAACCGTCACTTTTTTACGAACAGTAATACTGAGATCCATTGCGGTTACGTTGATGGTCGGCACCCGTACCGCGATCGCCTCGAACTTGCCGGCGAAGTGGGGGAGGATTCGCTCCAACCCCTTTGCCAGCTTGGTATCCACCGGGATGATGGACTGGCTGGCAGCACGGGTTCGACGCAAGTCACTGTGGTAGGCATCGATGACTTGCTGATCATGCATGGCCGAATGAATTGTTGTAATAGTACCACAATTTATCTCGAATTCTCGATGCAATGTTTCGATGACGGGGACCACGCAGTTAGTGGTACAGGAGGCGTTGGAGACGATCCGTTCCCGCCCCGTCAGCACCTGATGGTTCACCCCGTAGACGATGGTCGCATCCACGTCCGCATCTGCCGGATGAGAGAAAAGCACCTTGCCCGCTCCCGCCCCCAGATGACGCTCGGCATCGGCCCGCGAGCCAAATACCCCGGTGCAGTCCAGCACCACATCGACCCCCAGCGCCCGCCATGGCAGGTTGGCGGGATCCTTCTCGGCAAACAGGGAGATGAGATCCTCCCCCACCAGCATGCTGTTGCCGGCCAGCTGCACCGGATGGTGGAACCGACCATGGCTGGTATCGAAGCGGGTGAGGTGCACCATGGCTTCGGGTGCCGCCAGTTCGTTGATGGCAACTATCTTGATGGTTTGATCGCGCCCGCTTTCATAGAGGGCTCGCAACACGTTGCGACCGATCCGCCCGTAACCATTGATGGCAATCTTGATCATGGAAAAAGTGTGTCCTTAGCGGCGGCAAAGAGGGCCGATGGATGGCTCACGACAACAGGGCATCCTGGAAGACGCCACGGGCCAGCAGTGCGGCCCCGAATACCCCGGCGCTATCCCCCAGGGCTGGAGCAATAATGGGGGTGGCGAAGCGGGGATTAAAGAGGAAGGGCAAAATTGTCTGCCGCCCGGCGTTGTAGAGACTCTGCACGTTGCCGACCCCGCCGCCGATGACGATGACATCCGGATCCAGAATGTTGACCACGTTGGCCAGCGCCTGACCAAACAGCAGATGCAGTCTGTCTATGGTGAGCTTGGCCACGTGATCGTGGGCGCTGGCCGCCGCAATCTGGGCCAGCGACAGATGACGCTTGGCCTTGGCCTGATACCAGGCTTCCAGCGCCGGGCCGCTGATGAAGGTCTCGACGCAGCCGCGCTTGCCGCAGTAGCACTCGGGCCCGTCGGGGGAGAGCACGTTGTGGCCCCACTCCCCGGCGATGCCGTGGTGGCCGTTGAGGATCTGGCCATTGATGACGATGCCGGAACCGACCCCGGTGCCAATTATGATGCCGAACACCACCTTGGCATCCGGATGGTGCTGACGCACCGCCCCCAGATGGGTTTCCGCCAGCGCGAAGCAGTTGGCGTCGTTGGCGATCAGCACGGGCACGCCCAGCCTGCGCTCCAGATCTTCCTTGAACGGCTTGCCGTTGAGCTCGGTGGTGTTGCAGTTCTTCATCAGCCCGGTCTGGGGATCCCGCGCCCCCGGCGTGCCCATGCCCAGCACGGTCGGCCGCTGACCCAGCCTGGCGGCGCACTCGTCCACCAGTTTGGCGATCTGGCCGATCATGTGCTGATAGCCGCCCTGGCGCTCGGTGGGGATGCGATGGCGCAGCAGCACCTCGTCGCCATCGAGCACCACGCATTCACACTTGGTACCACCGAGATCTATGCCCCAATCCAGTGACTTCTTGCTCATCTTGCCTCCTGCCATGACCAAGGATGCTGCCGCGAGGACGCTACGTTTCCGCCTCAGCTGCGACCGCTCATCTTGCTCTTCATTTATCCGCGAGTGTGGCGCAGTGTAACCCGAGCCGGGGCCGGGATGCAGCCCCAAACCAGGGCCGACCGGATAACAAAACGGGGCCTGCAGGCCCCGTTCTCACTGTGCTTTTCACCGGTCTCAGCGGCCGTGATACTGAGCCGACAGCTCGTGCACCGCATTGACAAAGACGCCGGCGTGCTCCGGGCTCACATCCTGATGGATGCCGTGACCCAGGTTGAAGACGTGGCCATTACCACTGCCAAAGCCCTCCAGTATGGTGGCGACCTCTTCGCGAATGCGCTCAGGGGAGGCGTAAAGCATGGAGGGATCCATGTTGCCCTGCAGCGCCACCTTGTCGCCGACCCGGCGCTTGGCATCCGCTATGTCTATGGTCCAGTCCAGCCCCAAGGCATCGCAACCGGTGGCGGCGATCTGCTCAAGCCACTGGCCGCCGTTCTTGGTGAACAGGGTCACGGGCACGCGGCGGCCCTCATTTTCACGGATCAGGCCATCGACGATCTTGTGCATGTACTGCAGGGAGAAGTCGCGGTAATCCCGCGGGGTCAACACGCCGCCCCAGGTGTCGAACACCATGACCGACTGGGCACCCGCCTTGATCTGGGCGTTGAGATAGGCGATCACGCTGTCGGCCAGCTTGTCCAGCAACAGGTGCAGTGTCTGCGGCTCTGCATACATCATCTGCTTGATCTTGGTGAACGCCTTGGAGCTGCCCCCCTCCACCATGTAGGTGGCCAGGGTCCAGGGACTGCCGGAGAAGCCGATGAGCGGCACTTCGCCCTTGAGCTCACGGCGAATGGTGCGCACCGCGTTCATCACGTAGCCGAGTTCGTCTTCCGGATCCGGAATGGGCAGCGCCTGCACGTCGGCCATGGATTTGATGGGTCGCTCGAAGCGGGGGCCTTCGCCGTGTTCGAAGTAGAGACCCAGCCCCATGGCATCGGGCACGGTCAGGATGTCGGAGAAGAGAATGGCGGCATCGAGCGGGTAGCGGCGCAGCGGCTGCAGGGTGACTTCACAGGCCAGCTCGGCGTTGCGGCACAGGGACATGAAGTCCCCCGCCTGGGCGCGCGTTGCCTTGTATTCCGGCAGGTAGCGGCCAGCCTGGCGCATCATCCATACCGGGGTCATGTCCACTTCCTGGCGCAGCAGGGCACGCAGGTATCGATCGTTCTTCAGCTCTTTCATCCCAGTTCCTGAGTTCATATCCAGCATAAAATGGCGGATATGATACCACTTTGTGCGCGACTCGGGGCGGCCCAAACACCCGCAGTGGCGGTTCGAGTGCAAAGATGTGAAGGGGCGCAAACAAGCGCCCCGTTTTTTGCCCTGATACCAGGCTCAACCCGACCTCAGCCCGCCTCGCCCAGGCTGAGCGCGATCAGGCGCCGCGCTATGGTGCCGTGGGGGGGCAGCCGTGGCAGCCGGTCTGCCTCGAAGAAGTCGGCGGCCACCAGCTCCTCATCCTGCACCCGGATCTCGCCGCTCTCGTAGTCGGCGGTGAAGCCCATCATCAGGCTGTGGGGGAAAGGCCAGGGCTGGCTCGCCACGTAGCGCACGTTGCGCACCCGGATGCCGCTCTCCTCGAACACCTCCCGCGCCACGCACTGCTCGAGATTCTCACCCGCCTCCACGAAGCCGGCCAGCACTGTGTACATGGGATCGTCCGCCTGATAGTGACGGCGATGGGCCGCCAGCAGGATCGCCGGCCCCTTGCGCACCGCCACTATGATGCAGGGGGAGACGCGCGGGTAGACGACGTGACCCTGCCGGCACATCTGTGCCCACTCCCCGCTCTTGGGTGCCATGGGGGCGCCACACTCGCCGCAGAAGCGATGGCTGCGGCGGAAGGTGGCCAGCTGCCAGGCGCGGCCCCCAAGACGAAAGCCCTCTTCATCGCCGGTCACCATCAGCTGGCGCAGCGGCATGAGCCGACCTGTGTCGGCCTCCCCTCCCAGATCCAGCAGATAGCAGGGCAGACCGCCCCACTCATCAAAATGCTCAAAGGTGGCGGATTGCATATGGGCGGGCAAGCTGGCACGGGGGCCTTGTGGAATGCGCCCCTGTTCATCCAGCAGGACAAGGTGATCGCCCCCCAGCACGAACCAGCGGGCCTGTTCGGTTAATGGCATCAGATGAACACTCATGTTGCGATGTCAGATGAGAATGGCTTGCCCGGCATGATGCACCGGACACGGCCTGGTGAAAAGTGACGAGTCGCAACCATATTACGACCGCACTGGCCTGGTGGCGACCCCAAGATGGCGGCCCAGAGGCAAGAGAGAGCCAATAGAAAGGCTATGTCCCAATTACGTGTTGCATGGGGTGCCCCAGCGCCTCATGCAAACACGCTTTGATATTTACTCCCCTTCCGTAACGCTCCA
>NZ_JBSTYL010000044.1:0-18393 GCF_054052465.1 Aeromonas enterica | reverse complement strand
AGGCGAAAGCTTTACCACCGAAGTGCTTGGCCAGCACGTTGGTGATGGCGGCGGTCAGGGTGGTTTTACCGTGGTCAACGTGGCCGATGGTGCCGACGTTTACGTGCGGTTTGTTACGCTCAAATTTTTCTTTAGACACGACGTAGTCCTTCTAGGTTAAACCCGCCTACCGTCGTAGGCGGGGAATCATAAATTACTTGGATTTGCGCTCTTCGATAACTGCCTGGGCCACGTTGTTCGGGGCGTCGGAGTACTTAGCGAATTCCATTGCGTAGGAAGCACGACCTTGGGTAGCGGAACGCAGCGCGGTCGCATAACCGAACATCTCGGCCAGCGGCACCAGGGCACGTACGATCTTGCCGGACGGGCCGTCTTCCATACCTTCGATCAGGCCACGACGACGGTTCAGGTCACCGATAACGTCGCCCATGTAATCTTCCGGAGTCTCGACTTCAACCTTCATGATTGGCTCGAGCAGGACCGGGCTTGCCTTCATGTAACCAGCCTTGAAGGCCAGGGAGGCAGCGATCTTGAACGCCAATTCGGAGGAGTCGACATCGTGGTAAGAACCGTAGTGCAGACGCACACCCAGATCCATTACCGGATAACCTGCCAGCGGGCCGGATTTCAGCTGCTCACGGATACCCTTGTCAACACCCGGGATGTATTCACCAGGAATCACGCCGCCTTTGATGTCGTTAACGAACTCATAGGCTTTGCCGGCTTCCAGCGGGTACATGTCGATGATGACGTGACCATACTGACCACGACCACCAGACTGCTTGGCGTGCTTACCTTCGATATCCTTGACGGTTTCACGAATGGTTTCACGGTAGGCAACCTGCGGCTTACCTACGTTCGCTTCAACCTTGAACTCGCGACGCATACGGTCAACGATGATGTCCAGGTGCAGCTCACCCATACCGGCGATGATGGTTTGGCCAGATTCTTCGTCAGTCCATACGCGGAAAGACGGATCTTCCTGCGCCAGACGGCCGAGTGCCAGACCCATCTTCTCTTGGTCAGCCTTGGTTTTCGGCTCAACCGCGATGGAGATTACCGGCTCTGGGAATTCCATACGCTCGAGGATGATCGGCGCTTTTTCGTCACACAGGGTGTCACCAGTGGTCACATCTTTCAGACCGATGGCAGCAGCGATATCGCCTGCGCGAACTTCTTTGATCTCTTCACGCTTGTTGGCGTGCATCTGAACGATACGGCCAAAACGCTCGCGCTTCTCTTTGACAGAGTTCAGCACGGAGTCACCGGAGTTAACTACGCCGGAGTACACGCGGAAGAAGGTCAGGTTGCCTACGAACGGGTCGGTAGCAATCTTGAATGCCAGAGCAGCGAACGGCTCTTCATCAGAAGCATGACGCTCGTCTTTGGTGACGCCGTCCAGCTTCAGGCCGTCGATGGCAGCTACGTCGGTCGGTGCCGGCAGATAGTCAACCACGGCATCCAGCATGGCCTGTACGCCCTTGTTCTTGAACGCGGAGCCACAGGTAACCAGGATGATTTCGTTGTTCAGAACGCGCAGACGAAGAGCTTTCTTGATCTCTTCTTCAGTCAGTTCTTCACCACCCAGGTATTTTTCCATCAGATCTTCAGACGCTTCAGCAGCGGCTTCGACCAGGGTCATGCGCATTTCTTGCGCTTTTTCCAGCAGCTCAGCCGGGATCTCTTCGTAATCGAAGGATACGCCCTGATCTGCTTCGCTCCAGTTGATGGCTTTCATCTTGACCAGATCGATAACGCCCTTGAAGTTCTCTTCTGAACCGATGTTCAGTTGCAGCGGAACCGGGTTACCTTTCAGGCGGGTCTTGATGTGCTCAACGCAGCGCAGATAGTTGGCACCGGTACGGTCCATCTTGTTGACGAACGCGATACGGGGAACCTTGTACTTGTTAGCCTGACGCCATACGGTCTCAGACTGTGGCTGTACGCCACCTACGGCACAGTACACCATCACGGCGCCATCCAGAACACGCATTGAACGCTCTACTTCGATAGTAAAGTCAACGTGGCCGGGGGTATCGATGATGTTGATACGGTGCGGTTGGAACTGTTTACCCATACCGGACCAGAAAGCGGTGGTCGCGGCGGAGGTGATGGTGATACCACGCTCTTGTTCCTGTTCCATCCAGTCCATGGTGGCAGCGCCATCGTGAACTTCACCGATCTTGTGACTTACACCGGTATAAAACAGAACGCGCTCGGTAGTAGTAGTCTTACCGGCGTCGATGTGAGCGGAGATACCGATGTTACGATAACGCTCAATGGGGGTTGTACGAGCCATTGTCATCCTCTTACTAGGAGCGGACTCCTAGATAACTGAAGGTGCGCAGAGCCAAAAGACCCTGCGCAAGCGGATTACCAGCGGAAGTGAGCGAAGGCCTTGTTCGCTTCAGCCATACGGTGAACGTCTTCACGTTTCTTGACAGACGAACCCTTATTGTCAGCGGCATCCAGCAGCTCGCCAGCCAAACGCTGAGCCATTGATTTTTCACCACGTTTACGAGCGGCGTCAACCAACCAGCGCATTGCCAGGGCATTGCGACGGACCGGACGAACTTCTACCGGTACCTGATAGGTTGCACCACCGACACGACGAGATTTAACCTCGACGGACGGACGAATGTTGTCCAGGGCTTCTTCGAATACGGCCAGGTGATCTTTGCCAGATTTGGTGGCAATGATGTCCAGCGCGCCATATACGATGGCTTCGGAAACAGATTTCTTACCGTCAACCATTACTACGTTGACAAATTTAGCCAGCAGCTCTGATCCGAACTTGGGATCCGGCAGGATTTTACGCTGACCAACAACACGACGTCTTGGCATTTCAAATTCTCCGTAACTTCAGGGGTTACCCAAAACTAGAAAGTTATCTAACTAGAAACGAATTAACGTTTGGCCTTACTTAACGGAGAACCATTAAGCTTTCGGACGCTTCACGCCATACTTGGAGCGAGCCTGCTTACGGTCTTTAACACCGGCACAGTCCAACGCACCACGAACGGTGTGGTAACGAACACCTGGCAAATCCTTGACACGACCGCCACGGATCAGAACAACGGAGTGTTCCTGCAGGTTGTGACCTTCACCACCGATATAGGAGGTGACTTCGAAGCCGTTGGTCAGACGTACACGGCATACTTTACGCAGTGCAGAGTTAGGCTTCTTCGGGGTGGTGGTGTATACACGGGTGCACACGCCACGCTTCTGAGGGCACGCTTCCAGCGCAGGCACGTTGCTTTTCACAACGAGCTTGATGCGTGGCTTGCGAACCAACTGGTTAATAGTTGCCATCAAAAGGCTCCTGATAATGACTTCATAAACATGTGAAAAATCCTCCCCGCAGATACGGGGACGCGAAATTTTATGCCCTGTTGTCAAGGGAGTCAAGATTTATACAATCCGTGCCGCAAAAGGGCACAATGGATCCCCTGTCAATAGTCATAACTAACTGAACTTCATCGATAAAAATGGACGCTAGCCACCCCAGGTCTGCGGTGACCCGTTTTCTGCGATCAACGCGACCAGACCGGCCATATCCAGATCCATCCCGATCCTGTGCTGCAATCCCCTCGCCTGCAAGTCTTCTCGCATCACATAGAGCGGAATAGCTGCCAGTCGCTCACCCCATTGAGGGACCGTGGCCGCGATGACGGCATCCTGCATCAGCACCAGCAGATCATCAGGCTGGCGATAGCAGAGCGCCTGTTCCAGATCCCGGCTCAGGAAGGGAGAGGTCAATATCAGTTGTATCATGATCACCTCAGAAGCAGATGTGAGTCGCGCAGTGGCCCCACTGGCGGCGGATGTCGGCACGGGAGAGACTCTCGACGGGGATCATCAGATCATCCACCGTCAGACCGCGTTCGGCCAGCGAGTCGGCACACACATAGACCTCCTCGATATCGTACAGCTCCAGCAGCTTGAAGGTCGGTGCATAGTGGCGCTGCAAGATGGGCTGAGGCTGCTGCTCCCTGACCAGTTGCAAGACACCATCACCGATGAGGAACAGGGCCAGCGACTCGGTCAGCGCCGAAGTCGCCAGCAAGGCATCCAGTCCTTCCCGTCCGGCGGACGTGCCATGAGGGCCGCGACGACACATAAAGGCTATCTTGTTCATCTCTCCTCCCTAGAACTGGACAAAGCGATCGGCAGTCAGGCTGGCTTCGGCCAGCTGACCCAGCCCGCTCAGGCAGAAGGGGGCCTGCAGGTTGAATTGATCCTTGCCTGCTCCCTTCGCCTCTGTCTCATCGAGCACACCGCGCCGCATGGCGGCGGCGACGCACACATCGATACGGATCCCCTGCCCTATGGCCAGCTCGCGCCACAGGGCCACCAGGTCGGTCTCATCAGATGCCGGAGCATGCAAGCCGTTACCATTGCAAACCCCGTCCTGATAGAAAAACAGATGTGACAACCGGTGGCCTTGCTCGATGAGGCTCAAGGCGAAGCGATAGGCAGTGCTGGCCGACTGGGTACCATAGGCGGGCCCCGTTACCAGCAAGGCAAAACTCAGACTCATATCCGGACTCCTGTACGGGTGTCTGTCCATTCTACGCCAAAGACAAAAAAGCCCCTCCTGGGAGGGGCTCTTCATTCTGCCGAGGATCAGACGTAAGCAATGGCTTCGACTTCAACCAGCACATCCTTGGGCAGACGCGCCACTTCCACACAGGAACGGGCCGGGGCCGAGTCGCCAAAGTAACGGGCATACACCTGGTTAAAGGCAACGAAGTTGTTCATATCGCTGAGGAAACAGGTGGTCTTCAGCACCTTGCCGGTATCGGCACCGGCTTCCTTCAATACTGCAACCAGGTTCTTCATCACCTGCTCGGCCTGCGCTTCGATGCCGCCAGCCACTATCTCCATGGTGGCTGGATCGAGCGGGATCTGCCCGGAGGTGAAGACCAATTCGCCCAGCTTGGTAGCCTGAACATACGGACCAATTGCGGCAGGCGCTTTGTCGGTTGCAATAACTTCTTTAGCCATTCTTATCTATCCCCTTCTATGGCGCTTACTCGTTCTCGTCTTCACCCTGCTTGCGCTGTCGGATGTACAGATAAACGGTATGTTTGGAAATATTCAATTTGTCGGCGACCAGGTTGATCGAGTCCTTGATATCAAATATGCCCTTCTCGAACAACTGGGTCACGATAAACCTGTTTTTAGCATTGTTGGCAACGGTCGGATCGCGGTTGATTTCGTCGATGGTGTTGTCCACCGTCTGGGCGACCAACTCTTCGACGCTGTTGGCAAAGGTCTCCGGCGACTGGCGCTCCACTTGCTGGGGCGTCGGGAAGAATTCGGCGACAAACTCGTGAAAAGGCGCGTTGATGTGCAGGTTGATACAGATAAGACCGATCACCTGCTTGTCACTGTTCCTGATGGCGATGGTACTCGACTTCATCAGGGCGCCGGTACGGCTGCGGGCAAAATAACTCTGGGTGTAATCCTGGCCGGTATTCTCTATGTCCTTGAGCATACGCAGCGCGAGATCGGTAATGGGTGCTCCCTCATTCCGTCCCGTATTGAACCCGTTGGCAATCTTGATCACGGACTCGTGCAGATTTTCCAGGGAGTGAAGAACCACTTCACAGTGCTTGCCGAACAGTTCGGCCAAGCCTTCAATAAGCCCTCCATAGGAGCGCAACAATTCCCTGTCTTCGTCTGTAAAAGTGCGACCGCTCAGCTGCTCTTCGGGAAGCAGTACTTCCTCGATACCGACAGTCATGTTCTACCCCTGTAATAACCATTCAACTTTCCCGAGTTTTCAATTGCGAGGGGGCAATGTCAACTTTTTTTGATTTTTTACTCTCCAACCTTGCTCTGGATCATCCGAATATCCGCGTGGCAACTGGGGTTGACGAGAAAACAACCAACAAAAAGGGCTCCTTGAAGGAGCCCTTTTCAATCACTGCAGCAGAAGATTACTCTTCGTCAAAACTGCCGGATGCGTTGAGCAGATCCGCCAGGTTTTGCTGAGCTTCATCGGCAGTCACCTGCGGTACACCGACAGCACGAGCTGCGGCGGCACGCTGGTTGATCCGGCTATGGTGGTAGGCAAAGCCGGTACCAGCCGGGATCAGACGACCCACGATCACGTTCTCTTTCAGGCCACGCAGTTCATCACGCTTGCCGCCAACGGCCGCTTCGGTCAGAACACGGGTGGTTTCCTGGAAGGAAGCCGCGGAGATGAAGGACTCTGTGCTCAGAGATGCCTTGGTAATACCCATCAGAATATGACGGAAGGTAGCCGGGGCCTTGCCCTCTGCAACCAGCTTACGGTTGGCAATCTTCACACGGGCCACTTCAACCTGCTCGCCTTCGATAAGGTCAGTGTCGCCAGCGCTCAGGATCTCGCACTTGCGCAGCATCTGACGAACGATGACTTCGATGTGCTTGTCGTTGATCTTAACGCCTTGCAGACGGTAAACGTCCTGCACTTCGTTGGCGATGTAGTTGGCGACCGGGCTGATACCGCGCAGACGCAGGATGTCGTGAGCAGACTCAGGACCGTCCGCCAGCACTTCACCCTTCTCAACTTTTTCACCTTCGAACACGTTCAGGTTACGCCACTTCGGAATCATCTCCTCGTAGACGTCGCCACCATCGGTCGGGGTGATGACCAGACGGCGTTTGCCCTTGGTCTCTTTCCCGAAGGAGATGGTACCGGAGATCTCGGCCAGGATAGCCGGTTCTTTCGGTTGACGTGCTTCGAACAGATCCGCAACGCGCGGCAGACCACCGGTGATGTCCTTGGTACCACTGGATTCTTGCGGGATACGCGCTACCGCGTCACCCACACCCACGTTGGCACCATCTTCCAGGTTCACGATTGCCTTGCCCGGCAGGAAGTACTGGGCGGCGACATCGGTACCCGGGATCATGACATCTTTGCCGTTCAGGTCGACCAGTTTAACGGTCGGACGCATCTCTTTACCGGCACTCGGACGCTCGTTGACATCCAGCACGACGATAGAGGAGAGACCGGTCAGCTCGTCGGTCTGACGAGTGATGGTCACGCCATCGATCATGTGTTCGAACTGGAGGCGACCCGCCACTTCGGTGATGATCGGGTGGGTGTGCGGATCCCAGTTGGCGACAGTGTCACCGGCGCTCACGGCCTGAGTATCCTTCACTTCCAACACGGCACCGTAAGGCAGCTTGTGGCTTTCCTTGGTACGGCCCATGTCATCCATGATGGTCAGTTCGGTAGAACGGGAGGTGATAACCAGTTTGTCATCGCTGTTGTGAACGAACTTGGCGTTCTGCAGCTTGATGGTACCGGTATTCTTCACCTGGATGCTGTTCTCGGCAGCGGCTCGGGATGCGGCACCACCGATGTGGAAGGTACGCATCGTCAGCTGGGTACCCGGTTCACCGATGGACTGGGCGGCGATAACACCGACAGCCTCACCCTTGTTTACCAGGTGACCACGGGCCAGATCACGGCCGTAGCAGTGAGCACAGTTACCGAAGTCAGTTTCACAGGTGATGGCAGAACGCACCTTCACGCGGTCAACGGAGTTTTGTTCCAGCAGGTCACACAGCTGCTCGTCGAGCAGGGTGTTGCGCGCTACCAGGATCTCGTCCTCGGTACCCGGCTTGATCACGTCATCAGCAACCACACGGCCCAACACGCGCTCACGCAACGGCTCGACCACGTCACCACCTTCGATCAGCGGAGTCATCCACAGACCTTCGATAGTGCCGCAATCGTCCTCGGTGATCACCATGTCCTGCGCCACGTCAACCAGACGACGAGTCAGGTAACCGGAGTTAGCCGTCTTCAGTGCGGTATCCGCCAGACCCTTACGGGCACCGTGAGTGGAGATGAAGTACTGCAGTACGTTCAGACCTTCGCGGAAGTTCGCGACGATCGGGGTCTCGATGATGGAGCCATCCGGCTTGGCCATCAGGCCACGCATACCGGCCAGCTGACGGATCTGGGCAGCGGAACCCCGCGCACCAGAGTCGGCCATCATAAAGATGCTGTTGAACGATGCCTGCTCTTCTTCTTCACCCAGCGAGTTGACATCACGCTCTTTGGACAAGTTCTCCATCATGGCCTTGGAGACGCGCTCGTTGGCGCTGGCCCAGATATCGATAACCTTGTTGTAGCGTTCGCCCGCGGTCACCAGACCGGACAGGAACTGGTCCTGGATCTCGGCAACTTCGGCTTCGGCAGCAGCGATGATGTCTTTCTTGGCATCCGGGATGACCATGTCATCGATACCAACGGAAGCACCGGACAGGGCAGCATAATGGAAACCGGTATACATCAGCTGGTCAGCGAAGATAACGGTGTCCTTCAGGCCCTGCTTGCGATAGCAGGTGTTCAGCAGACGGGAGATGAGCTTCTTGCCCAACGCCTTGTTGGATACGGACTTGATCCAGTTCTGCGGATTGGCATCCAGATCAGCCTGCTCTGCAGCAGTCAGCACCTTGGGCTCATCGATCAGGGCGTATTCCATGCCTTTCGGCAGGATCAGGCTCAGGATCGCACGACCAACGGTGGTGTTCTTCATCTCGGTACGCTCTACCAGCGAATCATCTTCCTGACGGAGATATTCGGTGATACGCACTTTGACGCGAGCATGCAGATCGGCCAGACCGGCGCGATATACCTTCTCGGCTTCTTTCGGGCCGGCCAGCACCATACCTTCGCCCTTGGCGTTGATACGGGCACGGGTCATGTAGTACAGACCCAAGACCACGTCCTGGGAAGGAACTATGATCGGCTCACCGGAGGCTGGCGACAGGATGTTGTTGGTGGACATCATCAGGGCGCGCGCTTCCAGCTGGGCTTCCAGGGTCAGCGGTACGTGGACCGCCATCTGGTCACCATCGAAGTCCGCGTTATAGGCGGCACAGACCAGCGGGTGCAGCTGGATGGCCTTGCCTTCGATCAGGGTTGGTTCAAACGCCTGGATACCCAGACGGTGCAGGGTCGGTGCACGGTTCAGCAGGACCGGGTGTTCGCGGATCACTTCGTCCAGGATGTCCCAAACGACAGCTTCTTCACGCTCCACCATCTTCTTGGCGGCCTTGATCGTGGTCGCCAGACCGCGGGATTCCAGCTTGCCATAGATGAACGGCTTGAACAGTTCCAGCGCCATCTTCTTCGGCAGACCGCACTGATGCAGACGCAGAGTCGGGCCTACGGTGATAACGGAACGACCAGAGTAGTCGACGCGCTTACCCAGCAGGTTTTGACGGAAACGACCTTGCTTACCCTTGATCATATCGGCCAAGGATTTCAGCGGACGCTTGTTGGAACCGGTGATGGCACGGCCACGACGGCCGTTGTCCAGCAGGGCATCCACGGACTCTTGCAGCATGCGCTTTTCGTTGCGCACAATGATGTCCGGGGCAGCCAAGTCCAGCAGGCGCTTCAAACGGTTGTTACGGTTGATCACGCGACGGTACAGATCGTTCAGATCGGAAGTCGCGAAACGGCCGCCGTCCAGCGGTACCAGCGGACGCAGGTCCGGCGGCAGCACAGGCAGCACTGTCATGATCATCCACTCCGGCTTGTTGCCGGACTGCAAGAAGGCTTCCATCAGCTTCAGGCGCTTGGTGGTCTTCTTGCGCTTGGTTTCGGAGTTGGTCTGATCCAGCTCCTCACGCATGGTCTTGACTTCGCCTTCCAGATCGATGGCACGCAGCAATGCAAGGATTGCTTCGGCACCCATCTTGGCGTCGAATTCGTCGCCCCACTCTTCCAGTGCGTCCAGATAGTTCTCTTCGGACAGCATCTGGCTGCGCTCGAGGTTGGTCATGCCGGGCTCGATCACTACATAGGATTCGAAATACAGCACGCGCTCGATGTCACGCAGGGTCATGTCCAGCAGCAGACCGATACGGGACGGCAGGGACTTCAGGAACCAGATGTGGGCAGTCGGGCTGGCCAGCTCGATGTGGCCCATACGCTCGCGACGGACCTTGGTCTGGGTCACTTCTACGCCGCACTTCTCACAGATCACACCACGGTGTTTCAGGCGCTTGTACTTGCCGCACAGACACTCGTAGTCCTTCACCGGTCCGAAGATACGGGCGCAGAACAGACCATCACGTTCCGGCTTGAAAGTCCGGTAGTTGATGGTCTCAGGCTTTTTGACCTCACCGAATGACCAGGAGCGGATCATGTCAGGAGAGGCCAGACCGATCTTGATACTGTCAAACTCTTCGGTCTTGGTCTGAGCCTTCAAAAACTTGAGTAAGTCTTTCACGTGTTTCCCCTGTCAGGAGTCTAACCTCGGCGCCCTACTGCCAAAGCAGCAGGGCGCCCACGTCAATTCTCGAACAATAAGAGCGAGCTCTTACTCTTCGTCCAGCTCGATGTTGATACCCAGAGAGCGGATTTCCTTCAACAGTACGTTGAAGGACTCGGGCATGCCCGGCTCCATACGGTGGTCGCCATCCACGATGTTTTTGTACATCTTGGTACGGCCATTCACATCGTCAGACTTGACGGTCAGCATTTCCTGCAGGGTATATGCCGCACCGTAAGCCTCCAGGGCCCACACTTCCATCTCACCGAAACGCTGACCACCGAACTGCGCCTTACCACCCAGCGGCTGCTGGGTAACCAGGCTGTAAGAACCGGTAGAACGCGCATGCATCTTGTCGTCTACCAGGTGGTTCAGCTTCAGCATGTACATGTAACCCACGGTGACCTTGCGCTCGAAAGCGTTGCCGGTACGACCGTCGAACAGGGAGATCTGACCGGATTCCGGCAGATCGGCCAGCTTCAGCAAGGCCTTGATTTCGTGCTCTTTGGCACCATCAAAGACAGGTGTAGCGACCGGCAGACCCTTGCGCAGGTTACCCACCAGGGTACGTACGTCGTCGTCAGACAACTCGGCGATGTCCACTTGCTTGGTGTCTTTCTCGCCCAGGTCATAGACCTGTTGCAGGAAGTCACGCATCTCGTGAAGCGCGCGCTGTTCCTTGATCATGCGGTCGATCTTCTCGCCGATACCCTTGGCCGCGAGGCCCAAGTGCACTTCGAGGATCTGACCGATGTTCATACGGGACGGTACGCCCAAGGGGTTCAGTACGATATCGACCGGACGGCCGTATTCGTCATGAGGCATATCCTCGACCGGGCAGATCTTGGAGATAACACCCTTGTTACCGTGACGGCCCGCCATCTTGTCACCCGGTTGGATGCGACGCTTGACTGCCAGGTAAACCTTGACGATTTTCAGTACGCCCGGCGCCAGATCATCACCCTGGATAATCTTGCGACGCTTGTTCTCGAACTTCTTGTCGAAGTCGGCTTTCAGCTCGATGTGCTGTTCGGCGATCTGTTCCAGCTCGATCTGCTTGGCTTCATCTTCGATGGCCAATTCAAACCACTTGGTACGATCCAGCTTGTTCAGACGATCTTCACTGTAACCGGCGGCCAGCAGCAGGTTGCGGGAGCGGCCAAAAATGCCGTCTTCCAGGATCTTGAACTCTTCGGTCAAGTCCTTCTTCGCTTCCTTCAGCTGCATCTCTTCGATTTCTTTGGCACGCTTGTCTTTTTCCACGCCATCGCGGGTAAAGACTTGCACGTCAACCACGGTACCGTACACACCGTTCGGCACACGCAGGGAGGAGTCCTTCACATCGGAGGCCTTCTCACCGAAGATGGCGCGCAGCAGCTTCTCTTCCGGTGTCAGCTGGGTTTCACCTTTCGGTGTTACCTTGCCGACCAGGATGTCGCCGCCCTTCACTTCGGCACCCACGTAGACGATACCGGACTCGTCCAGCTTGGACAGAGCGGCTTCACCCACGTTCGGGATGTCGGCAGTGATCTCTTCCGGACCCAGCTTGGTGTCACGGGAGATACAGGCCAGTTCCTGGATATGGATGGTGGTCAGGCGATCTTCCTGAACAACACGCTCATTCACCAGAATCGAGTCTTCGAAGTTGTAACCGTTCCACGGCATGAACGCGACGCGCAGGTTTTGGCCCAGCGCCAGTTCGCCCAGATCGGTAGACGGGCCGTCAGCAACCACGTCACCGGCCATGACCGGCTCACCCAACATCACGCAAGGACGCTGGTTGATACAGGTGTTCTGGTTGGAACGGGTGTACTTGGTCAGGCTGTAGATGTCGATGCCGGCTTCGCCTGGCAGCAGCTCATCTTCGTTGACCTTGATAACGATACGGGAGGCATCGACGTAGTCGATCATGCCGCCACGCTTGGCCACTACGGTTACACCGGAGTCAACGGCCACGGCGCGTTCCATACCGGTACCTACCAGCGGCTTGTCAGCACGCAGAGTCGGTACGGCCTGACGTTGCATGTTCGAACCCATCAGGGCTCGGTTAGCATCATCGTGTTCCAGGAACGGGATCAGAGCAGCTGCCACAGATACGATCTGCTGCGGGCTCACATCCATGTACTGGATCTGGTCGGCGTTCATAAAGGTGGATTCACCTTTGTGGCGGCACGGGATCAATTCATCTTTCAGACGGCCATCTTCGGTGGTCGCGGCGTTAGCCTGTGCGATCACGTACTTGCCTTCTTCAATAGCAGACAGGTAGTCCACTTCGTCGGTGATCACACCGTCAATGACTTTACGGTACGGCGTCTCGAGGAAACCATACTCGTTGGTACGAGAGTACACGGACAGAGAGTTGATCAGACCGATGTTCGGACCTTCAGGAGTCTCGATAGGGCACAGACGACCGTAGTGAGTCGGGTGCACATCTCGAACTTCAAAACCGGCACGCTCACGGGTCAAACCGCCCGGGCCCAGCGCAGAGATACGGCGCTTGTGGGTGACTTCGGACAGCGGGTTGTTTTGGTCCATGAACTGAGACAGCTGGCTGGAACCAAAGAACTCTTTGACCGCGGCGGAGATCGGCTTGGCGTTGATCAGATCCTGCGGCATCAGGGTGTCCAGGTCGCCCAGGGAGAGACGCTCCTTGACCGCACGCTCGACACGCACCAGACCTACACGGAACTGGTTTTCAGCCATTTCACCGACAGAACGGATACGACGGTTACCCAAGTGGTCGATATCGTCCACTTCGTCATTGCCGTTACGGATGTCGATCAGGCGCTTCATGACTTCGACGATGTCGTCTTTGGTCAGAGTGCCGGCGCCGGTCTCGTCTTCACGGGACAGACGGCGGTTGAACTTCATCCGACCTACGGTAGACAGGTCGTAACGCTCGGAAGAGAAGAACAGGTTCTCGAACAGCTGTTCTGCAGCTTCACGGGTAGGCGGCTCGCCCGGACGCATCATGCGATAGATTTCGACCAACGCTTCCAAACGGCTGGAGCTGGAGTCGATACGCAGGGTCTCGGACATGTAGGCACCGTGATCCAGTTCATTGGTGAACAGAACCTCGAAGTGCTTGAAGCCGGCTTGGGACAGGTTGGCAACCGCTTCCAGGCTCAATGCCTGGTTGGCAGTCACTACCATTTCGCCAGTTTGCGGATGTGCGTAGTTTTTGGCAGCAACTTTGCCAACAACATACTCAACCGGTACCTCAATCTGGGTAACGGCATCCTTTTCCAACTGGCGGATGTGACGCGCAGTCACACGACGACCGGTCTCAACCACCACGGCGCCATTGGCCACGATGTCAAAGGTCGCAGTTTCACCACGCAGGCGCTCGGGCACCAGATCCATCATCAACTTGCCATCTTTCACTTCGAAACCAATGGTCTCGAAGAAGTTGGCCAGGATTTCTTCGGAACTGAAGTCCAGGGCACGCAGAATAATGGAAGCTGGCAATTTACGACGACGGTCGATACGGACAAACAGGTTGTCTTTCGCATCGAACTCGAAGTCCAGCCAGGAGCCACGGTAGGGGATAACGCGGGCGTTATACAGCACCTTACCGGATGAATGGGTTTTGCCTTTATCGTGGTCAAAGAAGACGCCCGGGCTACGGTGCAGCTGGGAGACGATTACCCGCTCGGTACCATTGATAACAAAGGTGCCGTTCTCGGTCATGAGCGGAATTTCGCCCATGTATACTTCTTGTTCCTTGATGTCTTTGACGGTGCCGGCAGCTGCTTCACGATCGTATAGAACCATACGAAGCTTGACACGCAGCGGCGCGGAGTAGGTCACTCCACGGATCTGGCATTCTTTTACGTCAAATACCGGCTCACCCAGGCGATAGCTGACATACTGAAGCTCAGCACTACCGGAGTAACTGGTGATCGGGAAAACGCTACGGAAAGCGGCCTCTAGGCCGTATTCACCTTCCGGGTCAGCCTCGATGAACTGCTTGAAGGAGTCCAGCTGAATGGACAACAGATAAGGCGTGTCCAGTACCTGGTCTCGCTTACCGAAGTCCTTACGAATGCGTTTTTTTTCGGTATAAGAGTAAACCATAGGGTTCCTCAGCTCGCTGATAAGTGACCCACTCTGTCCCGCGGGACAGCTCTGTCTCAACACCGTTTTGTGTTGGCCCGGACGATGAAACGGTCCGGATTGCTGGTGCACCGAGAGTCGTAAACGGTGTGAAATGCTCTCAGTCTACAGCGCAAAAAGGCTGGTGAACAAATATTCACCAGCCCTAGCCTGTTTTATCAGGCTAATCTACATAAATGCAGATTATTTGATCTCAACAGAAGCACCAGCTTCTTCAAGCTGCTTCTTCAGAGTTTCAGCTTCGTCTTTGGAGACGGCTTCTTTCAGGTTGGCAGGAGCGGCTTCTACCAGGTCCTTGGCTTCTTTCAGGCCCAGACCGGTGGCGGCACGAACGGCCTTGATGACGGCAACTTTGTTGGCGCCAGCAGCAGTCAGAACTACGTCGAACTCGGTTTTCTCTTCTACTGCTTCAGCAGCCGGACCGGCAGCAACAGCAACAGCGGCAGAAACGCCGAACTTCTCTTCCATAGCTTCGATCAGCTCAACAACTTCCATTACGGACATGGAAGCAACGGCTTCGATGATTTGGTCTTTAGTGATAGACATGACAAAAATTCCTGATGTTGAATAAACTCAAACAGCCTAAATAGGCGAGAATCAAGCAGCAGCTTGTTTCTGATCACGCACAGCAGCGATGGTACGAACCAGCTTGCCAGCAGAGGCTTCTTTCATAGTCGCCATCAACTTCGCAATTGCTTCGTCGTAGGTCGGCAGCGTGGCCAGACGATCAATTTGTGCTGCGGCGATAAACTCACCGTTAAAAGCGCCGGCCTTGATTTCGAACTTTTGGTTCGCTTTGGCAAACTCTTTGAACAGACGAGCGGCAGCGCCCGGGTGTTCGTTGGAGAAAGCAATCAAGGTAGGACCAGTCAATACGTCGTTCAGGCACGCGAATTCGGTACCTTCAACCGCACGACGCAGCAGGGTGTTACGCACAACGCGCATGTACACACCGGCTTCACGAGCGGTTTTACGCAGGACGGTCATCTTGTCAACAGTCACGCCGCGAGAATCGGCTACAACTGCGGACAGGGCGCCTTTGGCAGCTTCGTTGACTTCAGCAACAATTGCCTTTTTGTCTTCGAGTCCCAATGCCATTGGCTTAACTCCTGGATTGAATCTGAGTCTCGTGACTCAGTACTGACACATCCCCCCTACCTTCACAACAGAGGGGAACGATGCGGTAGCAGGATTCCAGAAGAGAAAGAATCTTTCTCGCTGGGTTTCCGGCACCGTCTACGCAGGAAGGATTAAGGCTTTGCAGCCTCCTGCGGTCTTGGACGGAGGTCGAAGCCCCCAACCAATCAAGGCGCAAAATTATAGATTAAATTTTGCGCCTTGTAAAACTCATCAATTAGCCCTTAGCCCTGAGCTTCCAGAGAAGCTTGGTCTACGGCAACACCTGCACCCATAGTGGTGGAGATGCTGACTTTCTTGATGAAGATACCTTTGGCGGAAGACGGCTTAGCCTTTTTCAGGGCAATCAGCAGTGATTCCAAGTTTTCTTTCAGCTGAACTTCGTCGAAAGAAACCTTACCCAGAGTGGTATGGATGATACCATTCTTGTCATTACGGTAACGAACCTGACCCGCTTTGGCATTCTTCACAGCTTCAGCAACGTTAGGAGTTACAGTACCGACTTTCGGGTTCGGCATCAGGCCACGCGGGCCCAAGATTTGACCCAGTTGACCAACAACACGCATGGCATCCGGGGATGCGATCACGACGTCGAAGTTCATCTCGCCTTTCTTGACCAGATCGGCCAGGTCATCCATACCAACCAGTTCAGCACCGGCAGCTTTGGCAGCTTCGGCGTTGGCACCCTGGGTGAATACGGCAACACGTACATCACGACCGGTACCGTGCGGCAGTACAGTAGCACCACGAACGTTTTGGTCAGATTTACGAGCATCGATACCCAGGTTGACAGCAACGTCAACGCTTTCAACGAACTTGGCGGTAGCCAGTTCTTTCAGCAGGGCAATGGCTTCGTTGATGGAGTACTCTTTGGTACCGTCAACTTTTTCGCGAATAACGCGCATACGCTTGGAAAGTTTTGCCATTGTCTTAATCCTCCACTACCAGGCCCATGGAACGAGCGGAGCCTGCGATGCAACGTACTTTTGCATCCAGATCGGCACCGGTCATATCCGGCTCTTTGGTCTTGGCGATTTCTTGCAGCTGGGCAACAGTCACCTTACCAACCTTGTCTTTGTTCGGCTTGGCCGAACCAGACTGGATCCCGGCAGCTTTCTTCAGCAGGAAGGCAGCAGGCGGAGTCTTGGTTTCGAAGGTGAAGGAACGGTCGCTGTAAACGGTGATCACGACCGGAGTCGGTGAGCCTTTTTCCAGCTTCTCTGTACGAGCGTTGAACGCCTTACAGAATTCCATGATGTTTACACCGTGCTGACCCAGAGCAGGACCAACGGGAGGGCTGGGGTTAGCACTGCCAGCCTTAACTTGCAGCTTGATATAAGCTGTGACTTTCTTAGCCATTAGAAAAATACCTCAGAAATGGGTTCTAGCGCCTCGGAGACATGCTCCTGCAAACGGCTCCCCAACTAATAAAGGGGCAGCGAATTATAGTGACATTCGCTGCCCCTGACAACCGTTAACGTACAGAGTTTAATCAGCCCTTTTCGACCTGACCAAAATCCAGTTCTACCGGCGTTGAGCGACCGAAGATCAAAACAGAGACCTTCACTCGGCTCTTCTCGTAGTCCACCTCTTCAACGGTACCGTTGAAGTCGGCGAACGGACCGTCGGCAACCCGCACCATTTCACCCGGTTCAAACAGGGTTTTCGGACGCGGCTTGTCGTGGGCATCTTGCAGACGATTCAGGATGGCATCCGCTTCCTTATCAGAGATAGGAGCAGGACGATCAGAGGTGCCACCGATGAAGCCCATCACACGCGGTACGTTACGCACCAGGTGCCATGTGGTTTCATCCATGAGCATCTGAACCAGGACGTAGCCCGGGAAAAACTTGCGCTCACTCTTGCGCTTCTGGCCAGCACGCATCTCGACCACTTCTTCGGTCGGGACCAGCACTTCACCGAACATGTCTTCCATGCCATGCATCTTGATATGTTCGCGCAAAGACTTGGCGACCCGGCCTTCGTAGCCGGAGAATGCCTGCACGACATACCATCTCATACGTTGTTCACGTTGTTCAGTCATGGCTTATCCTTACACTCCGGTAATCAAGTTGACCAACCAGACCAAGGCACCGTCCAGAATGAACAGCAATAGCCCCATCACGGCGGTCACCGCCAGCACAATCAGGGTTGTCTGAATGGCTTCCTGACGGGTCGGCCATACGACCTTGCGGACTTCCAGGCGAGACTCACGGGCAAATGCCAGTGTCGCCTTTCCCTTGGTGGTTTGCAGGGCTACCGCACCAGCAGCAGCAATGACGACGACCACACCCAGGGCGCGGACGGCAGCGACAACATCGTTGAGCAGATAATTACCTACTACAGCGGCCGCCAGGATGATGAAAACCAGGCCCCAAAGCAGGGTATCCTTGCTTCCGCCCTGGTTCTCAGAACTAACACTCATACAACCCACCTGTATCTGACGTAACCAAAGACACAAAAGCCCCGTACGAGACGAGGTATATGGCAGGGGCGGCAGGACTCGAACCCGCAACCATCGGTTTTGGAGACCGCTGTTCTACCAATTCGAACTACGCCCCTACATAAGAAAGCCCCTATTATAGGGGCTTTGCTTTATTTATGTAAGCCAAAGATTAAGCGATTACGCTGGCTACAACACCGGCACCTACGGTACGGCCACCTTCACGGATAGCAAAACGCAGGCCGTCGTCCATCGCGATCGGCGCAATCAGGGTAACAACCATTTTGATGTTGTCGCCTGGCATGACCATCTCTACGCCTTCCGGCAGTTCGATGGTACCGGTCACGTCGGTAGTACGGAAGTAGAACTGCGGACGGTAGCCCTTGAAGAACGGGGTATGACGAC
>NZ_JBSTYL010000043.1:0-18466 GCF_054052465.1 Aeromonas enterica | reverse complement strand
ATTGAGCGAGGTAATGGCGTGTGGCGCCGTGAGCTCCTGCTGGGCAACACGGCGCTGGCGCAGGGTTAACTGGGGAAAGAGGGACAACAGGCGTTGAAAGGCAGGGGTATCCATGATGGTAGACCTCAAGGAGATGGCCTACTTCAAGATTAGCCTTTCAACACGTAATTGGGACAGAGCCTTAACAAAGGGGGGAGGGAGGCCTAACATGGCGGGGTGTTTTTCCAGTCAGGACAAAAGGATATGTCTGTGTTGAAAAAAGAGCTGGGGCTCTGGCAGGGGATGGGGCTGCTCGCCACCTCACTGCTGGGCACCGGCATCTTCGTGGTGCCGGCGACGGCAGCATCGCTGGCGGGTGGCGCCTCGCTCTGGGCCTGGGTGTTGCTCATCGTGCTGGTGCTGCCCATCGCCTTCACCTTCGCCCGGCTGGGACGCCGCTATCCACATGCGGGCGGGGCGCCGCATCTCATCGGACTCGCCTTTGGCAACGGCGCCGAGCGTTTCTCTGCCTTCCTGTTCCTGGCGGTGCTGCCGGTGGGGTTGCCGGCGGCCCTCACTATCGCAGCCGGCTTCTGGCACGCGCTGTTCGATCTGGGGGAGTGGACCCTGTGGGCCATCCAGCTGCTCACCCTGCTCGGGGTATTCCTGCTCGGGCTGCGGGGGGCGCGCTCCTCCGGCAACCTGCAGTTGCTGATCGCGCTCGCCATTCTGGGGCTGACCCTGCTCATCTGGTTCAAGGGGGATCTCAGCTGGCGCGACGCGGCCCAGCCCCTGCCGACGGCCGCTGAGTGGCCCGCCATGGGCACGGCGCTGGCGGTGATGTTCTGGTGCTTCGTGGGGCTGGAAGCCTTCGCCCACATGGGGGAGGAGTTCAAGCGGCCTGAGCGGGACTATCCGCTGGCCCTGCTCGGCGGTGTGCTGCTGGCGGGGCTGATTTACTGGGTCCACTCGCTGGTGGTACTCAAATATGGTCTCTATGGCGACGAGGCGACCAATGCCACCGCCATCCCGGCCCTGCTCTCCCTGCTGTTCGGCCCCACCGCCAAGTGGCTGGTGGCCATTCTGGGCTACCTCTCCTGCTTTGCCAGCATCAACATCTACCTGCAGGGATTTGCGCGCCTCATCTGGAGCATGGCGCGGGAGGGCAAACTGCCGGTCTCCCTCTCTCGCCTCTCGGCCCGGGGTGCGCCGCTCAATGCCCTGTGCTGGGTGCTTGCCATCTGCCTCGTCTCCATCACCTTGATCCTCTGGCTGCGACTGCCGCTCGATGAGCTGATCCGCTACGCCAACGGCAACTTCGTGCTGGTCTATCTGCTCTGCATGGCGGCGGGCTGGCGCCTGCTCGGTGGCATGGGCAAGGGGCTGGCGGCCTTGAGCGTGCTGCTCTGCCTCGCCGTGCTGGTGGCGCTCGCCTCCCAGGTGCTCTATGCGGTGTTGCTCAGTCTGGGGTATGGCTGCTTCTCGTTGTGGCGGCGCAGACGTCGCCGCACTCTGGCCACTGACAACGCCTGCGCCATCAAGTAACCGACCCGATAAAAAGCCCCGCAGTACGGGGCTTTTTGCTGGCTATCAGATGCGGTTGTGCTCAAGGGTCTGGCAGGTCGCTGCGCAGCAGGGCGTAGTGCCGCAGGGAGATAAATTGCTCCCCCTTCCACTCGCATTCCCGAGCCGTCCCCTCGTAACGAAAGCCGGCCCGCTCGAGCAGGCGAGCGGAGGGGAGGTTTGGCTCCTCCACCACCGCCAGCAAGCGGTGCAGCTCTGTGGTGCGGTAGACGAGGGCCAGAAACTGCCGCAATGCCGCCTGCATGATCCCCTGGCCCCAGTACTCGGGATAGAGCCAGTAGCCGAGCTCGGCCCGTTTGTGCTGCGGGTCGGCATCGTTGTAGCCGATGGCCCCCAAGGGACCGCCGGTTTGCTGGCAGCGGATCAGGAACCAGGCCCCGCTCTGGCGCTGCGCTATCTCGGCGTACCAGTGCATCTGGGCCTGGCACGCCTCCATGGTGTCATAGCGGATGCCGTAATAGGCGATGACCCCGGGATCCGACAGGCCGCGGTAGATGTGGGGCAGGTCGGCATCCGTGACAGGGTCGAGCCTGATATCGGGTTGTTGTGGTGAAGACATCATATGCTCCTTGCGGCCAGCCGTGGCCGGCCGCGTGAGTTGAGTAAAAGTGTCATGTGAAAATGCGGGTGGGGTTGTCACTCCTCTGCGAGGCCCAGCAAACCGGTAAGCCTGCCCAGCTCATGGCGCCACTCTTGCTGCAGCCGCGGAGTCTGATGTTTGGGCTTGCGGGCGAGATCGGCGGCAAGCAGGGCATCCAGCTCGTACCAGCGTGCCAGCAGAGCCTCATCATCGTGCTCCGGCATGGGATCTTCCCCCTTGGCGTCATTTGCCCGGGCGTCGGCGGCGGGCTGTTCGGGTGCATCGCCGAGCAGTTCGGCATAGGCCCGCTCGGCGCTGTGGGTCTCGTGGATCCGGCCCTCCCTGATCACCCAGAAGCGGTTGCAGCTGCGTTCGATCAGACCCCGGTCGTGGGAGACAAGCAATACGCCGCCGGGGAAGGCGTTCAAGGCCTCGGCCAGCTCCTCTTTTCCTGCCAGATCCAGATGGTTGGTGGGTTCATCGAGCCAGAGCAGATGGTGACTCGCCAGCGACAGGGCGAGAAACAACAGTCTGGCCCGCTCGCCCCCGCTCAGGGTCGCGACGCGCTGGCCGTGGCGGGAGTAGGGGAAGCCCGCGCGGATCAGCGCCTGGCGCAGCGACACCTCCGGCAAAGGCGCCAGCGGATAGAGGGCATAGGTCAGGGTGGCGTGGTCGTCCAGCTGCTGCAGGGACTGATCGTAGTAGGCGATGCTGGCGCCAGGGTGGCGATACCAGCCCTCAGCCGGTCGTTGGTCGCACACCTCGCCCCAGCACTGGCGCAACAGGGAGGACTTGCCCGTGCCGTTGGCGCCGAGCAGGGCGACCCTGTCGCCGGCGCGCAGCCAGAGATCCTCGGCCCGCAGCAGCGGCGGCAGACCGGGGGCGGGGCGCACGTCGAGGGCGTCGAGTCGCAGCAGGGCATCGGCGGGCAGCGCCTGCCCGTGCAGCTCGAGGCGCCAGGGGGCATCCACCCCGACCACGCTCTGCTCCTCCTGCAGCCTGGCCACCCGTTTCTCCATGGACTTGGCCTGGCGCACCAGCTTCTCGTTGTCATGCTCCCGCCCCCAGATGGCGAGACGTTTGCTGCTGGCGCTCAGGCGGTCGATCTCTTTTTGCTCGTCGGCCCGGCGCAGGTGGGTTTGCTCGTCCTCTTCGGCCAGAGCCGCCCTGGCCTGACTGCAGGGCAGGGCGAAGCGATGAAGCCGCCGATCCCGCAGGATCAGGGTCTCGCGGGTCACCCGATCGAGCAGGCGACCATCGTGGGAGACCAGCACGAAGGCGCCACGCCACGCCAGCAGGAAGCGCTCGAGCCAGATCAGGGCGGGCAGATCCAGATGGTTGCTGGGTTCGTCCAGCAGCAACAGGTTGGGCTGGTGCAGCAGGGCGCGGCCTATCTGCAGGCGGGTATGCTGGCCACCGCTCAGCGCGCTGACCGGGAGGTCGGCCTGCTCGGCCAGTTGCAGCCCGGTCAGCAGCTTGTCCACCTGCCACGTCTGGTCAGCCTCGTTGGCCAGCGCATCGAGCAGCACGGCGCGGGTGCTGAGCGTTTGCAGTTGGGCGGGCAGATGCTGGGCCACGAATTCACAGCGGCAGGAGGTGGCCTTGTGGATACGTCCGTCATGGGGTGTGCGCTGACCGGCCAGCAGGGCGAGCAGTGTGCTCTTGCCACAGCCATTGACGCCTATGAGGCCAATGCGATCACCACTGCGAATGCTGAGGTCCAGGTTGTCAAATAACGGGAGGTGCCCCGCACTCATTTGCAGGGAATGGGTACTCATCAGGGTTGTCATGCTCTTGCTCTCTTAAATCTCGGGATCGAAGATCCCTGTCATCAGGAGCGCTGGCGACAACGGCAGAGTCGAGAAAGGTCTCGGTTTGGAAGGGAGTCGGCTTTGCTCGAACCCGCTATCGCAGCGCGATGGTATGCAGGCAAGAGCACGTGAATGTGCCGAACAGGCGGGCCGAGAACATCGGACACGCTTGGATAACCATTTTTACCTCCTTATTTTTCTCAGTGGCAAGGTGCGGCGAGTATAAGCGCAGAAAAAATAGTCGTCCATCGGGCTCTGGTCTGTCGTCGGGCAGCAGGGAGGCGGGGAAGGGGGTCAGCGTCTGTCACCGACAAGCAAGCAGCCCCGCATTGCGGGGCTTTTTTCATGGTGCCTGATGATCAGTCTCGGGGTGTTTTGAGCGCCTGGATCACATCTTCCGTGGGCGTCAGCCCCTCCACATGGTTGAAGGTATCAAGCCCCTCAAGTGGCTTGATGACGAAGGCGTCGGCACTGTGATAGCCACCGCTGCCAGCGCTTTCCATGATGATGATGAGTTCGGGTTGTTTGTCGCCATTGAGATCCTGCAGTTTGATCTCCTTGATGGTGCCATCGCGCGGCAGTACCTTGCCGTCGATGAACTGATCAAGGGGAAACTGGGGATTGGCGCCCGAGTAAAGGCGCACGTCGTAGCTGCCGATGGAGGCGGGTTCACCCCGTCCCTCGCTGACGGTGATCACCTGGCCGGAGGGGATCGTCAGCTGTTTGAAGAATCCCTCCGCCGCCTGGCCAGTCAGTGGCAGGGTGAGCAGGCCGAGTGTCATGAATAAGGCTTTCATCGTTGTGACCCTTGTTGCTGCGGTGACGGGCGGCACGCCTGCCCGTCACGGATGTGAATGTGTGGGCCGGGCCTCTGCCCGGCTCTCTTTCTCTGCCTCGCCGGAGGCGGTCATTACCAGATCTTGACCCGTTTGGCCGGGGCCAGATAGAGCTTGTCACCCGGCTGGATATTGAACGCCTCGTAAAAGGCGGGGATGTTAGGCACCACGCCATTGACCCGATACTCCGGCGGTGAATGAGGATCCGAGGCGAGCAGCATCTGCATCAGCTCGGGGCGATACATCCCCTTCCACACCTGGGCCCAGCCGAGGAAGAAGCGCTGCTCGCCAGTGAAACCATCCAGCACGGGTGCTTCCTCGCCCTTGAGCGACAGCTCGTAGGCCTTGTGGGCTATGGTGAGACCACCCAGATCGCCTATGTTCTCTCCCAGGGTGAACTGGCCGTTGACGAACTGGCCATTGATGGGCTCGAAGCGGTTGTATTGGGCTACCAGACGGCTGGTTCGGAAGCGGAACTCCTTGAGATCGGTTGGAGTCCACCAGTCGCGCATCAGGCCGTCGCCGTCGGACTTGGCTCCCTGATCATCGAAACCGTGACCCATCTCGTGGCCGATCACCCCGCCGATGGCGCCGTAGTTGACCGCATCATCTGCCGTCAGGTCGAAGAAGGGCGGCTGTAGTATGGCGGCCGGGAAGACGATCTCGTTGTTGCTCGGGTTGTAGTAGGCGTTCACCGTCTGCGGCGACATGTGCCACTCGTCTCTGTCTACCGGTTTGCCGAGGCGTGCCAGGTTGTCGGCGTATTCGAAGGCGCGGGCTCGCTGCAGGTTGCCTACCAGATCATCCGACGTGATGGTGATGGCGCTGTAATCCTTCCACTTTTCCGGGTAGCCGATCTTGGGTCGGAACTTGGCCAGCTTCTCCAGTGCCTGGGTCTTGGTGGCCGGTGACATCCAGTCCAGCTCCTGAATACTCTGGCCGTAGGCGGTGCGCAGGTTCTCCACCAGCTGCTCCATGCGGGCTTTGGCTTCTGGCGGGAAGTAGCGCTCCACGTAGAGCTGGCCCACCGCCTCGCCCAGATGATCGTCCAGCACGCCGAGGGCACGCTCCCAGGGGGCTCGCTGCTTGGGGGTGCCGCTCAGGGTAGTGCCGAAGAAGGCGAAGTTCTGGGCGTCGGTCTGGCTGTCGAGATAGGGGGCGTAATCGGTGATGAGTTGCCACTTGAGGTAGGCTTGCCAGTCGCTGATCGGGGTCTGCTGCATCAGGCCATCGAGGGACGCGAGATAGCTTGGCTGGCCTATGACCAGGCTGCTCTGACCGGCGAGGCCGGCCTGGGCCAGGTAGCCATCCCAGTCGATATGCGGAGCGAGACGCTTGAGCTCGCTCTGGGGCGCCTTGTTGTAGTTCTTCTCCCTATCCCGCAGGGCCACGTTGTCCCACTGGATCTGGGCGAGTTTGGTCTCAAGGGTCAGGATGCGCCGGGCCTTGGCCTTGGCATCTGCTTCACCGAAACGGGTCAGCATGGTGGCGATGTGCTGCTCGTATTTCTGCCGCAGCGCCTGGCTGTTGGGGTCGGTCTTGAGGTAGTAATCCCGATCCGGCAGGCTGAGGCCGGATTGATAGAGGTAGACCGCATAGCTGTCCGGTGCCTTGGCATCGGCGTCGATCCAGAAGCCGAACGGGGCACCGCCACCAGTGCGCCCGCTTTGGGCAAAGGCCCGGGCCAGCCCGCGCTGATCGCGGATCTGATCGATATCGCTGAGCAGGGGCAGCAGCGGCGTGATGCCCTTGGCATCCCGGCTGCCTTGATCCAGATAGCTCTGGTAGAGATCGTGGATCTGCTGGGCCAGGGTGCCTGCCGCCGCCTTGCGGTCGAGCCCCTCGACCAGCACCCGCACGTCCGCCAGCGACTTGTCCCGCAGCATGTAGAAGGCGCCATCGGCGGGCCTGTCGTCCGGGATCTTGGCGGTAGCCAGCCAGTGGCCGTTGACGTAGCGGAAGAAGTCGTCACCGGGCTTGACCCGGGTATCCATGTTGGCCAGCGCGAGGCCGGAGTGCTTGTCTGCTGTGTCCGGCGCCTGACTACAGCCAGCCAGCAAGGCCAGCCCGATGAGGCCGGCCAGTATGCTTTTTTTATTGTTCATCTTGTTGGATTCCAATTCGGGTTATTCAGCTTCCTGGCCCAAACAGGGCAGTTCTTCACTCTAACAGCCGGGTTGCAGCTTGATAAGCCCGACTCTGTTAAGATCGGTCTGGTCGTTTTGGGGAAGCCTATGATTTCTCGTATTTATTCTCGTTTTTGTCAGACCCTGCCCGCGCCGGAAGGTTCCCGGGGCCTGTTGGTTGCCTTCAGTGGCGGGCTCGATTCCACCGTGTTGCTGGTGCTGGCGGCGCAGTTTGCCCGCGAGCAGGGGCTCCGGCTACGCGCCCTGCACGTGCACCACGGCCTGAGCCCTCACGCCGATGCCTGGGTGGCCCATTGTGAGACCGTGTGTCAGCAACTGGCGGTACCGCTCATCGTTGAGCGGGTGCAGCTGGTGCGTGGCAATGGTGAGAGCCTGGAGGCCCAGGCCCGGGAGGCCCGCTATCAGCGCCTCGCCGCCAGCCTGGGGGCTGGGGAGTGGCTGCTCACCGCCCATCATCAGGACGATCAGCTGGAGACACTGCTGCTGGCCCTCAAGCGTGGCGCCGGCGTGCGGGGCCTGGCGGGCATACTGCCAAGTCAGCCGTTTGCGGCCGGCCTGCTGCTGCGCCCCTTGCTTGAGGTCAGCCGGGCCGAGTTGGCCGAGGTGGCCCAATCGCTTCCTTATGGCTGGGTGGAGGATGAGAGCAATCAGGATGTGAGCTATGACCGCAACTTTCTGCGCCAGCAGCTGATCCCTCAGCTCAAGGCCCGCTGGCCGGCCATGGCCCGCACCGCCGCCCGCAGCATGGCGCTGTGCGCCGAGCAGGAGATATTGCTGACCGAGCTGGCAGAAACGGACTGGCGGCTGGCCGGTGAGGGGAGTGCCCTGAATATCGAGCCGCTGCACGGACTCTCGGTGACCCGGCGCAACAACCTGCTGCGCTACTGGATCCGCCGGCTGGGGGGTGAGATGCCCTCCCGGGACCAGCTGGCTCTGCTGTGGCAGGAGGTGGCGCTGGCGCGAGAGGACGCCAATCCGCAGTTCAGCTTGAAGAGCCTGGATTGCCGCCGCTTTCAGGGTCGGCTCCATCTGGTGAGGCCGGGACTGGCGCCCTGTCACGAGCAACTGGCGGTAGCGGTTGGCGAGTCGGTCGCCTTGCCGGACGGGCTGGGGCAGGTGCAGCTACTGCTGCGGCAGGGCGGTGAGGGGTTGAGGCTGCCCACCGCGCAGGAGCCAATGTCGGTGCGTTTTCAGGTGACGGCCGGGCTTATGCTCAAACCCGTGGGGCGCAGCGGCAGTCGGCGTTTCAAGAAGTTGCTGCAAGAGTATGGCGTGCCCTCCTGGCAGCGAGGGCGCATCCCCATCCTCTATTACGGCGAGCAGGTGGCGGCGGTGGCCGGACTCTTTATCTGTGACGGATTCATGACGCGAGCCGCCGGTGTGGAGTGGCACTGGCGGCCAGCGGCAGACAGCTGCATCCCGGAGTGAATCCGGGACTGCCATGAAGACAAAAAACCCGCATTTCCGGCTTTTTTTCTTCATGGGTTTTCTGGCCGGTTCAATCCAGCAGGCCGGCCTTGCCCGCTTTTTTGCGGGCGTAGAGGTGAGCATCCGCCGCCTCATACAGGCTGTGGACAGCTACCCCGGATTGCCAGCTGGCAGCCCCCAAGCTGCAGCCAACCGAGAAGGTGCTGAGTTCCTTGTTGGTCATCAGCATATGTTGCAACCGCAGCCAGACGGGGCGCCAGGCCTCGGGCTCGGCGGGTTGCAGCAGCAGTGCAAATTCGTCGCCGCCGAGGCGAAACGCCTGATCCGTGCTGCGGATACAGTGCTTGAGCAGCTGGGCGAAGCGGCTTAGCACCAGATCGCCGACCGGGTGGCCCCAGGTGTCGTTGATCTGTTTGAAGTGATCCAGATCCAGCAGCACCAGCACCAGACCGTGAGACTCCCGGCTGTGCTGTTCCACGGCGCGGCCTATGGCCTCGTCGAAGTAGGAACGATTGCCGAGCCCGGTCAGGTGATCGAGCCGCACTTGCTGCTCCAGTTGCGCCAGCCGCAGATAGAGGGGAAGGGGCATGCAGAGCAGTTGATGGTACTGCTGCAGGATCCGCTGCTGGCTACCGCTCAGGGTATGTTCCAGTGTGTAGTGCAGCTGTCCGAACAACTGGCCGTGCTGGCCGCGCAGTTCGAACGGGTAGCTGTGCAGCGTCAGGCTGGCCTGGGGTGGCTGCTGGATCAGCCGAAGTGGCTGTGCGTGATCAAAATAGAGGCTGTGTATTCGGACAATTTTTGCCGCACGATCGGCAAAGGTTGCCAGCAGGCTGTCGAGATCCGTCTGTACCAACAAGAGCTCGAGCAACTGGTTGCGATCCTGACTGGCTAGCGGCGTAAGCCGCTCCATCTGGCGAACCCACTGCTCTATGCCATGTCCCAAACCATTCAATGACGATGTGTTTTCCACGGTACAGCCCTCATACATCCTACTTCCTGTCACTTCACTGCAATCTTTGTGCCCAAAATATGTTCGATACGAACAAGGGGGGCTGGCTAGGCTTAAGTGGATAAAAAAAGGAGGGAAATTGTATACGGACATCTTGATTTTGCTGTTTGCCGCCGTCTTGCTGGTGGCGATTTTCCGGCGCCTCGGCCAGCCGGTGATCCTTGCTTACCTGCTTGCCGGGGTACTGCTCGGCCCCTATGGCGCCGCCGTGATCACAGAGCAGACGATCATGCAGACCATCGCCGAGCTCGGCATCGTTTTTCTGATGTTCTCGCTCGGGCTGGAGTTCTCGTTGCCGCGGTTGATCGCCATGAGGATGCTGGTGCTGGGAGTCGGCGGTTTGCAGGTACTGTTCACCACCTCGCTGTTTTTCTGGCTCGGATGGTGGTGGGGGCTGAGCCTGCCTCAGGCGCTGGTGGTCTCGGGTACTTTGGCACTCTCTTCCACTGCCGTGGTGATCAAGCAGCTGGGGGAGCAAAAACAGTTGCACACCCGTCGGGCCCAGCTCGGGGTGAGTGTGCTGTTGTTTCAGGATCTGGCGGTGGTGCCGTTGCTGGTCATGATCCCCATCCTGGCCCAGCCGGAAATTCAGGGCAGCGCCCTGCTGGCGGAGATCGCCTGGGCCACCCTCAAGGGACTGTTTGCTTTATTTAGCCTGCTGGCGGTGGGCAAGTGGCTGTTGCCGCTGCTGTTTCACGAGGTGGCGCGGGCTCGCTCCGACGAACTGTTCGTGCTGAGCGCCCTGCTGGTGGCATTGCTGGCCTCTTCGCTGACCCAGTGGATGGGGCTCTCCATGGCGTTGGGGGCGTTCTTGGCCGGCATGATGCTGGGCGAGTCCCATTACCGCCATCAGCTGGAGGTGGACATACGGCCGTTTCGGGATGTGCTGATGGGCCTCTTCTTCATCACTATCGGCATGGCCATGGACTGGCAGCGGGTAGCGCAGGCCTGGTGGCTGGTGGCCTCGAGCGTGCTCTGTCTGATCCTGTTCAAATCCCTGCTGGTGCTGTTGGCCGGCCGTCTGATGGGGGAGCGCAAGCGCGACGCCATGGCGGCGGGGATCATGCTGAGCCAGGTCGGCGAGTTTGGCTTCGTGCTGCTGGCGCTGGCCAATCACCACGGTCTGCTCGACCATCAGTTGGTCTCCCTGCTCATCGGCATAGGGGTCACTTCCATCGCCATGACCCCCTGGTTGGTACAGAAGGCTCACCATCTGGCTCGTTCCCTCACCGATCCGGCCCTGCTCACCCGCTCCGAAGTGGCCCAGTCCGGTCTTAGCAAAAGCCAGCATGTGATCATTGCGGGCTTTGGTCGCGCCGGCCAGACCTGCGCCCGTTTTCTCAAGCAGGAGGAGATCCCCTTCCTGGCGCTCGATCTTGACCCCGAGCGCGTGAGTGAGGCCAAGTCGGCGGGGGAGCAGGTCGCATTTGGTGATGCCAGCCGCCGCGATATTCTGCTGGCCGCCGGCCTGTTGCGGGCCCGGCTGGTGATCATCACCTTCGACGATCACAAGCGGGTCGAGGCCATGCTGGCGCTGATTAGATCGCTGGCGGTGGAGGTCAGGGTGCTGGTGCGCACCCGGGATGACAGCTTTCTGGAAGCCTTCAAGCAGGCGGGGGCCCATGAGGTGATCCCAGAATCCCAGGAGGGGGCCCTGATGCTGGTCTCTCACCTGCTGCTTAACTGCAACGTCCCCATCGGTCGGGTGATCCGGCGCATGGAACATGAGCGCAGCAGCCAGTATCGCTTTCTGCACGGCTTCTACTGGGGGGATCAGAGCGCCGGCAATCTGGGGACGGATCAGTTGCTCGAGCGACTGCATCCCGTGCTGTTGCACGATCAGGCCTGGGCTGTTGGACGCACTGTGCAGGCGCTGGCGCTGGAGGAGGTGAGGATCAAGGAGGTACAGCGCGGCGAGCAGAGCCTGGAGCCCAGATCCGATCTGACGCTGGCGGCGGGGGATCGGCTGGTGCTGTTTGGCAATGCGGTGGCGATGGAGCAGGCCGAGCAGCGGCTGCTGGAGGGACGCTAGCCCGGCAGCTCCCCAGGTTTGCTGTGGTTCATGCCTCTTCCCGCGCCATCTGTTCAATGCCCAGAAACTGTTCGACCCGCTGGCGATCGTTGAGGGTGTCCCGGTAGCCCAGCTTGATCAGTTGCTGGCAATAGCCGGGGTAGAACATCAGGAAGCTGGCCAGACTGCTGGTTTCATCCCCTGTTACTCCCATCACCCGCAGCAGGCGACGCAGGTGCACCGGCAGCTTGCGCAAATAGTTCAGCGCTATGATGTCGAGATCCTCGCTCGGTTTCAGCACGCAAGTCTCCACCCGCTTCAATTTCAAACGGTTACGCTCCCGCTCCGGAATGAGAGCCAGGGTCTGGTTGATGCGCCACAGCCGTTCCAGATCCGAGTTGAGGGTGTCGGTGAAGACGGTATCGAGCAAGTGGCTGGCGATGTTGGAACTGGTCAGGTGACCGTGATGAAAAGTCGGTGCCGAGTGGGCCGGCGGATCCAGCGTGATCAGCAGGATCCGTTCCGCCCCCAGGTGGATGGCGGGGCTGAGTGGACTGAGTTGGTGGATGGACCCATCACCGTAGAATTTGTCGCCTATATGGGTTGCGGGAAAGACAAACGGCAGTGCCGAGGAGGCCAGCAGGTGATCCGAGGTGAGCAGGGTCCGCACACCGCGCCGTCTGGCCCGCTCCCATGGCAGATGTTCGGCCCGTCCCTGAAAAAAGGTGGTGGAGAGGCCGTCATCGTAATCGGACGCCGTGATGGCGAGTGCCTCCAGGCTGCCGTAGAGGATGTTGTCATCGATGCGGTGATAGTCGATGAGCTGGTCCAGCAGGCGGCGCAGCGGCGCGTTGTCGAACAGGTGAAAGGCGTGGTTGGTGTGGGGATTGATGAGCCCGGCCGAGCCCTCATACATCATCTGCCACAGCAATCTGCCGGGGTGGAAGTCGAAGATGTGGTGGGTCTCGAAACGGCGCCAGACCCACTCCAGCTTGCGTACCCCCAGATGAAAACAGGAGGCGTAGCAGGCCAGCGCGGTGACATTGATGGCACCCGCCGAGGTACCGCACAGGATGGGAAACGGAATGCCGAGATTGCGGGGGTAGAATTCGGCGATCGCCTTGAGGGCGCCAACCTGATAGGCGGCGCGGGCACCACCACCGGTCAACAGAAGAGCTGTGTTGGGTCTGGCCATGATACTGCGCCTTATGCATGCCACTAGGGGTGTTGCCACCGAGCAATTTAACTATAAGACGCTGTATCGAATATAAAAACAGGCCTGCCAACCATTTTTTCTTGGCCCGTTTTGAGCCCTTTTATTCCTCCTGCAGGGCGGCGCTCAGTTGATCGAAGGCGGCAAAAACCGGGGCGCTGGCGAGGATGCGACCGTGCCCCAGGCCCCGGGTAGTGACCAGTCGGGTGCGGCCGTCCCGGCTTGCTCGCAGGGAGTCGTCGTGGGGGGCAAACCTGTCTTCTTCGTCGTGCACTATGATGGTGGATCCCTCGCGGCTGGCGAGGCGCCCCAGCGGATCGACGGTGCTGAGGGGGTACTGGTACTCCTGCTCAATCTCTTTCACCACGGCATCGAACAGCCGGATGGAGTAGCCGGAGCGTGCCACCATGCCGTAGAGCTGGGGCACATAGTCGAGCACGGGCGAGATGAGCAGCAGTGGCAGCCGGTCCAGGTTTGACACTCGGCTGGAGAGAGTGACAGCTCCCCCCATGCTGTGGGCTATGGCCCCCTGGATGGGGCCAGATTCGTCGCTCAGCGTGGTCACCAGCTCATCGAAGGCGCGCACGAAGCGGGGCAGGTGGCCGGTATGGCCGGCGCTGTGGCCGTGGGCCGGATGATCATAGGCGATGGCGGTGAAGCCCTGAGCGGCGATGTGGCTCATCAGCGGGTAGAACTGGCTGGCGCTGCCGGACCAGCCGTGCATCAGCAGCCAGACCGGTCCCTGGCCGAGCCGGTAGCTCATCAGGGTGCCTTCACTGGTGTGCACGGCCTGTTTGAGCAGGCCCGCAGGCGCAGCGTCATCGCGCTGGTTGCGCTGGGGGGTGAGCAGCAGCTTGCTGGCGGTGCGTCTGGCGTGGGCCGGGGCGAGTCTGTGGTGCAACCGGGTGCCGATGCCGAGCAGCCATTTGCTCGGGCTGAAGCGGCGGGTGTTGAAGTAGATCTTGCTGCTCATGATGGTCCTGTCTGCTTTGTGTTCGAACGGTCGTGCTTTTTTGTCGGTTTTTAAAAAGGCAGTTGAAAATCAGCGCCAGCTGGTCAGCAGAGCATCCACTTCGGGCCAGAAGTGGCGGGCCGGATCCTGACACAAGTCCAGCGCGTTGAACACCTGATCCCCCAGATAGAGGCCGTACAGCCGGTAGACGGCACGCCAGGGATCCATGTCGCCGCGCCACTCCCCCTGCGCTTGACCCTGCACCACCTGGCGAGCCAGGTAGTCGAGCCAGAAGCGCACTAGCTGGCGGGCTGCCTGCTGGACCTCACCCTCCTGGGCCGAGGTCCAGGCGTCGAGGAACATGCAGCGACCGGCGAAGCTCTGGTTCCAGGCCAGCCAGGCCTGCAGCAGGGCGATCAGCTTCTCCTGCTGGTTGCCGTGCTGTTGCTGGCGCACCGGCTGGATCACCCGCTCCCTAAACACCTCTGCGGCGTACTCCAGCACGGCGATCTGCAGGTTGTCGCGGGATTGGAAGTGTGCAAACAGGCCGCTCTTGGACATCTCGCAGGCACAGGCCAACGAGCCTATGGTCAGGCTCTCCAGACCCTGCTGGCTCGCCTGCTCGAACGCAGTCTGCAAAATGTTGTCGCGGGTCAGCCGGCCCTTGCTCATCGCACTCTCCTCGTTGGTCCTGCAGCATAAAGTACGACCGTGCTATTTGTCGAGCGAGAAACCGCCATGAGAGGGGAAACCGGTCAGGGGTTGTCGCCTTCCGTCATGGCCAGGGGTCAATCGTCCTTGATATCCATCTGCTGCAAGGCGATGACCGCCTGGGTGCGGTTCTTGACGCCGAGCTTGTGGAAGGCGGGGGTGATACGGGCCTTGATGGTGACAAGGGTCAATCGTCCTTGATATCCATCTGCTGCAAGGCGATGACCGCCTGGGTGCGGTTCTTGACGCCGAGCTTGCGAAAGGTGGGAGTGGATATGGGCCTTTGTTGGCAGCCGCTCAGTCGTCCTTGATATCCATCTGCTGCAGAGCTATGACCGCCTGGGTGCGGTTCTTGACGTCGAGCTTGCGGAAGATGGCGGTGATATGGGCCTTGATGGTGGCCTCGGAGACGTTGAGCTCCCAGGCGATCTGCTTGTTGAGGCTGCCATCGCGCAGCATCACCAGCACCTTGTATTGTTGGGGGGTGAGGCTGGCGAGTTTGCTGGCGAAACCGGGGCCATCTTCGGACTCGGGATGCAGCGAGATGCCGGCCGGCACCCAGTTATCCCCCCCGATCACCGTATTGAGGGCGTTGACCAGCTCCTTCATGGGCACGGACTTGGGGATGAAACCCAGCGCCCCGAGCCGCAACACTTGCTGGATGATGGCGGGATCTTCCGAGGCGGAGACCACGACGATGGGCAGATCCGGGTGCTGGCCGCGCAGGTGGGCGAGGCCGGAGAAGCCGTTGGCTCCCGGCATCTTGAGATCGAGCAGCAACAGGTCCACCTCCGGGTGTTCCCCCAGCAGGCTGGTCAGGCTGTCGATCGAATCGGCCTCCAGCAGCTGGGCGTCGTTGATGGCCATGTGCACCGCTTGATAGAGGGCGCCCCGAAACAGGGGGTGGTCATCTGCGATGACGATGGTAAATTGGCTATCCATTGCTCACATTGTTGCTAACTGATTGTTTTGGAAAATCAAACTAGCATCGCTCTCCGAGGGGGTCAAACCCGCAGGCGTGCAAATGTGAAGCGACCGTCGGATGTCGTGCCATTGGGGCCGATGGGATGGTCATGAGCAACCCATGCAGGAGGCAAGAGATGGGATCCTTGGTATTGACGGTGGGCACGGGCTCCACCTGGGCAATGCGTGCTGCTCTGGTGCTCGCCATGAGCGGGCTGGAGTGGCAGGAGCAGGTGTTTGATCTGGAAGATGCCAAGGCGTTGCAGCGGCTCAAGCGCGCAGGGCCTGCCGGCCTGGTGCCCTGGCTGGATCACGATGGCGTGCGGATACATGACTCGCTGGCCATCGCTGAATACCTGCACGAGCTCTGTCCAGACCACCAGCTCTATCCCGTTTCCCGGGCCGAACGGGCGCTGGCCCGCAGCCTGTGCGCCGAACTGCACTCGGGCTTTGGCCAGATCCGCAGCCAGCTGCCCTTCTTCCTGGGGGCGCCGACCCGCAGCGAGCCGCCGGTGGAGGCCATCGGCGAGCTGGCTCGCTTGCAGACCATCTGGTCCCAGGCGAGGGGGCCCTTCTACTTCGGCGAGGCGGGCATCATAGACGCCTTCTATGGGGTGATGGCCTATCGGCTGGCCAGCTACGGCATCCAGCTGCCCGGTCAGGCCGGCGTTTATCAACAGGCCTTGCTGGCCTGGCCCCTTTGGCAGGCGCTGCTGGTCAAGGTGCGGCTGCAGTGGCCGGTGGCGGCCCGTCAGTCGCAGTGATCGGCAGAGTGGAGAGTTCAAAAGAGAGGGGAGCCAGTGGCTCCCCTCTCTTTTGTGGCTAATCTGGTCCAGACGTTATTTCTGCCGACCGGCAAACACCACCACCACCTTGTCGTTCCCCTTCTCCCGCACAAAGCTGTAGGGCGCATCGGACAGCTTCTTGTGGCTGCCTGCCGCCACCGCGGGGTGAGCGGCGCGGAACTGGCCGAGTCGCTGCCAGTGCTTGACCAGCTCGGCTTTGTCGCCGCTCCCCAGCTCCTGCCAGTTCATGTCCGAGCGCACGCTCTGATCGAATACGCCCCCATCCTTGGCCAGGCCCCGGCCCGACTCGTCCCCGTAGTAGAGCTGGATGCCGCCCGGCAGCAGCATGAAGCTGTTGGCCACCCGCCGTTGCAGCGGCACGTCCTGATAGTCGCCGAAGAACAGCTTGGTGTCGTGGGAACTGATGTAGCTCAGCACGTTGAACTCGGGATCTTGGTTGATGCGGCTGGCGTAGCTGGCATAGGTGGGTTCGGCGCCCGCCATGCACTGGGCCTGGGGCAGGGCGAATTCGCGCTGGTAGTCGAAGTTGATCAGCGAATCGAAACCGTTCTGGTACCAGAAATCCTTGGCGACCCCATGATCCCACACCTCGCCCACCATGTAGAAGGGGAGGTCGTCGAGCTTCTTGGTCGGGTTGGCGGCTTTCCACTCTTTGAGCGCGGTGCTGCCGGCCTGCTTGAGGCGGGCCCACACCTCGGGCTCCAGATGCTTGACGGTATCGGCCCGAAAGCCGTCGATGCCGAAGCGGCGTACCCAGTCGGTGTGCCAGGCAATGAGGTAGTCGCTCACGGTGGCGTTGGGCAGCGCCTTGGCCCCAGTGTCTTTCTTCGCCGTCAGCAGCGGCGGCAAGCCCACCGGCTTGGTTGACTCGGTCAGGAAGTCCGGCAACCCCGCCACAGTACCGGTCACATCGTCAGTGCCGGGTTGCGGGTAGCCGGGCAGACCGGCTCGCACCCAGTCTCCCCCCCACCACTGGTTCCAGTTCGGGGATTGATAGTCGATAAACTGGTTGTAGCCATGCCAGTTGAGGCCGCCGCTCGGGCGCCACTCGTTCCAGCGGGTCGGCAGTTTGTTGCTGTTTTGGGTCAGGCTATTGAGCCCCAGATCCTGCAAGTCGGCCAGGGTGGCGTAACCGGCGTGGTTCATCACCACATCCAGAATGATCCGCATGCCGCGCTTGTGGGCCTCGTCCACCAAGGTTTTCAGGCTCTCTTCATCGCCATAGTTGGGGTCAATCTTGGTGAAATCCAGCGCCCAGTAGCCGTGGTAGGCGTAGAAGGGAAAATTGCCCTGCTCGCCACCGCCGATGAAGCCGTGCACCTGCTCCACCATAGGGGTAATCCAGATGGCGTTCATGCCGAGGCTCTTGATGTAGTCGAGCTTCTCGGTCAACCCCTTGAAGTCGCCGCCGTGCCAGGTCGCCACCTCGTCCTGGCCATCCTTCTGGCGACCGAAACTGTGGTCGTTGGCGGGATTGCCGTTGTTGAAGCGGTCGGTCAACAGGAAATAGACGCTCGCCTGATCCCAGCTGAACGGCGCCGGCTTGGCCGCCTTGACCGGCTCGAGCAGCAGCAGGCCGCCACTCTCCTTGCTCGGGGTCAGGGTCAGCTTGCCCCCCTTGACCATGCCTTCTTGGCCGGAGTAGGCATCCCGCAGCCGGGTGCCATCGGGCCAGACCCCTTGCAGCGATACGGTGACAGGGCCGCCATCCCACTGGATGCAGGGCTCTTCGGGGGGTTGGCGCTTGAACTCACTCTTCCTGGTGGCCCGTAATACCTTGAGGCTGGGGGTATCTGGATTGAAAGTGAACTCATAGTCCCCCGCCAGCATGACTCGCAGGTTGAAGTTTTGCCCCTTGTTGCACTTGTCCATGGGCTGAGCGGTGCCGAAAGGGAGCGGCTTGCTCTCGTTCGGGCCGAAACTGGTACCACAGCTGCTGCCCGGGTCGCTGATGCGGATCTGGTGGCTGCCCTTGGCGAGCGGATGGACCATTTGTACCGCTCCCTTGTCCAGCGCCAGTGGGGCACCGACGGATTGGCCATCCACGTAAAGGTGCACCTCGGGGGCTGCCATGGCCTGATGGATGAAGAGAGGGCTGGCCAGCAGGGCAAGCCAGAGGGAAGACACAGGGTGAGTGCGACGCATAAGCCATTCCTTGAGCAGGGGTAAGCGGACCAGATTCCGTCAATGGGGCTCATTCTAGGGATCATGGTGGCGGGTATGGACAGGCAAAGCGCTGATTTGTGACCTCAGTTCAAATGGTTACGTTTTCAGAAATGGGAAAGTGTGACACCGGAACGCCGGCCATAAAAAAAGGCTCTGTCCCAATTACGTGTTGAAAGGCTAATCTTGAAGTAGGCCATCTCCTTGAGGTCTACCATCATGGATACCCCTGCCTTTCAACACCTGTTGTCCCTCTTTCCCCAGTTAACC
>NZ_JBSTYL010000042.1:0-20968 GCF_054052465.1 Aeromonas enterica | reverse complement strand
ATTACGCTCCTCACTTCGAAAGTCAAGCGATTGTTTTCGCTTTTCTTTCGGCGCCGGCTTCACAAGGAAGCTGGCTCATCAGTCCGGCGTGTTGTGCCGTGCTGGTAGGGGCGCATTATAGGGAGCCGTGCCGCGATGACAAGGGCTTTTTCATCACAATTGTTCGTTCGCTCAGATATGCAGCAAACCCATACCTTTTTGTTCAAAACCCCATCAATTCAGGCTTTGACTGGATTTAAATTGAACATTTGAAAAGTCACTTTATAATTGTCTTTTCAAATGTCAATTAAGGTTTCGCCATGCATCAGATCCTGGATAGCCGCAAAGAAGAACAGATAGTTCCTCTGTTCCGCTTGGGGTTTCGGCCTTTCTTCCTGCTCGGGGCCCTCTTCTCTGCCTTGGCCATGCTGGGCTGGCTGGCACAGCTCAATGGCTGGAGCCTGTTGTCAGGAGTCGGCAACCCCATCTGGTGGCATGCGCACGAGATGCTGTTTGGTTTCGGTGCGGCCATAGTGGCGGGCTTTCTGCTGACCGCCGTACAAAACTGGACGGCCCATCCCGGTGTTCGGGGCTGGCCGCTGGCACTGGTCGTGGGCCTGTGGGCCGTACCTAGGTGCTTGTTGCCCTGGCTGGGAGAAGGGAACCCGGTTCTGATGATGATGGATCTGATGTGGTTACCACTCTGTGCCTGGTTCCTGGCCAAGCCGATCATGGTGACCCGTCAATGGCGCAACCTCTTCTTTGTCCCCCTGCTCGTGGTACTGACTTTGCTCAATGGCGCCAGCTGGTTGTGGCATGAGGAGTGGATCGTCATAGAACATCTGCTGATCACGACAGTGCTGCTGTTCACGACCCTGATTGCCGTGATGGGAGGACGGGTCATCCCCTTCTTTACCGCCCGAGGCACCGGTCTGGAGAAAGCCGCCCCCCTGCCCTGGCTGGAGCGCACAGCACTCGCATCGCTGTGGCTTATCTTGCTGTGCTGGCTGTTGCTCCCCACTCAATGGGCCACCAGCACTTATATGGTGCCTCTATATATAGTGGCGGCAGGCTTGCATCTGTGGCGACAACTGCGCTGGCGCCTGCCGACCCCCCTTGCTCATCCCCTGCTGTGGTCACTGCATCTCGCCTACCTGTTTATTCCCCTCGGTCTACTTGCTCTCGGAGCGCAGGCCGCCGGCCTGCCCATCACCTTGTCGACAGCCAGCCACCTGCTCAGCGCCGGCTGCATGGGTACCATGATCCTGGGGATGATAGCGCGCGTCTCCCTCGGCCATAGCGGCCGAGCCTTGCAGGTGGGGCGCCGGATAAGCTGCGCGTTCGCACTGGTCATAGCGGCAGCCGCGATCCGGGTTGTGATCCCGCTATTCTGGCCTGCCTATACCCTGCACGGCTGGAACCTGAGTGGCCTGGCCTGGGTCAGCGCTTATGGGCTGTTCGTCTGGGTTTATGCCCCCATACTGACCAGCCCCAGAGCGGATGGCCGCCCGGGCTGAGCATCCGGGCTTATTCTCGGGGCCTGGCCGCCGGATAGTGAATCAGGTTGTGAAAGATCGCAGGGGCAATTCCCAGATTGCGATAACCATGGGGGCGGTCGGCGGCAAAGCGCACCGCCTCCCCTTGCACCAGTGAACGCCACTCCCCTTCCACCAGCACCTCCATCAGACCACTGATGACGATAACATGCTCGGTCACACCGGGCTCATGGGGTTCGGATTCGCGCTGATACCCGGGTAGCAGCGTCAGTTCAAATAATTCAAAACCCAATCGCTTCTCGTAAGGAAATAAAGGGGCGACCTGCATGCCCTCTCCCGCAGGCTGCTGGCGAATGGCGTCGGCGGTACGATAGAGCACCTCTCCCTGCGCTGCTGGGGTAGGCTCGATGAAGCTGGAGAAGGAAACCCGAAAACCGGTGGCAATCTTCCACAGGGTCGCCACGGTGGGACTGGACTCTCCCCGCTCAATCTGCCCCAGCATGGCCTTGCTTACCCCCGTCTCACGCGCCGCCACATCCAGGCTCCAGCCCAGTTCGCTGCGCAACCCCTTCAGACGTTGGGCCAGATGCTGATTCATCTCTTGCATGACTGCCTCTTCATTGTCTTGCATGAATCGCCTTGTGCGTTATAGCGCACGACGATATAGTCAGAGCACACATTGTACGTAATAACGCACAATCCGTCACAATCCGACAAGGACGTCACTATGCCCTTCGCCCTTCCCCACCTGGTGGCAGGTTTCATTGCCGTGATAGTCGGCTACACCAGCTCCGTCATCCTGATCATTCAGGCTGCCACGGCGACGGGTGCCGATGCCGCCCAGCTTGCCTCCTGGCTATGGACGCTGGGTATCGGCATGGGAATAAGCTGCATCAGCCTCTCCTTTTATTACCGCATACCCGTATTGACCGCCTGGTCGACCCCGGGGGCCGCCCTGCTGATCACCAGCCTGGGCAACTTCTCCCTGGCTGAGGCCATAGGCGCCTTCGTTATCTCTTCCCTGCTGATCACCCTGTGCGGCATCAGCGGTTGGTTCGATCGTCTGATGCGGTACATCCCGGCTCCGCTGGCCGCCGCCATGCTGGCCGGAGTCTTGCTCAGATTCGGGCTGGATCTGTTCAGGGTCGCGCCACAAGATCCCTTGCTGCTTGGCACCCTGCTGCTGGCCTTCCTGCTGGGGCGTCATCTCTGGCCCCGCTACACCATGGTGCTGGTGCTGGCGATGGGAATAACCATCTGCGCCCTGCGGGGGGACCTGCAACTCGACACGCTTCACTGGCAGCTCGCCAGCCCGGTCTGGACCTGGCCGAGCTTCTCTTTCGATGCTCTATTCGGCATAGCCCTGCCACTTTTCATCGTCACCATGACCTCCCAGAACATGCCCGGCATTACCATATTGCGAGCTCACGGCTATCAACCGGCCACCTCCTCCCTGATCGGCTGGACCGGACTGATCGGCCTGTTGCTGGCCCCCTTCGGCGGTTATGCCTTCAACCTGGCCGCCATTACGGCCGCCATCTGCATGGGCAAAGACGTGGATCCCGATGCCAGCCGTCGCTGGCCGGCCGCCGTCTGGGCTGGCGGCTTCTATCTGCTGACCGGTTGCTTCGGGGCAAGCGTGGCCGCCCTGTTCACCGCCTTTCCTGCGACACTGGTCACCTGCGTGGCCGGGTTGGCCCTGCTCGGCACCATAGGCAGCAGCCTGCACACGGCATTGCAGCAAGACGAAGCACGAGAAGCAGCCCTGCTCACCTTCATCATCACGGCCTCCGGGATCAGCCTGCTGGGTGTCGGCGCCGCCTGCTGGGGGCTGCTCGTCGGTGTCATCCTTCATCACGTCAACCTGCGGAGAAACTGACCTGACCATCTGGGGAGCCTCCCGTGAGACACAGCACATAATTCAGAAAAATTGGTTCACAGCTGAAACTAATTGCCATTAAGTGGTGTCGAGGCACTTCTTCTTCCCCGATGCGTGCCTCATGTCAGACTCATAAACTGGAGAATAATAATGAGGAATCAGGCTGTCATTTTGTTACTGGCACTGCTGGGCGCCACCACCGCCCATGCTGCCGACTCGGATCGGGAGCTGGCACGCCAGCTCGCGCTGCAGCAGAAAAACCTGCTGCCACTGCTGAGCAATCAGGAGTACCAGAGCCCGCTGCCCAACCTGCTGCAAAAAGCCAGTCCACGGCTGAAACGGCAGGCGAGCGATGCCAACCAGGCCGCCATCAGCCGGCAAGGGCTGGACGGTGAGGTCAAGCAGTTGATGCAACTGCGACTGGCCAACCCGGAGCAGGCCGCCGCACTGCAACAAGGGGTCGAACCCCTGGTTGCCTATGTACCGAGCGGAGATGAGAAGAGCTGGAGTGCGATCGAAGCTTTCGACAGCGCCGGCAACCCCGTCTATCTGGATGTGGACAAGGCACCGGCCCGTCCGGTCCTGGTGGTGGAAGCAGATCCCGTCAAGGCCAAAAACGCCGGTCTGAAGGTGATGCGCAAGGCGCTGGCCGCAGCCGATCTGCAGGCTGCCCCGCGCACCGCCGCCAGCACGGCACCGCTCAAGACCAGCATCCTGAAGAAAATTCGGTTGAAGGATGATCAGGAGCCCTGGCTGCTCGGCGCGGCCGAAGTGTATGCGGTGGTCGCCGGGGTCAATCCCAGCCGGGATGAGCCCGTGGTCGACATAGTCGACATGCCATACCTCGACTATGACAACACCGACTACACCCCCAACCAGATCCTGGTGTACTGGGATCGCTACCGCTGGGGTGCCGTCGACATCGTCATGATGGAGCAGGACGACAACGTCAACTACAAGGAGCTGAGCGGCCTGTTCATCGATGCCCTCAAGCTGGCCTTCACCGCCGGCGGTGTGCCGGAGGCCCTGCCCTTCCTCGATCTCGGCGGCCGTATCGTCAAGGCGCTGCCCGACTCCTGGATGACCAACAACGACGACTATCTGGATACCTTCTACACCCTGGAGCAGGATCAGAGTTATCACCAGTATCCGGGGGCCGCCGGCAATGCGGTCATCGATCTCGAACCGAAAGAGATAGCCCCAACCCGGCCTTGACAAGCCGCCATGACAAAAAAGCCAATGAGCGACTCATTGGCTTTTTTTGTGCCTGCGGCAACCTGTGTCAGGCTGGGTCCTTCGGTCTGACCCCCAGGGTATGGCAGATGGCGTAGGTCAGCTCGGAGCGGTTCAGGGTATAGAAGTGGAAATCTTTCACCCCCTCCTGACTCAGCACGCGCACCTGATCGATGGCGATGCTGGCGCCCACCAGGTTGCGGGTCATCTGATCGTTGTCCAGCCCCTCGAAACGCTGATGCATCCAGCGCGGGATCTTAACGTTGGTAAAACCGGCGAACTTGGCCAGAGTCTGGTAGTTGGAGACCGGCAGTATCCCAGGCACGATTTCGGCATCTATGCCGATGGCGGCGCAGCGATCCCGAAAGCGCAGGTAGGTCTCCACATCGAAGAAGAACTGGGTGATGGCACGGTTGGCGCCTGCATCGATCTTGCGCTTGAGGTTAAGCAGGTCGGACTGCGCACTCCTGGCCTCGGGATGGCCTTCCGGATAGGCGGCGACCGAAATATCGAAGTCAGCTTCTGACTTGAGCAGGGCCACCAGATCGGTGGCATACATGTCCGGCTTGTCGAGTCCGGGTGGCAGATCGCCGCGCAGGGCCACGATATGGCGGATGCCGCTGTTCCAGTAGTCGCGGGCTATGGTGCGCAGCTCGTCGCGGCTGGCATCGATGCAGGTCAGGTGAGGCGCCGCGATCAGGCCGGTACGCTCCTTGATGTCCTTGATCACCTTGTGCGTACGATCCCGGGTGCCGGAGTTGGCGCCATAGGTCACGGAGACGAACTTGGGTTCCAGTACTTTCAGCCGTTCGATGGACTGCCAGAGGGTATTTTCCATCCCTTCACTGTTGGGTGGAAAAAATTCGAAACTAACCCCTATGTCACCGCTTAAATCGGCCAAACTCTGGTTGAGTGCCTCAACCTGACGCGCACTGTGAAATCCCATCTGCTCTCTCCCTGTCCCGCAACCCATTCCTCTACGTCAAAACGGATGTTTGGACGTCTAAACGTCTTTCTATCTTTATGAGAAAACGGATCAAAGTCAACACTGATTTACGGATCGAGGCGAGAGGATGGTGTTTATTTCGCAATTAACCTGAAGTAACGATTGGCACCCCATCCCAAAATCCGTGGAGTCGCGTTATGATGAACCCAGATCGTCCTGGACGTTCTGAATCTGCGTGTGATTGTTTGGCCGGAGGCTTCTCCGGCCCCTTTTTCAACCTATTCCCCTCCCTGCCGATAACCAATTGAGCCATTTGCAGGAGCCTCATTATGGATACCCACCCCGGCTTTGCCACCGACTTGCTGTTCGATCGCTATCAGGGCAACGTGGTAGATCATGAGCAATTCTGGGCCGTGCGCACTCCTGATGCCCCTGACTACTATTTTGGCAACTACCTGCTGCTTCCCACCCCGCCCAGCGATCGTGACAAGGGCTGGCTCGAGGCCAGCTTCGACAAGCTGATCGGGCAGGATCCCAGAGTACAACACCGCACCTTTCAATGGCCGCTGGCCGCAGGCCAGAACAGCCGGGTCGCCGGTTTCGTGGCGGCAGGCTATCAATACATGGAGTGCGTAGTGCTGGCGCTGGATGCCCTCGGCTGGCATCAACCGGCGGCTGGCGATCCGACGACGGATGCCCGCCCCTTCGAATCCGCCGACTGGGATGAGTGGCTGACGTTTGAGCTCAATGAGCGTGACCCTGGCCACACGGTGGAGGGCTATCTGCCCTATCTGCAGTCGCGCCGCCGCCTGTACGAGGCCATGATCGCGGATGATCTCGGGCAATGGTGGGGGATCTGGCGAGAAGATCAGCTGGTCGCCAGCTGCGGCCTCTTCTTCACCGACACCATGGGCCGCTTTCAACTGGTGCGCACTCATCAGGATTGGCGCAACCGGGGGCTGTGCCGCCAGCTGCTGAGCCAGGTCGCCCGTCAGGGGCTGAGTCGCGTCAGCCAGCTCATCATAGTGGCCGACGAGCACTACCACGCCCAACGGGTCTACCGCTCCTTGGGCTTCACCCCTGTGGCCCGCATCGGCAGCCTCTGCCGCTGGCCCCACGAGGCACAATAGCCCGGCTGCGGGCAGCAATGAAAACGGGAGGCTGATGCCTCCCGTTGTTTATGGTGTTGCCGGTTATTGCTGCGGCGTCTCCAGCTCGTTGGAGAGCGCCTGTTCCACCTCGGCCGACGGCACAGGTAACGGGGCCGTCGCTGCTGATGCTGGTTCTGCGGGAACAACAGAGGGTGCCACCACTGCCGGCGCTTCACTGGTCGCTGGTGCAGAGGAAACCGCAGCAGCCGGCGCTGAAACCGGAGCCGGGGTGACCGCATCACACTGACAATCCACGCCCTTGGCCTTGTTGCCTTGATGAGCGGGATACCAGCCTTTCAGCCCCTGCTCCAGCCGGTCGGCCGCCGCCTTGGGCTCCATCTTGCCGAGCAGCACGGCCTGACTCACCTCGGCCAGTTCGTCGCCCAGTTTTGGCGTGCCACGGGAGAGGATCTGGGTCGCCACCCGTATGGTGGAGTCACACTGATCGCGCCACTCCATCATCTCCTTCGCCGCCGGATTGGTGACATCGAAGAAGTGGTTGGAGAGGGAGAAGAACCCCGGCAGCGAGTTGGTATAGAGCTCGGCAAACTGCGGGGTAGTCAGCCACTGCAGGAAGGCCATGGCAGCCTCCTTGTTCTTGCTGGCCGGGTTCAGCCCCATGCCGATGTCGGTGTGATCGGTAAAGAAGCAACCATCCCCCTGTTTCGCCACGGGCGGACGCATAACGCCAAAGTCGACCTTGCCGGTGAAGGGGGCGATTTCCCAAGATCCCGCCACATAGAAGGCGGCCTTGCCGGAGGTGAACAACTCATTGGTGGCGGCATAGTCCCGGCTCTCGCCCCCCTCACCCAGGTAGGGGCGCCAGCGGGCCAGCTCCTCAAATACCTTGACGTATTGCGGGTTGTCGAGTCGCTCCTGACCCCCGATCAGCGCCAGACGACCATCTTCCCCCTTCCAGTAGTTGGGACCTATGTTCTGAAAACCGAGTTCGGACGATACCCAGCTTTCGGAGCCACTCATGGCCAGCGGCACATAACGACCATCCGCCTTCACCTTGTCGAGCGCGGCGAAGAAGGCATCGCGGGTTTGTGGCACTGTCAGACCCAACTCACTGAATATCTTCTTGTTGTAGAAAAAGCCGTGAATGACCGAGGCCATGGGCACGCAGAAGGTCTGGGCACCGGAGTCGGTCTGCCAGGGCGACTGGGCAAAACTTGGGAAGTTCTCCATCCCCGACATCTCGGTCAGCTCCGCCAGATGACCGGCCTTGAACAGAGCCAAAGAATCATCAAACGGGCGGCAGGTGATGAGATCCCCCGCCTTGCCATCCTTCAGGCTGGCCCACAGGGTCGGCATGTAGTCGACGTTCTGCACACCGTTGAACTTCACCTGGATACCCGGGTGGGCCGCCTCGAAGGCGGGAATGATCTTCTGTTCCCACAAGGCCTTGTCATCGATCCGCCAGCTCTCGATCACCAGCTCGCTGGCCATCAGCTGACCACACAACAGGAGACTCAGGGCCCCAATCCACTTTTTAGACATAAGCCCTCCTAGACCTTGAAATGTGCGATCAATTGCTGCTGCTTGGCGACCAGATCCGCCAGTACTTCACTGCTGCTGGCCGACTCTCTCGCCTCCCGCTCGGTCTCGTAGGCCACGTCGGCAATGCCGGCGATATGGCGGGCGACGCCCTGACTGACAGAGATCTGCTCCTGGGCGGCATGGGCAACCTGATCCGCCATCGACTTGATGGAGGTCATCCGCTCGGCGATGGACTGCAATGCCAGATCCATCTCGCGGGTCTGCTCAACACAGGTGTGGGTCTGCTCCTGGCTGCGGCCCATCACCTCCACCACCTGCTTGCTCGAGTTTTGCAGGTTCTCGATCATCGCCTGGATCTCTTCGGTCGAGGTCTGGGTGCGGTTGGCGAGCGCTCGCACCTCGTCGGCCACCACGGCGAAGCCGCGACCGGCATCACCGGCCCGGGCCGCTTCGATGGCGGCGTTCAGGGCCAGCAAATTGGTCTGCTCGGCGATGCTGCGGATCACGTCCAGAATGCTGCCGATATTGTTGCTGAACTCGCCCAGCTTGTAGGTGATGCCAACAGCCTCCTCCATGGCGCCAGCCAACTGCTCCGTGATGCGACGAGTGGTGGCCACCTTCTGGCGACCGCTGCGGGCCTCATCATCGGCCAGATCCACTTCCCGCTTGGTACCATCGGTGGAGCGGGCCACCTCGGTGGCACTGACCTCCAGCTCAGTGATGGCGGCGGCGACCTGATCGGTCTGGCTCTTCTGATCCTGCACCCGGGACATGGCGCGTTCGCTGATCTCGGCGGCGCGGCTCGCCTCATCCACCAGATGGCGGGAACCCGCGTTGATCTGGGAGAGCAGCTCCCCCGTCTTGCCAGCCAGGGTGTCGATGGAGCGGGAGAGGGTACCGAACTCGCAGCTGCTGCGGTAATTGATACGGCGGGTCATGTCCCCGGCTGCCATGTAGTTCAGCTCCTTGTTGATCATCTGCAGCGGACGCTGAATGCTGCGCGCCGTGGTGTAGCCAATGATGAGTGCCGCCGCAGCCGAGATGGCGGCGACGATCAGGATCCAGAAGCTGGCACTGCTGACCGCATCATCCGCAGTGATCCGGCTCTGACTGGCAATGGTCCCAGCCGACTGACCCATCTCGTCGAGCAGGCTCAGGCTGTTGACCAGACTGGCGTCTAGCTGCTGATTCAAGGTTTGCATCGATGCTGCTAGTTGCTGGGCATTGCGCATGGTTGCAAGCAAGCCTTGCTGGCCGAGTGCCAACTCCTGCATACGATCCAGATTGGAGACGAAACGCTGCTTCACATCGTCGGGGACCAGCACCCGATCGAGCCGCTTGCGGGCCATCTCGATGTCCTTGCTGAGCACCTTCTCCAGCTCGTTAAGGTCGGTTCTGGCATCAGCCCGGCGAATGTTTTTCAGATCCCGCGCGATACCCGAGGTGATGAGCTCGGCCTTGTTGCGCATGGAGCGCTTGCTGGCGGTCTGCTGCAATAGCAGATCGGCCGCCCATTGGTAGGTGTCTTCCAGCCGGATGAAGGCGATCTCCAGCTTGTGGCGTTGATCGAGGGCGTTGACCCACTGGCTGTGCTGGGAAAGCACCTGCTCCGCCAGTCCATAAAACTGTTTGGTGGCACCATCCACCTGCTGGAAGCGGCCATTGGCCTCTGCCACCCCGGTAAACTTGTCCATCTCCTGGCTCAGCTGTCCAAAGCGGGTCTGCTGCTCCTTGAACTGACTGGCCAGTTGCGGCAGCTGACTTGCATCCTCATTGGTCCGGTACACCAGCACCCAGCGGTTGCTGTCCTGCAGGGCGCCCTTCAAGCCTGCCACCGCAATCACCAGAGGGGTTGCCCGATCGGAGACCTGTGACAAGCCGTCGTTGATGCCCCTGATCTTCAGGGTGCTGATCACGCCCAGCAGGATCAACAGCAGCAGCATCAACACAAATCCGGCGATGATCCGCTGCACAATAGATAAACCCATGGAGACATCCTCACTCATTGGGGGAAAGTAACGTGAACATAGACACTATCGGCACAAGGGGCGAATTATAGAGGGGTGACAGGGGGTATTTTATTGATCTATATGGGGTTGGATCACAGTTGACGAAGGGCGTTTTGGGAGTAAAAGGGCCCGGACTGTGCCGGGCCAAAGAGACATGCTAGCTGTAATAGCCCTTGGGGAGGCCAGCCCTGTGTCCTATCAGAAGCGATAGCCGACACCAAACATGAAGGCCATGGGATCGATGGAGGTCTTGATGGTACCCACGGCTGTGTGCACATCGGTGTCGATATCCATGATCCAGGCGGAAGCGTTGACGAACCAGCGATCGTTGATCGCCATGTCAAGACCGACCTGACCGGCCAGGCCCCAGGAAGAATCCACGCTGACATCGGTTCCTTCCAGTGCGCCGCGGCCCTGCTCATCGAAGAAGGTGGTGTAGTTCACACCGGCACCAATGTAGGGGCGAACCTTGCTTTTGGCATCACCGAAATAGTACTGCGCCATCAGGGTTGGCGGCAGGTGCTTGACCTTGGCGACCTCACCCAGACCAGCAGTGGAAACGGAGTGGGAGAAGGGCGTGGCGGCCAGCAGCTCGACACCCCAGTTATCGGTGATCAGATAAGAGAGGGTCAGACCCAGCTGCATATTGCTGTCAATTTCCAGCTCACCGGTACCCAGCACATCGTCACTGCTCGTTTGAGGAGAGACAAATGCCAGACCACCGCGAACCAGAATATCGCCGGCCTGGTGGGCCATGGCAACGGGAGAGGCAAGTGCAGCGGCGATCATCAGAGGAAGGATCTTTTTCATCACATTTTTCCTTTTAGTTTTCGTTCTATGTTGCAAGCCTGAAAACTATAAAGGGATGTGAATGCGGAGTTATTGATTTAGCTCAAACGTTACCAAGAAATAGATGGATGTGTACGGCAGGTTTCAAACCCCTATGGAAACCACAGATAAAATAAAATCACATACATAACAATGAATTACACAATTAAAGTCGGATGGCAAGCGCACTAAGAGACAATTGGAATATACCTTATTGCAGATTTAAACGGCGAGAAATGGTTGTTTCACCCTGGCAACAAGCGTATTTTTGCGACCAATGTAGCGCAGCTGTAAGCGAAAGTTTATGAAAGAACAAACGAGACGGGAAAAGATCATCGCCATTCTGGCAGCCATATGGGGCATAGGATCCTTTCTGTTTATTTTATTGGGATTCATTCTCGGCATGGCGCTATTAATGCTGACCCGTTAAAGCAGCTGGCCAACGTGGGATGTCTGGCACGACAGCCACTCTCCCACCACTATCTGCTCCGGGCTCAGCCCCCATTGCTCCCGAGCCAGCTCCCCACTGTAGCCACGCCAGCGATCCCGCCCCTCCTGCTTGGCCCGGTATAACGCCATATCCGCCAGTTTGAAGCTGAGATTCCAGAACGAATCTTCCAGTTCCCGGTGCAGGGGATAGCTGCAATATCCCAGCGATGCCGTCATCTTGAGCGGCAGCTCCTCACGCCCGAACCTGTACTCGGCAATCTTGCGGCGCAAACGCTCGACCCGACTCACAACCTGTGTCGCCTCCTCGCACGTGAGCAACAGCAGGAACTCCTCCCCACCCAGCCGGATCAGTGGTTCCTCCTCACCGAGGGCGGCACGCAGCAGCTCAGCGAGCTGACACAACACCAAGTCGCCGATATCGTGCCCGAAACGATCGTTGACCTGCTTGAAGTGGTCCAGATCCAGGATCACCAGCATCCGGGCGGCGGTGACGTTATCCCGGCTCAGCAGCCATTCGTCGAGGTAGCGCCGGTTGAAGGCATGAGTCAACGGATCCGTGTAGGCGGCAGTCTCCATCTTGGAAGAGTGCGCCTGCAAGGCACTGTGGTGCAGACTGATCTTGGCCGCCATCTCCCGGAATTTGCGGCTGAGCAGCGCCATCTCCTGGCTGCTGTCGATGATCGGCAGCACGCTCACGTCCTGTCTCTCGCCAAATTTCTGCAGCGCCTTCACCAGCTCGCTGACCGGCCCCAGTACAATGGCCCGCAACCGCGCCAGCGCCATCAAGATGCAGGCCAGACTGATCAGCAGCATGCCGACGAAGGTCCAGATAGCCCCCTCCATCGCCCCCTGCAACACATCACGATCGTCTTCCACTATCAGGGTCAGCACGGGGTCGCCATTGCTGTCGAGCAGCAGCCCCTCTCCCCTGACCCGCTGCAGCCCCAGCTCAACCAGGCGATAGCTCATCTGTGGCTTGAGTGGCTTGAAGGAGAGGAAGTTATCGGAAGGCTTCGGCTGGGAAAGGGTCAAAGAGAGGGCGGTACGCTCCGCCAGATCATGCAGATAGCGAGCATCCAGCCAGCGAGTCACCAACAGATAACCATTGGGTGTGGCGTTCCCCAAGGTGTTGGTCACCGGCTGGAGCGAGTAGATGAGCGGCCCCCACTGGGATCCCCTCACTCCGCTCAGGCTGCGCATCCCCTCCTGACGGGATTCCCGCAGCAACTGCAGCTTGAGGTCATCCAGGAAGAAGGGAAGCAGGGTCGTGTCCGTGCCTGGCGTCTCGGGCAGCAGGGTGCGAGTCCAGATCTCGGCCCCGTGCAAATCCATATAGCTCAATACATTGAGTTCGAAATCCCGCATCGGGGTATCGACCAGCAGATTGGAATGGATATAGGCCTGATTGGGGTGGGCCAAAAAGCGATAGCTCTCATCCCAGATGCCCCAATCCCGGGTGAAGGCATTGATGGCGCTGATGTCACCCTGTACCGCCTTGATCACCCGCTGCAGGTGATCCTTCATCCGCCGCTCCTCAACCCGCTGCGCCGCTGGCACCTGAGCCAGGGCGATCACGATGAGCAGCATCAGAATGGCGCCGGCCCAGACGGGAAACATGGAGTAGGCCAGCAAATGATCGATGGAGCGGGAAGGTTGAGCCATGAACGCCAATATCCTTTGGACGGCAAACAAGGGAGAGAAAACTGTCTTGCACCAAGTATGGAGTATCCGCCTCCTGGGGCGGCAACTGAATCACTTCCATAAAAAACAAGGGGCCAGGGGCCCCTTGTTTCATTGCTGCCGCGATTATCTTGTCAACAGCGGGGCCAAGAAGCGCGCCGTATGAGAATCCTCACAGAGACTGATCTGCTCCGGCGTGCCGGTCACCAGGATACGGCCGCCACCGGCACCGCCCTCGGGCCCCAGATCGACGATCCAGTCGGCGGTTTTGATGACGTCCAGGTTGTGCTCGATGATGACGATGGTGTTACCCCGATCCCGCAGCTGGTGCAGCACCTTGAGCAGCTGCTGTATGTCGTGGAAGTGCAGGCCCGTGGTCGGCTCATCCAGAATATAGAGGGTCTGGCCCGTGTCGCGCTTGGAGAGCTCCCGCGCCAGCTTGACCCGCTGTGCCTCACCACCGGACAACGTGGTAGCCGACTGGCCGAGCCGGATGTAGGAGAGGCCCACATCCATCAGGGTTTGCAGCTTGCGCGCCACCGCCGGCACAGGGTCGAAGAAGGCTCTGGCATCTTCCACCGTCATGTCGAGGATCTCGTGGATGTTCTTGCCCTTGTACTTCACCTCCAGGGTCTCGCGGTTGTAGCGCTTGCCCTTGCAGACGTCGCACGGCACATAGACATCCGGCAGGAAGTGCATCTCCACCTTGATGACGCCATCCCCCTGGCACGCCTCGCAGCGGCCACCTTTCACGTTGAAGGAGAAACGACCCGGCTGGTAGCCCCGGGAACGTGCCTCCTGGGTGCCGGAGAGCAGCTCGCGGATCGGGGTGAACAGGCCGGTATAGGTGGCCGGGTTGGATCGCGGGGTACGGCCGATCGGGCTCTGGTCGATATCCACCACCTTGTCCAGATGCTCCAGCCCCTCGACGCTGCGATAAGGCGCCGGTGTGGATTCAGTCGCCTTGTTGAGCTCGCGATGGGCGATGCGGAACAGGGTATCGTTGATCAGGGTCGACTTGCCGGAGCCGGAGACGCCGGTGACGCAGGTCATCACCCCGATGGGCAGATCCAGATTGACGTTGCGCAGGTTGTTGCCGCTCGCCCCCTTGAGTTTCAACCACTTGTCTGTGAGCGGAGTACGCACTTCAGGAATGGCAATCTGCTTGCGGCCGGAGAGGTAGTCACCGGTCAGGGAGGCGGGATTATCGATGATCTGCTGGGGCGTCCCCTGGGCCACTATGTTGCCGCCGTGTACCCCGGCGCCCGGGCCTATGTCGAGCACGTGGTCGGCGAGGCGAATGGCATCCTCGTCGTGCTCCACCACTATCACCGTATTGCCGAGGTCGCGCAGGTGGGTGAGTGTCTTGAGCAGCCGCTCGTTGTCGCGCTGATGCAGGCCTATGCTGGGCTCATCCAGCACATACATGACCCCCACCAGGCCGGCGCCTATCTGGCTCGCCAGCCGGATGCGCTGGGCTTCCCCGCCGGAGAGGGTCTCGGCACTGCGCGACAGGCTCAGGTAGTTGAGGCCCACGTTCACCAGGAAGCCGAGCCGCTCGATGATCTCTTTGAGGATCTTCTCGGCGATCTGGGCGCGCTGGCCGGTCAGACTCAGCCCCTCGAAGAAGGCGAGTGCATCACCGATGGACTGTTCCGCGATGGCGGGCAGGTTGCGGTTGTCCACAAACACGTGGCGCGCCTCTTCCCGCAATCGGCTGCCACCGCAGCTGGCGCAGGATTTGTTGGCTATGTACTTGGAAAGCTCTTCGCGCACCGAGTTGGACTCTGTCTCCCGGTAGCGCCGCTCCATGTTGTGCAGGATCCCCTCGAACGGATGCTTGCGCACCACCACATCGCCGCGGTCGTTCATGTAGCGGAACTCGACCTCGGTACGCCCCGAGCCGCGTAGTATCACCTCCTGGGTCTTGAGCGGCAGATCCTCCCACGCCGCCTCCAGATCGAACTGATAGTGATCGGAGAGGGACTTGAGCATCTGGAAGTAGTAGAAGCTGCGCTTGTCCCAGCCACGGATGGCACCGTTGGCCAGGCTGATGGCCGGATCGCCGATCACCTTGGCCGGATCGAAATACTGCTGCACCCCGAGGCCGTCACAGGTGGGGCAGGCGCCGGCCGGGTTGTTGAACGAGAAGATGCGCGGCTCAAGCTCCGACATGGAGTAGCCGCACTCGGGGCAGGCAAAATTGGCGGAGAAGGTCATGGGGGCAACCCCCTCCTCCCCATCCATCGGCACCACCAATACGATGCCGCCGGAGAGGGTCAGCGCCGTCTCGAACGATTCGGCCAGGCGCAGCGCCAGGTCATCGCGCACCTTGAAGCGGTCGACTACCACCTCAATGGTGTGCTTCTTGTGCAGCTCCAGGGTGGGAGGATCGGAGAGATCGCACACCTCGCCATCGATACGGGCACGGATATAGCCCTGCGCCGCCAGGTTTTCCAGCAGCTTGCTATGCTCCCCCTTGCGATCCCGCACCACCGGGGCCAGCAGCATCAGCTTGCTGCCCTCGGGCTGGGCCAGCACCTGATCCACCATCTGGCTGATGGTCTGGGCGGCGAGCGGAATGGCGTGGGTCGGGCAGCGGGGTTCACCTACCCGCGCAAACAGCAGGCGCAGATAATCATAGATTTCGGTGATGGTGCCGACGGTCGAGCGCGGGTTGTGGGAGGTGGACTTCTGCTCGATGGAGATGGCAGGGGAGAGCCCCTCGATATGATCCACATCCGGCTTCTCCATCAGGGAGAGAAACTGGCGAGCATAGGCGGAGAGCGACTCCACATAACGGCGCTGCCCCTCGGCATAGAGGGTATCGAACGCAAGGGAAGACTTGCCGGAACCGGAGAGACCTGTGACCACGATCAGCTTGTCGCGGGGCAGGGTCAGATTGATGTTCTTGAGATTGTGGGTGCGGGCACCCCGAATCACGATTTTTTCCATCTTTTGCACGCTCGATACACAAACCAGAGCGAAGCAGTATGGCATAGAGACTACTGGATGAATAGACAGGCTTCATCCATCATCCCCAGCGATTTCAGAGATACTCCTTGGCCCAGCTCACCGCCTGCAAGCGGTTCTTTACGTTCAACTTCTTGAACACATTGTAGAGGTGGGACTTGATGGTGTGCTCGCTCACGAACAGGCTGTCGGCAATCTCGGTATTGGAGGCCCCCGTCATCAGGTAACGGATGATCTCCTGCTCACGCACGGTCAGCAACGTCTGGTTGCGCAGGTGATGCTCCCCGCCCTTGCGGTAGTAGTTGACCAGGTCGCACAGCAGGTGGCGCGGGATCCAGTACTCCCCCTGCAGCACCTTGCGAATGCCGAGCACCAGCCGATCCAGCGGATCCTGACGGAAGAAGAGTCCGCTGGTGTGGGGCCACATCAGCAGCAACTCCCGATCCGTGCTGGTCGGGGCATTGAGCAACACCGTATTGGCCTCACCGAAGCGGCTGGAGATCTCCCGTGACCAGCCCGACTGCTGGCTTGACTTGAGGTAATCCAGATCGACCAGAAACAAGGGATGCAGCTCGAGTTCATCCTGCTGCGGCAGGGTTTCCAGCATACTCACCAGCAGTATGGGGAGCGCCAGCTGCTCGGTCAGATAGCTCTGAAAACTGATCGCCTGCACATTATTTTCAGTAACCAGTACGATGGGATATGGGGTGGTCATGAAGAGCACGTCCTTGAACATTCAGGCCATGGTTTTTTTGGCAGCAGAGAGTACCAAGCCCCTCGATCGGCGCAGCATTAAAAAAGTATTAGACACAAGTGTGCCTCCTTTGAAACTCACCAATTTCCCAAGCAATACAAATGACTAGCCATACCCCCCCATTTGGGTGGAATGCTGGCATCCCGACAGACAGAGGCTGTCGCATCGCAGTTAAACAGCCTTTTCGCACCACGGCTTCGCTGGTAAGAGCCCACACCTTGCTGCTCACTTGCTGGTCAAGGTCTGCCTCGTGTAAGTTAAGTCCCCGGTCCGGGGAAACGAGATGAGCGAGGCAGGAAGAAGGCGCTCTTTCTCCCCAAAACTGTTACTATTGCGGGCAAAATCTGGAAACGGGACGGCAGCCGACAGGTTGATCAAACCGGGTGCAGTCATCACTTGAGTGGCAGTGTCGTCCAGCGATGCTGCGTATCTGACAGAAAACAAACGCTATGTTGAATTGGTCCGGGCATATGGCCTGGCCGGTATATAAAGGGTGGAAGAGAGATTATGGCCAGTCGAGGCATCAATAAAGTCATTCTGATCGGTAACCTGGGACAAGACCCGGAAGTGCGCTACATGCCGAGTGGCGGTGCCGTGACCAACATCACCCTGGCCACCTCAGAAACCTGGCGCGACAAGCAGACCGGCGAGCAGAAAGAGCGTACCGAGTGGCACCGCGTGGTGTTCATGGGCAAGCTGGCCGAAGTGGCAGGCGAGTACCTGAAGAAGGGCTCCCAAGTCTATGTCGAAGGGAAACTGCAAACCCGCAAGTGGCAGGATCAGAGCGGCCAGGAGCGCTACACCACCGAAGTGCTGGTAGACAGCTTCAGCGGCGTGATGCAGATGCTGGGTGGCCGTCCGCAAGGTGGTGCCGGTCAGAGCATGGGCGGTCAACCCCAAGGCAACTGGGGTCAGCCACAACAAGGCATGCCCGCCCAGCAGCCAATGAACCAGGCTCGCCCTGCTGCCGCTCCGCAGCAAAACATGCAACCGCAGCAAGGCGGATACGGCCGTCCGGCCCAGCAGCCCCAGTCTGCCCCGCCGGTATACAACGAGCCGCCGATGGATTTCGATGACGACATCCCATTTTGATCGGCAACGTATTACCATAAGGCCCTGTTCATTCAGGGCCTTTTTTTGCCTGTTATTGACGCAGCCTCGCCATGCCGTACTGTTCCTGTGCAAACTTGCCGGGTATTTTCCCCGCATGACATGCCTTGGGCTTATGATCGGGGTGACCTGTTTGCCAGAGAGAACACATGGGGTTTCTGTATCGCTTTCTACTGCTCGCCGTTTACCTGACCGTCACCATGGCGGCGCCCTTGTTTGCGGCAGCCGAGCCGCTGCGGGTGGGCGTCAGCTTCGCCATCCCTCCTTATGTGATAGAAGAAGAGGGCCGCGGGATAGAGCTCGATCTGCTGAGAGAGGCTTTTCGCAACAGCGGCTATGAGCCCAGTTTTGAATATTTGCCGCTGGAACGTACCTTCCGGATGCTGGAGTCCGGCAAGCTGGATGCCATCATCAACGTCAAACCCGGCATGCTGAGCGATGTCTTCCTGTCACAACCGGTAATCACCTTCCACAACCGGGTATTCACCCTCAGCAAGACAGATATCAGCACTCTGGATGATATGAAAACACTGCGAGTCAGTGCCTTCCAGCGTGCACACCGGGTACTGGGCAGCGATTTTGCCAGCATGGCCGAACAGAACCCCCGCTATGAAGAAGTCGCCAAACAGCAAGGGCAGGTTCATAGATTGATGCTGGGGCGGGTAGATGCCGTGGTCCTGGAACAGCGGGTGTTTTACTACTATCTGGCGCAACTGGCCGACAGCAAATATGGCGCCGAGCTCTACGCACCCGGCCGGGTCAGGCAATATGACCTGTTTGTCCCCACCCAGTATCACTTTGCCTTTCGCCAAGCGGTACAACAGCGCTGGTTTGATCGCCAGTTGAACGCCATGCGGGCCGATGGCCGGTACCAGAAGATCTTCGAGACGTATGGCGCCACGCCTTGAGTCAGAAACATAAAAGCCAGCCTGTGACAGGCTGGCTTGATACTGGCTCCGGAGGAACTACAGCATGGAGGAGCGTTACTTGATCGCGCTGCCGTTTTTCAGATCTGCTTTCTGACGTTTGGCTTCGCGTTTCTCTTTCAGTGACAACTGCGGCTTTTTCTTGGCATCTTTGCCGTTGTGATGTTCTTTGTTACTCATCATCAAACTCCAAAAATGTTACCCAGACAGTTGGAACCCAGGTTCCAGCATGCCATCCGAATCGTAGACTTCAGTACGCTTTCAGTGACGACCTGTTGATCGCACTGACTCCAGCATACCCCCAATCTTGCGCAAGAATCCACCCTCATCCGTCAGGCTTCATTCTGGGCCGGGTTCCGGCGATCTCAGGATGCGACGGGCGAGGGCATGAACGACCAGAAAACCTGAATATTCCTTATGAAATCTGGCCCTCTCGACTTATTTAAGTACCAGCTGAAATAAATCACCAAAAGCAGAAGACAACTATTAATTAAATGAGAGGTGGTAATTTAGATAAGCATTCTCACTCTCGCCAGAAACAAAATGTTACAACCTGCCGCAGTCGTTTTATTTTCAAGCTGATATTATCCAATATTATTTGCGAAAATATTATATCGAGAATAAGGATATCCCATGACCAGAAAAACCAGAGCGGCCTTGGTCTCGGTTTTCTCCAATATCACACTGATTATCATGAAGATATTTGCCGGAATCCTGAGTGGCTCCGTCAGTATTATTTCCGAAGCCATTCACTCGGCAATGGACCTGGTTGCAGCCCTTATCGCCCTGTTTGCGGTACGTCGGTCGGATATTCCACCCGATCAACGCCACCCCTATGGCCATGATAAGATCGAAAACGTCTCCGGCGTCATAGAGGCCCTGTTGATCCTGCTGGCCGCGGGCTGGATCATCTTCGAAGCCATCGGCAAGTTGATCACACCAACGCCGATCGACAGCGTGGGCTTTGGCGTGCTGGTCATGCTGATATCGGCACTGGTCAACAGCGGTGTTTCCACCTATCTCTACCGGGTGGCGAAAGAGGAAGAATCCGTCGCTCTGGCCGCCGATGCCCTGCACCTCAAGGCAGACGTATTGACCTCTCTCGGGGTCGCGGTCGGCCTGCTAGGCATCTGGATCGCCGACGGACTGGGCTACAACCTCTATCTGCTCGACCCCATAGTGGCCATCTGCGTGGCGATCTTCATTCTCCGGGAAGCCATCTCCATGCTCAATCAGGCCTTTCAGCCCCTGCTGGATCACAGCATGAGCGAGGAGGAGCTGGCCATCACCACTCAGGTGATAGAGCAGTGCTGCCCCGAGCATGGTGGCTTTCACGCTCTGCGCAGCCGTCAGGCCGGACGCCGTCGTCACATCGATTTCCACCTGACCCTGCCCAAGGAGATGAGCATAGAGCACTCCCATGCCATCTGTGATCGGATAGAACAGGGCATAATGCGCCACCTGCCCCATGCCATAGTGCTGATCCATGTCGAACCGAGCGGCCACGGTTGAGAGACGTGCGATTCAAACCGGAAAATGCGAGAAATCTGTAGTGAACTGGCAGATAAATAACGGAAAAAAGCGTGGAACACGCACTTTTATGGCCATAGAGCGCATTGCGTAAGAAATAGTCGGCGAAAATGTGTTAGGGTATCCCATCCCCCAGCCGCCAGGAGCGCGCCGTGAAAAAGTTGGAAATGAAAGACCTCACCGAGGCCGAAAAGGCCGAGATAACCCTGTTGCTCCAAAAAGCCCAGGCCAATGCTGACCATCAGCTGACCAACGCAGAACGTAACAGGATCCGTGAGGAAGGCCGGCTTAAAATCGTGGCAGATCGTGCAGAGGCGGCCAAGGTGGCCTCCAAACTGGCTCGGGAGAAGGCCAAAGAACGGGCCAGAAATCAGGTCTTGCCAGAAACCTTCAGCTGGATCGACTCCGTCAGCAACAAGTTTCGCAGCAAGCGCTGAATTCGCGCATGCTTGATGAACGCCCCCCCCCACCGCCCCCGGTGGGCGGGGGTTTTGCGTTAATGCACAGCGGCAAACAACGAA
>NZ_JBSTYL010000041.1:0-21071 GCF_054052465.1 Aeromonas enterica | reverse complement strand
GCAGGGGTATCCATGATGGTAGACCTCAAGGAGATGGCCTACTTCAAGATTAGCCTTTCAACACGTAATTGGGACAGAGCCATGAAAAAGGGCTCCGCAGAGCCCTTTTGGAATAACCGTCTTATCGGCGGAGCAATCAGGGACGCAGAGCCTTGTCCGCTCGGGAAATACCGCAGACCCCCGAGCGCACCACCTCGATGATCTCGTTGGTCTGGGCGGCAGTCTTGATGAAGGCGTCCAGCTTCTCGCTGGTGCCCACCAGCTGTACCGTGTACTGCTCCGGGGTCACGTCGACGATCTGGCCACGGAAGATGTCCGCCAGCCGTTTCAGCTCGTCACGAGCCCCACCGGCGGCACGGGCCTTGATCAGGGCTATCTCCCGCTCGATATGCTCACCCTCGCTGAGATCGCACACCTTGAGCACGTCCACCAGCTTGTGCAACTGCTTCTGGATCTGCTCCAGCACCCGCTCGTCACCCATGGTCACTATGGTCATGCGCGACAGGGTCGGATCTTCGGTGGGGGCCACCGTCAGGGTCTCGATGTTGTAGCCGCGCTGGGAGAAGAGGCCCACCACACGGCTCAGGGCGCCGGATTCGTTCTCCAACAGAACGGAAATAATATGTCTCATCAGATTTCCCCCGCCTTGCTCAGCCACATCTCATCAACGGCGTGATCCACCAGTACGACCGAAATAATATGTTCCATCGTCAGGTTCTCTCCGTCTTGCTCAGCCACATCTCGTCCATGGCACCAAACTTGATCTGCATCGGATAGACGTGCTCATCCGGATCGACCGAGATATCCATGAACACCAGCCGATCCTTCATGGCAAAGGCCCTCTCCATGGCGCTCTCCAGCTCCGCCGGATCGCTCACCGCGATGCCGACGTGGCCATAGGCCTCCGCCAGCTTGACGAAGTCCGGCAGGGATTCCATGTAGGAGTGGCTGTGACGGCCGCCGTAGAACATCTTCTGCCACTGCTTGACCATGCCAAGGGCGCGGTTGTTGATGGAGATGATCTTGATGGGCACACCGTACTGCAAACAGGTGGAGAGTTCCTGGATGTTCATCTGCACCGAGCCGTCACCGGTGACGCAGCAGACCACGGCATCCGGGTTGGCAAACTGGGCTCCCATGGCGGCCGGAATGCCAAAGCCCATGGTGCCGAGGCCACCGGAGTTGATCCACTGGCGCGGCTTGGCAAAGGGGTAGTAGAGCGCGGCAAACATCTGGTGCTGACCCACGTCGGAGGCGACGAAGGCCTCCCCCTTGGTCACCTTGTAAAGCGCCTCTATGACCTGCTGCGGCTTGATCAGGGTGGGATGGGTCTCATAAGCCAGACAGTTGCGGGAACGCCACTGAGCGATCTGGCTCCACCAGTCCGCCAGCGCCTGCTTGTCGTTGTCGAAGCCACACTCGCGGATCACTTCCAGCATCTGCTCCAGCACGGTTTCCACCGAGCCGACGATGGGCACATGGGCCTGCACCGTCTTGGAGATGGAGGTGGGGTCTATGTCGATGTGGACTATGGTGGCGTTGGGACAGAACTTGGCCACGTTGTTGGTCACGCGGTCATCGAAGCGGGCACCCACGGCGAAAATAAGATCCGCGTTGTGCATTGTCTTGTTCGCTTCGAAGGTGCCGTGCATCCCCAGCATGCCGATGAATTGCGGATGAGTGCCGGAGAAGGCCCCCAGCCCCATCAGGGTGGTGGTCACCGGCAGGTTCAGCAGTTCGGCCAGCTTGGTCACCAGATGATCCGCATTGGCATTGATGGCGCCGCCGCCCACGTACATGACGGGGCGCTGCGCCTCCACCAGCAACTTGGCAGCCCGCTTGATCTGGCCCTTGTGTCCGGCCTTGGTCGGATTGTAGGAGCGCAGCGAGACGGTCTCGGGATACTGATAGGGAAATTTCTCTTTCGGGTTCTGCACATCTTTGGGCAGATCCACCACCACGGGCCCCGGGCGGCCGCTGGCGGCTATGTAGTAGGCCTTCTTGATGGCCTCGGGGATCTCGCTCGCCTTTTTGCACAGGAAGCTGTGCTTCACCACCGGGCGGGAAATACCGATCATGTCGGTCTCCTGGAACGCATCTTCCCCGATCATGCTGGTCGGCACCTGGCCGGACAGGATCACCAGAGGAATAGAGTCCATGTAGGCGGTCGCGATCCCCGTGATGCAGTTGGTGGCGCCGGGACCCGAGGTCACCAGCACTGTGCCCACCTTGCCGGTGGAGCGGGCGTAACCGTCCGCCATGTGCACCGCGGCTTGCTCGTGCCGCACCAGAACATGCTCCATCTTGCCGTTTTCAAAGAGAGCGTCATAGATGTCGAGCACTGAGCCACCAGGGTAGCCGAAAACGTGCTCAACTCCCTGATCTTCCAGCGCTCTAACCACCATCTGGGCGCCTGATAACATCTCCATGATAAAGCCCTCCAGGCTTTGCTCCGTTAAGCGAAAGCTATCGACGGTCCGCTGCTTCCCGGCAGCGCCGGTCCGTGTTTTGTTGTTGTCTGAATACGGGCCAGGCGAGTTCGGTGTCGTCGATAGTAGAAAAATAGGTTTTTTCCATCATTCACCCGAAAAGCGGGTGAAAAACCAACTTAACCCGCTTGTGAACGCTTGTCCACGGCTTTGTCTGACCATAACAGTCATAAATTTCAAACAGCTATTAACATTCAGTGACTTGGTGAAACGGGTGGGAACAATGCGGGGAAGATGGGGGACCGGCTAGCGGATCATGCTGTCACAACGAGGCAATCTGGAAAAAAATAGCCCATCCCATGGGATGGGCCGTCGAACAAACCCCGAACTCAGTGATCGTCTTCCGGTTCTGCCAGCCAGATCTGCTGATCCGGGTCCGTCTCTTCGCAGACAGAGATGCTGACCCCCATGTCCAGCAATTCATGCAGGGTGAGATTGTCTGCCAGGGTCATGGTGTCGCCGTTTTCATTGGTAAAGCGCATGGTGTCCATCCTCTCCTTGGTGGGATCGCTTTCAGTCTAGTCAAAGGCGCTCACTTGCGATAACCAACTGCTGCTCAACGGGCATCCGCCTTCCAGCTCGCTCAAGCGATCACACACCTCTTCCGGAAACAGGGTGCGAGCCCACAGCCGGCGCGAGAGCTCGGCCACGCTCTCCTTTGCCCCGTCCGCCAGCCAGCCCGCCAGTTCGCCCGCCACATCGGGATAGAGGATCTGGCCCGGGGCCGAGGCATCCAGCCAGGCCCGCACCGCATTGGCATCGAGCGCATCCATCAGCCGGGCCAGCCCCATCAACTCCAGCGTCTTGGCGTTGGTCAGCTGCTCGAACTGTCCCCCCAGCGGCTTGACCAGCAGCTTCTTGCCGAGCGTCAGCGCCTCCGAGGCCAGTTCGAAACCACCGTTGGTGATGACGCCGCGACAGCCGGCCAGCACCGGCTTGAAGCTTTCCCGCGCCTGCGGCTCGAACGCTATGTTGCGCCACTGGCTGGCACTGCGAATGGCCGGGTGAAAGCAGACGAAGCGCTGCTGGTTGAAACGAGACAGCAGAGCCGCGATGGCCTCAGTCTGCTCAAACGGCAGATAGACCAGGATCTGCTGATTATCGGGAGCCTGGGCGATGGGATCTATGATCGGCGGCAGCAGCGGCTGGCCGAAGTGAAACCAGTGCAGTCCGAGGGACTGGCGGACCGGGGCGAAGTGGCGCATCAGCTGACGATTGAAGCCGCTCTCGCCCCAGCGCGGGATCGGCCAGTCGAAGCTGGCCTGATGGCTGATGGTAAGGCTGGGCTTGCCCCAGCGACGGGCTGCATGGGCACTGAGCGGTTCGAAATCGCTGATCACCAGATCGTAATCGCGGCAATCCAGGGCCCGCATGTCCTGCCAAAAGCACAGCGGCGAGAGCCCCTTGAGGGTATGCCAGCCTGAGATGGCCCCCTCGTGACTGACGAAAGTGATGCCGGCGAAAGTACGATAATCGCCGAATTCGGCCATCTCAAAATAATTGTCTGCGGGGCGACCGCTGAACATGTAGTCCACCTCCAGACCACGGGCACGCAGCGCCCGCGCCAGAGTGCGACTGCGGCTGATGTGACCGTTGCCTGTGCCCTGTACCCCAAATAGTATCCTCATCCCTGACTCCAGCCGAGCGCCAGCAGGGCGCAGCCACCACCGAGCAGGGCACCGGCCACCAGATCACTCAGGTAGTGCACCCCGAGCAACAGGCGTGATGCCCCCACCAGCGCGGCCCAGACAAACAGCAAGGGCGCCCAGAGCGGGAAGCTGGCGGTCAGCACAGTCGCCATCAGGAAGGCGGCGGCGGTATGACCGGAGGGCAAACTGTAACGATCCGAAGGGGTGATGAAGACCGGCAACCCTATCGGGCGCTGGCGTTTCAGCAGGTTCTTGAGCAGCAAATAGAGCGGCAGTTCGATGGCGAATGCAAGCAAGGCCACCCCCACCAGCTCGCGTTCGGCCTCCCCCTGCCACCAGAGCAGGGCTGCCAGCACGGCGTAGAGCGGGCCGTCACCTGTGCGGGAGATGAGCCGGCTGATCCTGGCCTGCGGCCGGTTGTAGGCGTGGAGCAGACAGATGCGGCACACCTGCAGGTCCCATTGCTGGATCTTGTTCATAACCCCTCCTTCCCTGAAGTCTCTGTGCAGACTAGGGCGACGAGGTGACACTTGGTTGAACAGGGGATAACAGATTTATGAAAAAAGGGCCGAACGGCCCTTTTTTACGACAAGCGTGGCAAATGATCAGTTCAGGGTGCCGCGCAGACCGTTTTCCATCAGACGGCAGTTGTGATCCGCCAGACGGGCCATGAAGTGTTCATCCACGGTCAGGCCAAATACCTGCTCGTAGAGATCCTTCATCACGAACGGTTGCCACATCATGCTGAGGAAGGAGATCTTCAGCATCTCGGGATCCAGGTTGTCACCCAGTTCACCGTTGTTCTTCATGGACTCCAGCAAGGCGTCAAACTGGGGCAGTTGGCGCTCCAGCAGACGATTCAGCACAAAATCCCGACCCGGGCTCTTCTCGGTCGATAATGCGCTGGAGATGGCGGAGGTCAGTTCGCTGTTGGGAGCCATCACCTGATAGTAGGTGTTGAGCAGATCATTGAGGCTGCGATTGCCGGTCTCATCATGCCAGGCCTGGTCAAGCGGCTCGGCCACATCGCCCAGCACAGCCTTGTAGAGGCCCTCTTTACTGCCGAAGTAGTAATGGATCATCGCCAGATTGGAGCCAGCCAGCTCGGCGATCTCGCGGGTAGTGACCTTGCTGTAGGGCGTATTGAGAAAACGCTCACGAGCAGCGGAAAGCAACTTGTCACGAATGTCAGAACGTCCGACCGGACGACCAGGTCTACGTTTTTCCATTGAATACCTCAGATAATTCAGCAAAAACTGATAAGTCGATCTGATTGCGCAGGTGATCGAGTACAGCAGGAATGACCAGATAATCGGGCAAGGGCCGAATATGGGACAAGTAAATTTGCACACCTTTACAATTCGATTAAATAAACCAGCGGATTGAACCTGTGAGTCCGGGTTGACACAGCATAAAAATCTCGATATTGGTAAAGCGTTATCGACTGGAAGGATTTGAGTCATCATGCCTATTGCCGCTCCGCTACTACTACTCTCCCTAATCGCGATCAGTCGCGCGGGATCCTTGTAGCCGGGCTCAGGCATAGCCGGAATTTACAAAAACCCGTGCACCCTGCACGGGTTTTTTTATGCCGCCGCAGGATGCACGTCACCGAACTTAGGAAGAGGGAAGTCACATGTCAGATAGGGTCATCATATTCGACACCACCTTGCGTGATGGTGAGCAGGCCCTGGCGGCCAGTTTGACAGTCAAGGAGAAACTGCAGATAGCCCAGGCGCTGGAGCGGCTCGGTGTTGACATCATGGAGGTGGGATTCCCGGTCTCCTCCCCCGGTGATTTTCAATCGGTGCAGACCATAGCCCGCCACATCAAGAACAGCCGGGTCTGCGCCCTGGCCCGCGCCCTGCCCAAGGATATCGATGCCGCCGGCGAAGCCCTGCGGGTCGCAGAGGCCTTTCGCATCCACACCTTCATCTCCACCTCCTCCATCCACGTGGAGAGCAAACTCAAGAAGAGCTTCGAGGATGTGCTGGAGATGGGCATCAGCGCCATCAAGCATGCCCGCCGCTACACAGACGATGTGGAGTTCTCCTGTGAGGATGCGGGCCGCACCCCGATTGATAATCTCTGCCGCATGGTCGAGGCCGCCATCAAGGCGGGCGCCCGCACCATCAATATCCCGGATACCGTCGGCTACACGGTGCCGACCGAGTTCTCCGGCATCATCCAGACCCTGTTTAACCGGGTGCCGAACATAGATCAGGCCATCATCTCGGTGCACTGTCACGACGATCTCGGCCTCTCGGTAGCCAACTCCATCGGAGCCGTGCAGATGGGGGCCCGCCAGATTGAGTGCACCATCAACGGCATCGGCGAGCGGGCAGGCAACTGCTCGCTGGAAGAGGTGGCCATGATACTGAAAACCCGCGCCGATCTGCTCGGGGTGCACACCAACATCCGCCACAGTGAAATTCATCGCACCAGCGCCCTGGTCAGCCAGCTGTGCAACATGCCGGTGCAGCCGAACAAGGCCATCGTCGGCGCCAACGCCTTCTCCCACAGCTCCGGCATCCATCAGGACGGCGTACTCAAGGCGAAAAACACCTATGAAATCATCACCCCGGAGAGCATCGGCCTGACCCAGAACAACCTCAACATGACCTCCCGCTCCGGTCGCCACGTCATCAAGCACAGAATGGAATCCATGGGCTACGCCGAGAGCAGTTACGATCTCGACGACCTCTACGGCAAGTTCCTGACCCTGGCCGACAAGAAGGGCCAGGTGTTCGACTATGACCTCGAAGCGCTGGCCTTCTTCAGCCAGATCCACGAGGAGCCCGAGCACTTCAAGCTGGAGTATCTCGGGGTCCAGAGCGGCAGCTCTGTGCTCGCCACCGCCTCGGTGAAATTGAAAGTGGGTCAGGAGACCATCAGCGAAGCGGCCACCGGCAATGGCCCTGTGGATGCCGTCTACCAGTGCATCAATCGCATCACCGGCTACGAGATCCGCATCGACAAGTACGAACTCAAGGGCAAGGGGGAAGGCAAGAATGCCCTCGGCCAGGTCGATATCGTCGCCGAATACAAGGGCCGCAAATTCCACGGCATGGGCCTGGCCACCGACATCATAGAGTCCTCGGCCCAGGCGTTGATCCATGTGATCAACAGCATCTGGCGCGCCGATCAGGTGGCCGAACAGATGGAACGCAACGTCACAAAAACAGACAAGATCAATACGGAGAGTGTGTGAGTATGAGCAGTTATCGGATCGCAGTGTTGCCGGGTGACGGCATAGGCCCGGAAGTGATGGCCGAGGCCGTCAAGGTGCTGGAAAAAGTGCAGGCCAGATTCGGCTTCGCCCTCGAGTATGATCGCCACGACGTCGGCGGCATCGCCATCGACAACCACGGCACCCCGCTGCCCCAGAGCACCATCAAGGGCTGTGAAGCGGCCGATGCCGTGCTGTTCGGCTCGGTCGGCGGCCCCAAGTGGGAGCATCTGCCGCCAAACGATCAGCCGGAGCGCGGCGCCCTGCTGCCCCTGCGAGCCCACTTCAAGCTGTTCTGCAACCTGCGTCCGGCCCGCATCTACACAGGTCTGGAGCAATTCTCCCCGCTGCGCGCCGACATCTCGGATCGCGGCTTTGACATCGCCTGCGTGCGCGAGCTTACCGGCGGCATCTACTTCGGCCAGCCCAAGGGGCGTGAAGGTGAAGGAGCGGATGAGAAAGCGTTCGATACCGAGGTCTATCACCGCTTCGAGATCGAGCGCATCGCCAAGATTGCGTTCGAAACGGCCCGGGTACGCAAAGCCAAGGTCACCTCCATCGACAAGGCCAACGTGCTCGCCTCCTCCATCCTGTGGCGCGAGGTGGTGACGCAAGTCGCCAAGTCCTATCCCGACGTGGCCCTCAACCACATGTACATAGACAACGCCACCATGCAGCTCATCAAGGATCCGTCCCAGTTCGACGTGCTGCTCTGCTCCAACCTGTTTGGTGACATCCTCTCCGACGAGTGCGCCATGATCACCGGCTCCATGGGGCTGCTCCCCTCCGCCAGCCTCAACGAAGCGGGCTTTGGCCTGTTCGAGCCTGCCGGTGGCTCGGCGCCGGACATCGCCGGCAAGGGCATTGCCAACCCCATAGCCCAGATCCTCTCCGCCGCCCTGATGCTGCGCTACAGCCTGGGCCAGGAAGCCGCCGCCCAGGCCATCGAGCAGGCCGTTGCCCAGACTCTGGCAGAGAGTTACTTCACCGCCGACCTGCATCAGGCCAGCGCCCGCCATCCGGTGCAGAGCACGTCCGAGATGGGCAGCCAGATCGCCATCCGGATCTGAGCCGCACAACAGATAACAAGGAAGAGAGAAGCAATGGCCAAGACCCTCTATCAGAAAGTATTCGACGCCCATGTGGTGCGTGAAGTGGCAGGCGAAACGCCGCTTATCTACATCGATCGTCACCTGGTGCATGAAGTGACCAGCCCGCAGGCATTCGACGGCCTGCGCGCCATGAAGCGCCCGCTGCGCCGCCCGGATCTGACCTGGGCCACCATGGATCACAACGTCTCCACCACCACCAAGGACATAGCCGCCTCCGGCGAGATGGCCCGCATCCAGATGGAGACGCTCGCCGACAACTGCAAAGAGTTCGGGGTTCGCCTCTACGATCTCAACCACAAGTATCAGGGCATAGTCCACGTGATGGGCCCCGAGCTCGGCATCACACTGCCCGGCACCACCATAGTCTGCGGCGACTCCCACACCGCCACCCACGGCGCCTTCGGTTCGCTGGCGTTCGGCATCGGCACCTCGGAAGTGGAACATGTGATGGCGACCCAGACCCTGAAGCAGGGCCGCGCCAAGACCATGCGCATCCGCGTCAACGGCAAGCTGAGCGATGGCATCAGCGCCAAGGACGTGGTGCTGGCCATCATCGGCAAGGTCGGCCATGCCGGCGGTACCGGCTATGTAGTGGAGTTCGCTGGCGAGGCCATTGCAGGCCTCTCCATGGAAGGACGGATGACGGTGTGCAACATGGCCATAGAGCTGGGTGCCAAAGCCGGCATGATAGCCCCCGACCAGATCACCATCGACTACATCCGAGGCAAGGAGTTCGCCCCCAAGGGCGAGTCACTGGAACAGGCCATCGCCTACTGGCAGAGCCTCAAGAGTGACGAAGGCGCCAGCTTCGATGCCGACGTGGTGCTGGACGCCGCCGACATAGCGCCGCAGGTGACCTGGGGCACCAACCCGGGCCAGGTGATCGCCGTCAATGAACCCATACCTGCACCGGAATCCTTCGCAGATCCGATGGAGCAGCAGTCTGCCCGCAAGGCGCTGGCCTACATGGACCTGCAGCCGGGCCAGAAGCTCACCGATGTCGCCATCGACAAGGTGTTCATCGGTTCCTGCACCAACAGCCGCATTGAGGACTTGCGCGCCGCCGCCGCCATCGCCCGTGGCCGCAAGGTGGCCACCGGGGTACAGGCGCTGGTGGTGCCGGGCTCAGAGCAGGTCAAGGCCCAGGCCGAAGCCGAGGGACTGGATAAGATCTTCCTCGAAGCAGGCTTCGAGTGGCGCCTTCCCGGCTGCTCCATGTGTCTGGCCATGAACAACGACCGGCTGCAACCGGGGGAGCGCTGCGCCTCCACCAGCAACCGCAACTTCGAAGGCCGCCAGGGCCGTGCCGGCCGCACCCATCTGGTGAGCCCGGCCATGGCCGCCGCCGCCGCCGTCACCGGCCGCTTCGCCGACATTCGCGCACTGTAAGAGGGAGTTCACATGACAGGTTTCAAGCAACACAAGGGGATCGTCGTCCCCCTCGACAGCGCCAACGTCGACACCGATGCCATCATTCCCAAGCAGTTTTTGCAGAAGGTGAACCGCATCGGCTTTGGCAAGCACCTGTTTAATGACTGGCGCTTCCTGGATGATGCCGGCCTGCAGCCCAACCCGGCGTTCGTGCTGAACCAGCCGCAGTTCGCCGGCGCCAGCATCCTGCTGGCCCGTGAGAACTTCGGCTGCGGCTCGAGTCGCGAGCACGCCCCCTGGGCGCTGGCGGATTACGGCTTCAAGACCCTGATCGCGCCGAGTTTTGCCGACATCTTCTACGGCAACGCCATCAACAACGGTCTGGTGCCGGTGCGCCTGAAAGAGGAAGAGGTGGAGGCGCTGTTCCAGCTGGTTGCCGCCCACCCAGGCCTGCAGATCGAGGTGGATCTGGAGGCCAACCAGGTGCGAGCCGGTGAACTCAGCTTCGGCTTCGAGATCGACGAGTTTCGCCGCTACTGCCTGCTCAACGGGCTGGATGCCATCGGCCTGACTCTGCAGCACGAGGCGGCCATCAGCGCCTTCGAGGCCAAGCAACCGAGCTGGATCTGAGCGGCCCCCTCACAAGCTCAAGGCCGCCCTCGGCGCCTTCGAGACTGTGCAAGAGAGCCGAGCTGGATTTGACGCGCCAGCGGCAATAAAACGAGTAGAATCAACAGGGAGCCTTGGATCCCTGTTTTATTGTCCGGCTACGCCGCCCACCACGCATGGCTGGCCATCACGGCGCCACAGAGAGGAAACCTTGATGAAGAGAACGAGCAACATCCTCCTGCTCTGCTGCCTGTGGTTCGCGCTCCCGGCCAGCGCCGGGCAGACCTATTTCAACAGCCACGGCGGTCAGCTCAACGTCGGCTGGCAGGACAAGGATGGCAAGGCGCAGCAGCTCACCTACCGGCTGGAGTCAGGCAAGTTGCCGCCGCTCATCGCCTATCGGCCGACCCGCATGCAGGAGGACGTGTTGCAGAGCCTGTTGCAACAGGCAGCCACCGAATTCCCCGAGGTGCAGATCGCCCTCTCCCGTCCCGACATGGAGCTCAAGATCAAGGGGCGCCAACCAGAGCAGGTCAACAAGGCCATGGGCTGGCTCACCCAGCAACGGGACAAGCTGGAATCAGAGTGGCTCAAGCAGCACTACTTCCAGCCCTTCACTCCGTCCGATGGCATGCCGGCCATCAAGCAGGATCATGTGCGCATTGCGTTGGAGAGTCGCAGCGAGCTGGCGCCGCTGGCCGAACAGCTCAAACAGGCGGGCACCACAGAGACGGAGGCTCGCCAGAAGACGGTGGCCCATATGCTCGACTTCGTGCAGGCCATCCCCTATCAGCTGCTCGACAGCCAGTCGGGACGCTCGGGCAAGGGCTTCTTAAGCCCGCGCCAGGTGTTGGAGCAGAACCGGGGGGATTGCGACAGCAAGGTGACCCTGATGGCAGCCATGCTGGCTCAGCTCTTTCCTGAATTGAAACAGGCCATGGTGTTCGTACCGGGTCACGCCCTGCTGGGGGTGGCCCTGCCCGCCAACCCGGGTGAGGCGACCCTGAGCTGGGAGGGAGAAACCTATCTGTTGATGGAACCGACCGGCCCGGGTCAGTTTGCCATGGGCCAGATCGCATCGACCAGCCAGACGCTGGTCGATAGCAAGCAGTTGAGCGTTCAGCCGGTTCGCGCGGACAAATAATACCGCCCGTTGGGGCCGTCATGAAAACAAGGGGAAATACGCCAGAATGAAATCGACCAGCACGGGGCTGGTCGATGCATGACGAAGAGCATGACGGGCCGGTCAGGCTTGGGATTGAAACTCGATGGCCAGCAGCAGGCCCTCTTCCTCTTCCAGTACCCGAATGATGCGGGCCTGGGCCTCGAACGGCGGCAACAGGTTGTTGTTGGTTGCCAGACTGACCCGGATGGGCTGGCTGACATCGAGCCGATGCTCGGCGACGGCGATCCCCATGCCATTGGCGCTGAGATCCCGACAGATCCCCTCCAGCACTTGCTGTTGCTGGACGACGGTGACGGGGGCGTTGATTATCATGCGCTGGAAGGCGCGTCTTTCCTTGGTACTGGTGATCACGCGAACATCCTCTGTTGTGCTGACGCCATCTCGGCGGCCCGCAGGAACAATTGTGCTGGCCTCCCCCCAAGAACGTTAATACAATGCGGTTCGTTTCTCAAACGGGGTGCGGTTTACCGCTGAGATTATACCCGTGTACCTGATCCAGATAATGCTGGCGGAGGAATTTGAGGCATGGCGCTCATTTTTTGCGCCCTCATCCGCTGGCACCTCATCATTAACAGGGAGTGCCACTTGATGAAAACCCTGCTGCTGGTCGCCACCAGCCTGCTCAGTGCCCAGTCCTTCGCGGCCGATACCCTCACCGTTTATACCTACAGCTCCTTCACCGCCGAATGGGGACCCGGTCCCAAGATCAAGCAGGCGTTCGAGAAAGAGTGCGGTTGCAACCTCAACCTTGTGGCGTTGGAAGATGGCGTCGCCATCCTCAACCGGCTGCGGCTGGAAGGCAAGCACAGCAAGGCCGATCTGGTGCTGGGGCTGGATGATGCCCTCATCAGCGAAGCCAAGCAGAGCGGCCTGTTCGCCCCGCACACCACCAGGCTGGATGGCATCAAGGTGCCGGGCGGCTGGCAGGATGACACCTTCGTCCCCTATGACTACGGCTACTTCGCCTTCGTCTACAACAAGGACAAACTCAAAGCGCCCCCCAAGAGCCTGAAAGAGCTGGTAGAACGTCCGGATATCAAGGTGATCTATCAGGATCCCCGCACCTCCACGCCGGGTCAGGGGCTGATGCTGTGGATGAAGTCGGTCTACGGGAATGAGGCGCCGGCAGCCTGGGCTGAGCTTGCCAAAAAGACGGTCACAGTCACCAAGGGCTGGTCCGAGGCCTATGGCATGTTCCTCGATGGGGAAGCGGACATGGTGCTCTCCTACACCACATCCCCCGCTTATCATCTGATTGCCGAGCACAAGCCCCAGTATCAGGCCGCCGCCTTCGAGGAGGGACACTACCGTCAGGTGGAAGTGGCCGCCAAGCTGAAAAGCGCCAAACAGGGCAAGCTGGCCGACCAGTTTCTGCAGTTCATGATAAGCCCCGCCTTCCAGCAGGAGATCCCTGCCGGCAACTGGATGTATCCGGTGACAGATGCGCCGCTGCCCAAGGGTTTCGAGCAGATGATCACAGTCAGCAAGCCGCTGAGTTTCACCAGCGATGAGGTGGCTGCCAATCGCAAGAACTGGATCCGCGAGTGGCTGCAAGCCGTCACCCAGTGAGCGCTCGCGTTCGTCCTCTCTGGTGGCTGCCAGGTAGCGCAGCCACCCTGTTGATCCTGCTATTATCTCTGGGGCCGCTCATCGCCCTGTTGTGGCAGGCTGGTTCGCTGGCCCCCCGTACCCTGCTGGCCGATCCCTATCTGCGCCATGTGCTGGGCTTCAGCCTGGGACAGGCGCTGCTCTCCACCCTGCTGAGCCTGGGGCTCGCCATGCCGGTGGCAAGAGCGCTGGCGCGGCGCCGTTTCATCGGCCGCCGCCTGTTGCTCAAGCTGTTTGGCCTCTCGCTGGTGCTGCCGGTCATCATCGCCATCTTCGGCATAGTGGCGGTGCACGGCAAACAGGGCTGGCTGTCGCAGCTGTTGCGCGGCCTGGGGCTGGATCCCGGCAACTACCTGTACGGCCTGTTCGGCATACTGCTGGCCCACGTCTTCTTCAACATGCCGCTGGCGGCGCGCCTCATGCTGCAGAGCATAGAGAGCATACCGGAATCGAGCTGGCGTCTCGCCAGTCAGCTCGGCATGCGCTCCTCACACATTTTTCGGCTGCTGGAGTGGCCGCTCATTCGCGGCATCTTGCCCGGTCTTGCCAGCCTCATCTTCATGCTCTGCTTCACCAGCTTCACCACTGTGCTGGCACTGGGGGGCGGGCCCAAGTCCACTACGCTGGAAGTGGCCGTCTATCAGGCGTTGCGCTTTGACTTCGACCTCGCTACCGCTGGTGGGCTGGCGCTGGTGCAGTTGATCCTGACCGCCACCCTGCTCCTGCTGCAACACAAACTGCAGACCACGCCGGCCAGCCGGATCAGCAGCCATCGCCCCTGTCTGCGACCGGATCGTCACCAGCCGGGTACCAGACTGATGGACAGCGCTGCCCTCACTCTGGGGCTCGCCGTCTTCCTGCCACCGCTGCTGGCGATCCTGGTGGCCGGTTTCAATCCCGGCCTGCTGACGGCGCTGGCCTCGGCGCAGCTGTGGCAGGCCAGCGGCCAGTCGCTGCTGATTGCGCTGGCGGCTGGCACCCTTGCCACCCTGCTCGGCAGCGGTCTGCAGCTCACCAGCCGTCACCTGCGGGTACGAGCTCGCAAGCGGCGGGCCGCCGCCCTGTGGGAAGCCAGCGGCTCCATGATCCTGATGATACCGGCAGTCGTGCTGAGCACCGGCCTCTTCATCATGTTCATGCCCTTTACCGATGTCTTTGCCCTCGGCCCCTGGCTGGTGGTACTGGTCAACGCCCTGATGGCGCTACCCTATGTGTTGCGCACCCTCTCAGCCCCCATGCAGCTGGTGGTACGCCAGTACGATAGGCTGGCCGACAGCCTGGGAGTGAGCGGGCTGCATCGCCTGCGGCTGGTGGAGTGGCCTCTGCTGCGCCGTCCGATGGCGCTGGCGATGGCGCTTTCCATGATCCTTTCTCTGGGGGATCTCGGTGCCATCGCCATGTTTGGCAGCCAGGAGCTCACCACCCTGCCCTGGCTGCTCTATCAGCAGCTCGGCAGTTACCGGCTGACCGAGGCGGCCGCTACCGCCCTGCTGCTGCTCACGCTCTGCTTCTCCCTGTTCTGGCTGGTTGAGCGGGGTCTTGGAGGAAAACATGCTGAACATTGATCAGCTGGTCACCAGCTACCCGGACTGGCGCGTCAGCTTCAGCGCCACCCTGCCCAAGGGAGAGATCACCGCGCTGATAGGGCCAAGCGGGGCGGGCAAATCGACCCTGCTCGGCATGATCGCCGGTTTCGTGCCGGTGGAATCTGGCACCCTCAGCTTCGATGGCGAAGATCTACTGCCGCTGGGGCCTGCCGAGCGGCCAGTCACCACCCTGTTTCAGGATCACAACCTGTTCCTGCACCTGTCTGTATTCGACAACATCGCCATCGGCCTGCATCCTGGCCTGCGTTTGAGCCCTGCTCAGCGGGCACAGGTGAAACAGGCCGCAGAGCGGGTTGGCCTTGGCGACATGCTGGCGCGACTGCCGGAGCAACTTTCCGGCGGCCAGCAACAGCGGGTCGGGTTGGCGCGAGCCCTGGTGCGCGGCAAGCCATTGCTGCTGCTCGATGAACCCTTCTCGGCGCTCGATCCCGCTCTGCGCCGGGAGATGCTGGCGGAAGTGGCCCGCCTGGCCTGCGAGCAGGCAATCACGGTGCTGATGGTCTCTCACAACCCGGAGGATGCCCAGCTCATCGCCGATCAGGTGCTGTTCGTCGACGAGGGGCGCATCGCCCTGCAGGGCAAACCCGACATCCTGCAAAACAGCGATCACCCCGGCCTGCTGCGCTACCTTGGGCAATGACCCTGGGGCGCTGAACCGGCGACGGGATCAAAAAAGGGGAAGCCGCTTGGCTTCCCCTTTTTCATATGAAGACAGTCAGTTAAATCAGAGATTTTCCTCGGCGAAGGAGGCGAGCTTGCTGCGCACCACCCCGTTCAGGAAGATGTTGGCACTGCCGTCGAAATCCTTGAAACGCTCGACTATGTAGGTCAGACCCGAGGTCACCGGGCTCAGGTAGTTGGAGTCTATCTGGGCCAGGTTGCCGGAGCAGACGATCTTGGTCCCCTCGCCACAGCGGGTGATGATGGTCTTGATCTGGGACGCGGTCAGGTTCTGGCACTCGTCCAGCAGCACGAAGGTGTTCTGGATGCTGCGCCCGCGCATGAAGTTGACCGATTTGAACTGGATGTTGGCCTTCTCCATGATGTAGCTGAGCGAGCCGCTCATGTTCTCGTCCTGCTTGTGCAGCACCTCCAGGGTATCCGTCACCGCCGCCAGCCAGGGCATCATCTTCTCTTCTTCGGTGCCGGGCAGGAAGCCGATGCTCTCGGCAATTTCCGGAGTGTTGCGGGTGACGATCACTTTCTCGTAGATCCCCTTCTCAATCACCAGCTCCAGTGCCGCCGCCATGGCCAGCAAGGTCTTGCCGCAACCGGCCGGGCCGGTCAGGATCACCAGATCGATGTGCGGATCGAGCAAGGCATCGAGCGCCATGCCCTGATAGACGTTCTTGGGATGGACACCCCAGGCCTTGCGCGACATCAGCCGCTCGCGGCCCAGATCCTTTATGCGGATCTTGTGGCCATCGTTGCTCAATACCCTGGCGGCGAAGAAGTTCTCCTCGTCGAGCAAGTACTGGTTGACGTGAACCCCCTCCAGCAAGTTCGAGTCGATCACATGGACGGTATCGCGGCCATGGGTCTCGCTGTCACACTCGCCGACCCGCTCCCAGAAGCTGCCGGGCACCACCTGAAAGCCTTTGGCCAGCAGACGGATATCGTCGATCAGCTGGTCGCTACGGTAGTCTTCAACGTGGGCAAGCCCGGCGCCCTTGGCCTTGAGGCGCATGTTGATGTCTTTGGTGACCAGCACCACCTGGCGCTTCAATTCATGCTTTTGCAGATAGAGGGCCGCGTTGATGATGCGGTTGTCGGCCTCCTTGTCGGTGAACACCTCGGCATCCTGGGGCAGATGGTGGTCACTGAAGATGCAGATATTGCCACTGGCCTCGCCCGCAAGTGGGACCCCTTGGGTGATCTGATCCGGGGTCGCATCGCGGAATACGTCTTCCAGCGCACGAATGGCCACCCGCGCATCACGGCTGACATCCTTGTTGCGATCCTTGATGTTGTCGAGCTCTTCCAGCACCGTCATGGGGATGAGCACGTCATGCTCTTTGAAGGAGTAGATGGCGAGGGGTTCGTGAAGCAGAACGTTGGTATCCAGGATAAACAGCTTTCGGTCCGTATTGTCCATAAGCATCCTCCTTGGCACTGAAGGTGCCACGTGTGTGAATCTCAGATGTCATTGAAACCACACGCCCGTGACAGTTTTATTACCCCCAACGCTACGCCCGATTTTACTATCACGCAACAAATCGCGTGTACCGCCGGTGCGTTCGAACAGAAAAGCAGCAATGAAAAAGGCCGGCACCAAGACCGACCTGTTGCCTGCGGTCAATCACTCAACCGCACTTGGAATCGCCGCAGTTGAGGCAGGTCATGCAGCCATCCTTCAGCACGAGCGCCTTGCTGTGGCACTTGTAGCAGAGCGCCGCACTGGCCGGGAAACCACTGCCGGCCTGCGACTCTTCTGACGGTTGCTGGACTTGCAGTTCGGCCTGCTTCTGTGCCAGAAATGCCTGCTGATGCTCATCCAGCCTCGGCAGCTTGATCATGCCAATCTCGGTGAGATGGGTCTCGATCACGTTGCCAATTTCGGCGATAAGGGAGGGAACATACTTGCCCTTGTTCCAATAGCCGCCCTTGGGATCGAACACGGATCTCAGTTCCTCCACCAGGAAGGTGACATCCCCCCCCTTGCGAAACACGGCTGAGATGATGCGGGTCAGCGCCACTATCCACTGATAGTGTTCCAGACTCTTGGAGTTGATGAAGATCTCGAACGGACGGCGGGTTTCGTGAACCGTGCCCTCGTTGAGAATGATGTCGTTGATGGTGATGAACAGCGAGTGCTCGGAGACATGCTCCGGCGTCTTCAGCTTGTAGGTGGTGCCCATCAGCCGCTCCGGGCGCAGCACGGTTTCGTGCATATGCACCACGTCATCCTGCGGGGCCAGATCTTCCTGCGGCTCATCCCGGGTTTTCACCTTGTAGGCGACGATTTTCTTGTCGATCTTCTTGACCATAATCTGTTCTCAGAATTTACCGTAATAGCCTTCTTTCAAGGCGTCATAGAGGTTGGCGGCAGTGTGCAGCTCGCCATCGTATTCGATCTCTTCGTTCCCCTTGACGGAGATGACGGATCCATCCTCCAGAGTGAACTCGTACTGAGTGTTCTCCAGATCCTGCTCCTTCACCAGCACGCCCTGAAAGGCCTCCGGGTTGAAGCGGAAGGTGGTGCAGCCCTTGAGGCCGGAGTCCGAGGCATACATGTAGATGTCCTTGAACTGCTCGAACGGGAAATCGGTCGGCACGTTGGCCGTCTTGGAGATGGAGGAGTCAACCCAGCGCTGGGCCGCTGCCTGAATGTCCACGTGCTGGACCGGGCTGATGTCGTCGGCCGTGATGAAATAGTCCGGCAGACGGCTTGCCTCATCTTCGCTGTAAGGCATGGCGGCCGGGTTCACCAGCTCGCGGTAGGCAAGCAGCTCGAAGGAGTAGACGTCGACGCTCTCCTTGCTCTTCTTGCCCGGCTTGATGACGTTGCGGCTGTAGTGATGGGCAAAGCTCGGCTCGATACCGTTGCTGGCGTTGTTGGCCAGCGACAAGGAGATGGTGCCGGTCGGCGCTATGCTGCTGTGGTGGGTGAAACGACCACCCACCTCGGCCAGCTCGGCCACCAGGGCGGGATCCACTTCGGCAACCTGTTGCATGTAACGGCTGTAGCGTGCATGCAGCACCTTGCCCTTCACCTTGTCACCCAGCTTGATGCCATCGGCCGCCATCTCGGGGCGCAGTCGCAGCATCTTGCCGGTCACCTCGAACTCCTGCTCCATGATGGGAGCCGAGCCCTTCTCCCTGGCCAGACGCAGGGACTCCTGCCAGCCGGTCATGGCCAGCTCCTGGGATACCTGCTCGGTGAAGGCGACAGAAGCCGCAGAGCCGTATTTTATCTGCAGCATGGTGAGGGTCGAGCCGAGGCCGAGGAAGCCCATGCCGTGACGGCGCTTGGCTGTGATCTCCTCGCGCTGCCTGGGCAAAGGCAGCTGGTTGATCTCCACCACGTTGTCCAGCATGCGGGTGAAGATGGCCACCACCTTGCGAAACGCCTGCCAGTCGAAGGCAGCCCGCTCGGTAAAGGGGTCGCGCACAAACCGGGTCAGATTGACCGAGCCCAGCAGGCAGGCACCGTAGGGGGGCAAGGGCTGCTCGCCACAGGGGTTGGTGGCGCGGATCTCTTCGCAGAACCAGTTGTTGTTCATCTGGTTGACCTTGTCGATCAGGATGAAACCGGGCTCCGCATAGTCGTAGGTGGAAGTCATGATGACGTTCCACAGCTTGCGGGCAGGCAGGGTCTTGTAGACCTTGCAGGCGACCTGCCCCAGCGCGTTGATGACCACCCCTTCCTTGTTGGGCCAGTCGGCCCAGAACACCACTGCGGGATCGTCCAGCGCAATACCGTCCTGCTCCACCTCTTTGGCCGTGTAGGGGAAGATAAGCTGCCAGGGGGCATCCTCCTTCACCGCCTTGACAAAATCTTCGGCGATGAGCAGGGAGAGGTTGAACTGACGCAAGCGGCCATCTTCGCGCTTGGCCTGGATGAATTCGATCACATCGGGATGACGGATATCCATGGTGCCCATCTGGGCGCCACGGCGACCACCGGCTGACGAGACGGTGAAACACATCTTGTCATAGATATCCATGAAGGAGAGCGGGCCCGAGGTGTAGGCACCGGCACCCGAGACGAAGGCGCCGCGCGGGCGCAGGGTCGAGAAATCGTAACCGATGCCGCAGCCCGCCTTCAGGGTCAGGCCGGCCTCATGCACCTTGCCGAGAATGTCATCCATAGAGTCTTCGATGGTGCCGGAGACGGTGCAGTTGATGGTCGAGGTCGCCGGCTTGTGCTCGAAGGCACCCGCGTTGGAGGTGATACGCCCCGCCGGGATGGCGCCGTTGCGCAGCACCCACAGGAAGGGCTCATACCAGACATCAGGCTCGCGCTCCTGCTCGGCCAGAGCACGGGCAACTCGCTGGTAGGTCTCGTCGATGGAACCATCGATGGGGGCCCCATCCTTGCTCTTGAGACGATACTTGCTGTCCCAGATCTCGAGGGACGTTTCTTGCAGGGGGATCTGGTAGGAGCCGAGCTCACTCTCCAGCACCGAGTTCGATTTAGCCATGTCCAATCAACCTCCTAGGTATGCCACAACCTCATCACGATAACAGCCACCACCACATATAGGAAATATAATAAAAATAAACACAATATATAGAAAATCACGCCTTCTGGTCATACCCATCAACATGAAAATGCCCCGGCCAGCAGGATACTGGGCCGGGGCATTCCATCGATTCATTTCCCGGGAAGCTCGCTTCCCGGTACTGATCAGGGTTTCTTGACGTATACGGTCGGGGTATCACCAGCCATATTCAGATAGAACTCATAGACCCCATCCGCATCCGGTGAAAACTTCATGTCTTCATACTTGGAGCAGGGGTTGACCGGTACTGCTTCACCACCCAGCACGGCAACGCCGTCACTCGGACTCTTGTAGCCGAAGTTGGTGCCACAGCTCCAACCGGAGTCGGCAAACTTGAACTTGTAGGGAGCCCACTCTTTCTTGAGGGTGCCTTTAGCCATATAGAGCTTGTCAGCGACCTTGACCACTTTGCTCGCATCGGTTGCCATCCAGTCGTTCATTTCCCCACGCAGATAGATAGACTTGCCACCGAAGTCGCTGTTGTCTGCCGTCTGTTCTGTTCCACTATGGGATGCGCAACCGCCTAATACCAGGGTTCCCGCCGCCAGCATCATCGTTACTGTTCTTTTGAACATGTGTCCATTCCTCAAATTATTGTGATTCCTTGGCCCATCAAACGTGGGCAGACGAATTAAAGCAGAGCGGGCATCACAAGAAAGGTAGAAGCATCACATTCTGGGCTTTTTTAAATTCAGGCAAGCGAAATGGACGGATAGATAACGCGCGGGATGGCCACAATCCGGAACATAACGGAAAATCTCCTATAACTAAAAAAGCATTGTATGCCGATCACCTTCCCTGATGAAAAGGCTTGAGGCACAACACCCATGACGTGATAAATCAGCAAGATATAAGAGAGGGAGAGGAGGCAATTCAAGAGAAATTAAACGAAAAGAAGCCCAGTCTTTCGACTGGGCTTCTTGTTAGTGGCGGAGCGGACGGGACTCGAACCCGCGACCCCCGGCGTGACAGGCCGGTATTCTAAC
>NZ_JBSTYL010000040.1:0-25042 GCF_054052465.1 Aeromonas enterica | reverse complement strand
GCGTTACGGAAGGGGAGTAAATATCAAAGCGTGTTTGCATGAGGCGCTGGGGCACCCCATGCAACACGTAATTGGGACATAGCCATAAAAATGCCCCCTCGTTGCCAAACACGGAGGGGGCATTTTTCATCGCCGAACCATCAGCCCAACGCCAGCCAGACCCCCACGCCAAACATCAGGGAACCGGCAATCCGGTTCATCAGGGTGACGTTGCCGCTCTTGGCGAGGAAGTGGCGCAGGGTGCGGCCACCGCTGGCATAGAGCAGCAGGCAGGAGAACTCGATGACCAGGATCAGGGCCACCAGAGCGCTGATCTGGGGGGCCATCGGCTTGGCCGCATTGATGAAGGGGGGCAGCAGGGAAACCATGAAGGCCCAGCCCTTGGGATTGGCGATGGCGGTAACGAAGCCCTGCATGGCCAGACTCAGGGGGCGCGTCTCCTGCCCGGCCGAGAGATCCGCCGGAATGGCCATCTTGCCCTTGGCCTGCCACATCTGGATACCGAGCCAGATGAGGTAGGCACCACCCACGTATTTGAAGGCGGAGAAGAGCGCCGGGTAGTTGAGCATGACGGCCGCCACCCCGATCACCGACAGCACTGACACCAGCCCCACCCCGATGAGCTCTCCCCACATCATGTGCAGGGTACGACGCACCCCCAGGCTCATGCCAAGGGTCATCGCCAGAGTCATGCACATGCCGGGAGTGACGGAGACAAAGAAAAACGTGGGAATAAACAGCGCCAAAATAGCGGGATCGATCCAGTCGGACACACTACACCTCCATGGTAACAAGTTTGTGATCTTGCCTATCACACTCTTTTCACACAAGAAAAACCTTTTTCTTTCCGCACGATTTCAGCCATAAAAACCTGTGACAACCTTTGTCGCGCCTGTGTAATATGCCGCCTCACTCCTCTTTTGGGTTAGGATCTTTCATGTCATTGAATAACCTGTCTATCCGTCTGCAAGTTCTCATTCCACTCCTGCTCGCCAGCCTGCTGATGATCCTCATGACCGGGATCAGCAAGCAGGAGATAGACAGCGCCATCTCGGACATGAACGAAACCACCGCCAGCGTTACCCGTCACAAGGACGACATCGCCACTCTGATCCACGCCACCTACCGGTTGCGCACCAACGCCATCTATGGCCTCTACGATCAGCAACGCTTCGCCCGGTTGCCAAGCGATCTGACGGCGGCCGAGCAGGAGATTGGGGCCATCCTGGCCCGACTGGCGATCGCCGGCGCCGAGCAGGACAACAGCCAGGTGGCCGCCGCCTTGCAGGCCTATCTCGGCCACACCCGTAACAACATGCTGCCATTGCTGGCCCAGAAATATCAGGGCGCTGACGATACCGCCGCCTACGAGCAGTCACGGTTACGCTTTCGCGAGCTGGGTGAACAGCTGATCAAACAGATCGATACCATGTCGACCCATGTCAATCAGCTGATCCAGGCCGAAATTGCCGAGGAGCAGGCGCACTACCATGCAGCCCTGTTGCGTACTCTGCTGATGATGGGGGCAACCCTGATCGCGGCCCTGCTCGGTGGCTGGTGGCTGTCCGGTCGGATAGTGCGCCCCATAGGCCAGCTGCAGGAAGTAATGCGCGCCGTCGCCCAGGGCCGCTTCAACGTACGCGCCGCCGCCAGCGGCAACAACGAGCTGAGCCAGCTGGCCGGTGACATCAACCAGACCCTGACCCAGCTCGGCAACACCATCCAGACCCTGACCGGTATCAGTGGCAACGTGGCCTCCGCCGCCACCGAGCTCGCCGCCGTCATGACCCAGTCCGAAGCCAACGCCCAGCAACAGCGCAGCGAAACCGAACAGGTAGCCTCCGCCGTGACCGAGCTGGCCAGCACGGCCGACAACGTCAACCACAATGCCGCCCTGGCCGATGAACTGGCACGCGACGCCAACGACAGGGTCGAGCAGGGGCTGGCGCTGTTTACCGAGAGCATCCAGGCCAACAGCCGCATGGCGGGCAGCCTGGAAAGTGCTGCCGCACAGGTGGCCAGGCTCAAGTCCCAATCCGAGCAGATTGGCAAGGTGATCGAGGTCATTCAGGGGATTTCGGAGCAGACCAACCTGCTGGCGCTCAACGCAGCCATCGAGGCCGCCCGCGCTGGCGAAACCGGGCGCGGCTTTGCGGTGGTGGCCGACGAGGTACGCCTGCTGGCGGCGCGCACCCAGGACTCCACCAAGGAGATCCAGGCCATCATAGAGCAGTTGCAAAGCCAGTCCCAGTCAGCCAACAGCGGCGTGCAGGAGACCCTCACCATACTGGCGCACAACCAGCAGCTTTCCTGCGAGGTGCAAACCTTGCTCGGCGGCATCACGGAAGCGGTCAACCAGATCAATGGGGCCAATGCCCAGGTGGCCACCGCTGCCGAGGAGCAGTCTTGCGTCACCGCCGATATCAACCGCAACATCACCAACATCCACGAGATCGTCAACCAGAACGCGGCCGGCATCAGCCAGAGTGCCGCCGCCAGTCACGAACTGTCACAGCTCGCCGAACAGCAGCGCAAGCAGCTGGCCCAGTTCCAGTTGTAATGGTTGCACGTTCGCTCGACCAAGGCCCCGCATGCGGGGCCTTTCTGTTAATGACGCTGCCAACTTGTTATTGTTTCAAACGCTCTTTTTTATAATTTGGCTTCATTGGGGGCTGGGCTACCCTACCAAATGTAGGTATGGTAGAGGCACGTCACTCCCCCTCATATGAGATCATCATGAAGCTGACCTTCAAGAAACCGGCCTTTATCGGCCTCGGGCTCATCGCCCTCGTCTCCGCCACCTGGCTCGACTTCTATCTGCCGGAGCACACCATCGCCACCATCACTGGTGTAGAGGTAAAGCGCACCGACAAGGATGGCCCCATCAGCCAGAAAAACCCGGCTGACGGTCCCACCACTGACGTCTACTACATCTATACCGAACGGCCCGGCGAGAAGATCCGCGTGTTCCGCAACGAGGACACCGAGTGGGGCTGGCCCTTCTATTTCAAGTTCAACGCCGCCGACGTGCAGGCCAAGGCCAAATCCATGGAGTTCGAAAAACGGCTGGCCATCATTACCTCCTATGGCTGGCGCATCAACATGTTCTCCATGTTCCCCAACGTCACCAAGATTGAGAGTACCGAGCCCGACGCCTCCACCTGGAGCTTCTTCCGCTGGTTCTGGTTCGGTATCTGGGCGCTGGTGATGGGCAAGGCCGCGCTGGCCACCTGGCGCTACTTCGACCGGCTTGAGGACGAGATATGACAGAGCCGAGCAAGACGCGCACCAGCTTCTACCGGCGGCTTTACGTGGCCTGGCTGATCAGCCAGGGCACGGATACGGTCCCTGCCATCATGGAGACGACCGGCATGCCGCGCCGCACCGCGCAGGATACGCTCAGTGCCCTGGCGGAGCTGGACATCAGCTGCGGCTTCGAGCAGACCGAGGGAGCGCGTCACCTGCAGGGGCACTATCGCATCGGCGACTGGGGGCCCATCAACCCCGCCTGGATCAAGGCCCAGCTGCCCGTGATCAAACAGACCCTGGGTTATCCATAAATAGTGACGGGGCGCCATCGCTCGGCGACAGGGGATCTATCCAACCCGCCTGGATCAAGGCCCAGCTGCCCGTGATCAAGCAGACGCCGGGTTATCCCTGATCCCGACGAGGGGACGACGCACAGGGGCCAGCCGATGAGGCTGGCCCCTGCTTTTTTATGTCGAGAGGACGGTCAAGGCTTGGGAGATGGCGGGAGGCTTATTCCGGAAAGGGCTCTTCCGGCAGCGGATCCTGGGTCTCACCCTGGGTGCAGTCTATGATGGATCGCTTGGGGTTGTTGGGATCGCGCAGCAGCAAGGGGGCCTGCCCCTCGCTGTGCTTCTGCTCGTCGGAAAACTCGCTGCCATAGGCGTTGTGGGTCAGCCTTCGCGCATTGGCAATGGGGGTGTCCACGAACAGGGCATGCACCTCGAAGGTGGACGAGGGAATGAGAAAGCCGCTGATGGGCAGGCCATGCAGCTCCTGGCGGGTCTTGTACCAGGCAAACCCGTCCGTCACCTTGTAGGGGGTGAAGTTTTTGAGCTGAGGGTGGGCCGGCTGGCCGGTCTCGCTGTCGAGATAGAGATCATCGAGCTCGCAGGTCGCCAGCCCCTGCCACATAGATTCAAACGGCGTGGAGCAGGCCGTCAGTTGCAACCCGGCCAGCAGTGCCAGCGACGCTTTGTACATTTCCCATCCCTTCTCTCAATAGTGCAATGGCGGTCAGCCAAACGCCCGCAGTCGCTCGACCAGCAGGTCGATGAAGCCCGAACGATCCAGCCCCAACAACACCAGCGCATTGGCCGGTTTGCCGGTCAGGCCATAGCGATCCACCACCGTCATGCCGGTAGTATGGGTGCCACCAGTCTCGATATCGACCCGGCACTCGACCCCGTGAAACAGGGCGGGTGCCAGCAACCAGGCAATGGTACAGGGGTCGTGCATCGGTGCACCAGCAAATCCCCACTTGGGATCCCGGTGGTAGATCATGAAGAAGTCGAGCAAACCGGCCACACACTGGGCCACCGGATTGGCGATGGCGCGCACCCGCGCTATGTCCTCGTCCATCACCTGCGCCTCATGGGTCACATCGAGGCCGCACATGGTGATAGGAATACCTGACTTGAACACCATATCGGCCGCTTCCGGGTCCACATAAATATTGAATTCCGCCGCCGGGGTCCAGTTGCCGGCCCCCGCCGCGCCCCCCATCAACACGATGCGGGCAATCTTGGATGTGAGCTCGGGATGGGCCGCCAGCAGCAGGGCGATATTGGTGAGCGGGCCGGTCGGCACCAGGGTCACCGGCTCCGGGCTCTGGCGCAGGCACTTGGCCATCAATTCGAGGCCCGTCATGGCTTGCGGAGCAAAGGCCGGATCCGGCAACGTGGGGCCATCGAGACCCGACTCGCCGTGGACGTTGTCGGCTATGATAAGCTCGCGCATCAGCGGTTTGGGTGCCCCCGCCGCTACCGGGATGTCGTCACGGCCGAGCAGGGTCAGGATGCGCAGGGCATTGTTGAGGGTCTTGTCCGGCGTCTGGTTGCCCGCGCTGGTGGTGACCGCCAGCACCTTGAGCTCGGGACTGGCCAGCGCCAGTATGAGGGCGATGGCATCATCGTGGCCGGGATCACAATCGAGAATAACGGGCAACGCCATGGACAGACTCCTTACAACATGACAGGGAGCCATACCTTAACAAGCAAGCCCCAGATGAACTCGGGAAGGGGTCACAAAACGGTGCCCTTCTCGCGTTTCAAACCATTGCGTTATCAAGCTATTGAACGAATGACCCCCTCGCATCGCACGGCGCAAGCAGCCGATTCGCCCCGCGCAGCCGGTTCGAGTATGATCGCCCCCCGTTTCCAGTCCGTGTGCCCTATGTCCGTCATCATCGATACCTTCATCGCCCCGCCCTGCGAGGCTGCCATCGAGATCCTGTTTGAGGATGAGCACCTGTTGCTGATCAACAAGCCGAGCGGCCTGCTCAGTCTGTCAGGCAAAAACCCGCAGAACCTCGACTCGGTTCATTACCGGCTGGTGCAGGATTATCCCGGCTGCACCCTGGTGCACCGCCTCGATTTTGGCACTTCTGGCATCATGGTGGTGGCCAGAAACAAGGCCATCAACGCCCTGCTCTGCCAGCAATTCAGCCAGCGGGCAGTAAGCAAAGCCTACAGCGCCCTGCTGTGCGGTCATCTGGTCGACGATGAGGGGGTGATCGATGCCCCCATCGCCAAGGATCCGGCTCTATTCCCGCTGATGACCATCTGCGCCGCCAGCGGCAAGCCCGCCCGCTCCCGCTATCGGGTCATTGAGCGGCTGGCGCAGCAGATGCAAGGTCAGGCAGTGCCTTTGACCCGCGTGCGGCTGGTGCCGGAAACCGGCCGTACCCATCAGCTGCGCATCCACTGCCAGTTGCTGGGCCACCCCATTCTGGGCTGCGATCTCTACGGCGGTCTTGCGTTGCCAGGCACAGAGCAGGCGCCACGGCTGATGCTGCATGCCAGCGAGCTGGATTTGCAGCATCCGGTGAGCGGTGAGCCGATGGCGGTCAGATGTGCCAGCCCCTTCTAGCGAGACGCGGCATCAAGCGGTGGGGTGATAGCAGGCGAAGGGAACAACAGAGGGAACAGAGGCGCAACAGGAGGCAAACGGGGCAAACGGGGCAAACGGGGAAAACGGCAGATAAAAGATAGGGGCCGTGCTTTCGCAACGGCCCCCACCCCCCACTCGGGGTGGCTATCAGATCAGCTTGCGGGCGGCGCCCAGCACGATCTTGATGGCATCAGATTCGGTTCTCGCCATGGTTTCGGCGTTCGGGATTTCCTGCTGGGTACGGTTGACGATAACGCCAGCCACCATACCAGCACGCAGGCCCTGGCTGGAGCACATGGTCAGCAGGGTGGCAGATTCCATCTCATAGTTCAGCACGCCCATGGCTTGCCACTCTTTCATGGAACCCTGGAAACGGCTCACTACGCGGCCGGATACGGTGTCGTAACGCTCCTGACCTGGGTAGAAGGTATCGGAAGAGGCAGTCACACCGATGTGCAGCTTGGAGCCCATCTCTTTGGCGGTGTTGACCAGTGCTGTGGTGCAGTCGAAGTCGGCTACAGCCGGGAACTCCATGGGCGCGAAGTGCAGGCTGGCACCGTCGAGGCGCACGGAACCGGTAGTGACGATCACGTCGCCTACGTTCAGGTGCGGCTGGATGGCGCCGGTGGTGCCGATACGCAGGAAGGTATTGATACCCAGCTGGGCCAGCTCTTCTACCGCGATGGAGGTGGACGGGCCACCGATACCGGTAGAGCAGATGATCACGGCCTTGCCGTCCATCTCGCCGCGCCAGGTGGTGAATTCACGATGGCTGGCCAGGTGCACCGGGTTATCCAACAGCTCTGCGATGCGCTTGACGCGCTCGGGGTCACCGGGGACGATCGCCAGGGTGGCGCCTTGCAGATCCGCTTTCTTCAAACCCAAGTGAAATACATCAGACATAGTGGACTCCTGGTTGCCCCCTGCCAGCATGGTCAGGGCACAAGTTAAGATGATTCTTTATGATACTTTCAAGCCTTTACCCCCCTCTCTGGGGAGGCGCCAACTATGGTCGAAAGCGCTTTCCAATTCCTTGAAGCTCCTCACACTTCCACGCATTGACAGTGACAAATCCCGTGCAAAACGTTTGCTAACTTGATGAATTTCTTGAAAAACGTTTTTCTACCAAGAAAGGGGCGAGCTGCCTTGTCAATCCCTCCCATCCTCAGTTTTTCCGGTACGTGATCGAGTCCATAAAGTTGTAAACAGGATACCATTGACCCCTTTCCATCCCCACTGACGATGCTATGTTGGCGCCCGAATACCACTTAATGGCTAATCATACGGAGTCCATCATGGCGACATTCAAGTTCTACATTCCCGCAATCAACCTGATGGGAGCAGGCTGCCTGCAAGAAGCGGCGGCCGATATAAAGGGTTATGGCTATCACAAGGCGCTGATCGTCACCGACAAGATCTTGAACCAGATCGGCGTGGTCGCCAAGCTCACCGCCCTCCTGGCGGAACATGGCATTGAAAGTCTGGTTTTCGATGAAACCAGACCCAACCCCACCATGACCAACGTCGAGTCGGGTCTGGGGATGATCAAGGCCAACGGCTGCGACTGTGTCATCTCGCTGGGGGGCGGCTCGCCCCACGACTGCGCCAAGGGCATCGCCCTGGTGGCCGCCAACGGTGGCAGCATCCAGGATTACGAAGGGGTAGATCGCTCCGCCAAGCCGCAGCTGCCGCTCATCGCCATCAACACCACCGCCGGCACCGCCTCCGAGATGACCCGCTTCTGCATCATCACCGACGAAGCACGCCACGTGAAGATGGCCATCATCGACAAGCACGTCACCCCGCTGATGTCGGTCAACGATCCCGAGCTGATGCTGGCCAAGCCGGCAGGCCTCACCGCCGCCACCGGCATGGATGCATTGACCCACGCCATCGAGGCCTATGTCTCCACCATCGCCACCCCGGTGACCGATGCCAGCGCCATCATGGCGATCCAGCTCATCGCCAGACACCTGCGCACCGCGGTCAATCAGGGCGACGATCTGCACGCCCGCGAGCAGATGGCCTACGCCCAGTTCCTGGCCGGCATGGCTTTCAACAATGCGAGCCTCGGCTACGTGCACGCCATGGCCCACCAGCTGGGCGGCTTCTACGACCTGCCCCACGGAGTCTGCAACGCCGTGCTGCTGCCCCACGTTCAGGCTTACAACGCGCAAGTGAGCGCCGCTCGCCTGAAGGATGTGGCCCGCCACATGGGGGTCGACGTGAGCGCCATGAACGACGAACAGGGCGCCGCTGCGGCGATTGCCGCCATCAAGCAGCTGGCGCAGGATGTGAAGATCCCGGCCGGTCTGGAGCAGCTCGGCGTCAAGGCCGATGACTTCGACATCCTGGCCAGCAACGCCCTGAAAGATGCCTGCGGCTTCACCAACCCGAAACAGGCGAGCCACGAGGAGATAGTCGCCATCTTCCGCGCCGCCATGTAAATCGCTACCAGGCAGAAAGGGTCGCACGGCGGCCCTTTTTATTGGCTGATGGATCAATGGCTTTTTACTTCCGCAGAGGGAGCCGGTATGATTTGCCGAGCTTAAAAAGACTTGAATGGATGATCTGAACTCGATATGCGGATGAAACACCTGATTGCCGCGGCCCTGACCGCCCTCACCCTGTCCGGTTGCAGCCTGGTCTATCGTATCGATATTCCCCAGGGCAACTATGTGGAACAAAAACAGGTCGACAAACTGCGCCAGGGCATGACCCGCGAACAGGTCGAGTTCGTGCTGGGTTCCGCCATGCTGCGCGATGGCTTTGACCCGAACACCTGGTATTACCTCTATGAATTCCAGCCGGGTCGCGGCGAGAAGGAGCGCAAGGAACTCACCCTGACCTTTGCCAACGACAGATTGGCCACGGTCACCGGCGACTTCCCATTGCCAGCGGCCTTCCACACCCCGCTCTGATCGCATTAACAAAACCGGCCCCGCGCCGGTTTTGTTTTATTTGGCCACCGCCATCCCATCTTGGCAAGGAAGCCTCCATGCACCAGCCCAAGAATCCCCATACCAACGGACGGCTCGCTGGCAAGATCTTGGCGGCCCTCGTTGAACTTGGGAGGCACGCATGAGCCATATCCTGATCGCCGGAACCAACGGACGACTCGATGGCAAGATCTTGGCGGCCCTCGCTGAACCAGGGAGGCACGCATGAGCCAGATCCTGATCGCCGGAGCCAACGGGCTGCTTGATGACCAGGTGCTGGCGACCCTCGCGGAACCTGGGAGGCACGCATGAGCCAGATCCTGATCGCCGGAGCCAGCGGGCTGCTTGATGACCAGACGCTGGCGACCCTCGCGGAACCAGGGAGGCACGCATGAGCCAGATCCTGATCGCCGGGGCCAGCGGGCTGATCGGCCGGGAGCTGCTCAGTCAGCTCGACCCCGCTCATTCACTGACCCTGCTCTGTCGCAAGACAGGTGATCCCCGGCCCCAACATCGCTGGTTGCAGGCCGATTTCGAACGCCTCGACGAGGTTGCGCTGCCCGGCCCCATCGACATCGCCTTCTGCTGCCTCGGCACCACCCGCAAGCAGGCGGGTTCCGACGAGGCGTTTCACCGAGTCGATCACGACTATGTGCTGGCCTTCGCGGCACTCGCTCGCCGCCACGGCTGTCAACGTCTGATCGTCGTCTCGAGCTTGGGAGCCAACCCACGCTCGCCGGCCCTCTATCCCCGCACCAAGGGGCAGATGGAGCAGGCATTGCTGGCGCAATCCTGGCCACGGCTCGCCATAGTGCGCCCCGCCATGCTGCTCGGCAATCGCCAGCCCCCACGCCTGTCGGAGCAATGCTTCCAGGCGATCTACCCGTTGCTGCGCCCGCTGCTGGTTGGCAAGTTGCGCCGCTGGCGCGCCATTGAGGCCAGCCAGGTGGCCCATGCCATGATAGTGCTCAGCCAGCAAGAAAATGGCGTCGAGGTGGTGGAAAACGAGCGACTGCTCGCCATGTGACATCACTATGCCTTCTTCAAAGAGAAAGCAGCATTCAGCCATTCAAGGAACGCTCATATAAAAACAGGGCCCGCACTGGATGGTGCAGGCCCTGTTATTGGTCGAGGTGCCGCAACTCAGCGGCACCTCGACCAAGCACCTGGCGGGTGCTTATTTGCTGCCGGTACCCGAGTTGCGGGTAGAGGAGGTCGGCTTGCGGCGGGCGGTGGTGCTGCGCGCGCGCGGCTCCATGCCTTGCATGTCCTTGTGACGCTTGACGGCACGACGGATCTGGGCGGCCTGCTTGTGACGGGTGCTCTTGCCATCCTGCTGCAGATCGACCTTGGATTCGGTCTCCGGCGGCATGTTGACCAGACCGCGCAGGTAGTTCACTTCCGGCAGTTTCAGTTCCTGCCAGCCACCACGGGGGATGCCACGATCCAGGGTGACGTCGCCGTAGCGCACGCGCATCAGACGACTCACCTGCACTTCCTGGGATTCCCACAGGCGGCGCACTTCACGGTTGCGGCCCTCGGTCAGGGTGACGTTGAACCACTGGTTCAGGCCTTCACCGCCGGCCGGTTTGATCTTGTTGAACTTGGCCATGCCATCTTCCAGCTGCACACCCTTGCGCAGGCGTTGCAGCATGGCTTCGGTGATCTCGCCAAACACGCGCACCGCGTATTCACGCTCCACTTCGTGGCTCGGGTGCATCAGGCGGTTGGCCAGCTCACCGTCCGTGGTGAACAGCAGCAAGCCGGAGGTGTTGACGTCGAGACGGCCTACCGCGATCCAGCGGGCGCTCTCCAGCTTGGGCAGACGATCGAACACGGTGGGACGACCTTCCGGATCGTGGCGGGTACACATCTCCCCTTCGGGCTTGTGATACGCCAGCACGCGGCAGATCATCTCTTCCTCGGCACGGGTCTTGACCGTATGGCCATCGACACGGATCACGGCGTTCACTTCGACGCGATCTCCCAGTGTGGCGACCTTGCCATCCACACTGACCCGACCTGCGGTGATCAGGGCCTCCATCTCACGACGGGAGCCGTGACCCGCGCGGGCCAACACTTTTTGCAGTTTTTCACTCATCGGGGTTACCTGATTGTTGATCGCTGCCCGCCAGCATAACGGGCAACGGTTATTACTGTGTCAAACCCCGTACGGGCAATCCGACACGCTTCAATGCTCAAAAGATCGGGTCAGCCGGCACATGCCAGCACAGGGGACCCGGTCTCGCGGCCCTCGTCCGGCATGCCGGACAAGGGGATGGCAGTGCAGGATCCCGCATGGGTCATCCGACACGCCCTGATGTTCAAGCAGCCCGGTCAGCTGGCACAGGCCAGCGACCAGGACTAGCGCCCCTCGACCGGCAGACCGGGCAAGGGGGATTGCAGTTCAGGATCCAGCTCGGGGAGCTGATCCAGGCTCTGCAGATTAAAATAATCCAGAAATTCCCGGGTAGTGGCGAGCAGCTCGGGGCGACCCACCACCTCCTTGTGACCGACGCTGCGCACCCAGCCACGCTCTTTCAGGGTATTCACTATCTGGCTGGACACCGCCACCCCGCGGATGGCTTCGATCTCGGCACGGGTGATGGGCTGCCGATATGCAATCAGCGTCAGCGTCTCCATCACGGCGCGCGAATAACGGGGCGCCCGCTCGCTCCAGAGCCTGGAGAGCTCCTCGGCATACTCCTGACGCGCCTGAAAGCGCCAGCCGGAGGCGACCTCTTTGAGCTCCACCCCCCGCTCGCTGTAATCCTGCCGCAGTTCTGCCAGCAAGAGTTGAACATAGCGGCCGGTGACGGGGTAATCCGCCAGCACGCCGCTTTTCAGCTCACTCACGGTCAAGGGGCGCCCGGCAATAAAAATCGCGGCTTCGACCAGCGTCTTGAGCCGTTCAGCGGGCAGCGCCACGGTTGCCCTCCCCGCTCATGGCGTCAGACTGGCGGGCCACAGGAAGATGCACACAGACCCCGGCAGGCGGGCAGCAAGCTCGGGACAAAGAAACCAACTCAGTGTGCATATTCACGTTCCCCGCTTTCATCTTGGCTCGCCAGGGCAAAATGGATCGGCCCCAGCGGCTCGGCCTGCAGGATCCAGATCAGGGACTCCTTGGACAGCTCCAGCAGGGCCAGAAACGTCACCAGCACCCCCATGCGTCCCTCTTCGGCTCTGAGCACCTGTTCCAGCCGCAACGTCTGGCCCAGCGAGAGCATGGCGAGGATCTCCGCCATGCGCACCCGGGTCGGGATCTGCTCGCGGCGGATCTGATGATGTTCGAAATGAGTCGCGCGTTTTACCACACTTTGCATGTAAAGGGCGAGCTCAACCAGCGAAACATCGGGGGTCAATGGCTTGAGAGAGCCAAAATCCGGCGGCAGGGCGGCAGCGATAAAGATCTCCCGTTCCACCCGTGGCAAGGCATTGAGACGCTCGCCCCCCACCTTGAAGCGCTCATATTCCTGCAGTCGACGAATAAGGGTGACGCGGGGATCTTCTCCCTCCTCTTCGTCCTCCAGCTCGGGGGCCTTGGGCAGCAGCAGGCGAGATTTTATCTCCGCGAGCCAGGCCGCCATCAGCAGATATTCCGCGGCCAGCTCCAGATTGAGCCCCTGCATCAGCTCCACGTACTCCATGTACTGGGCGGTGATCTGCAGGATCGGCAGGTTCAGGATATCCAGCTGCTGGCGCCGGATGAGATAGAGCAGCAGATCGAGCGGCCCCTCGAAGGTATCGAGGAAGACTTCCAGCGCATCGGGCGGAATGAACAAGTCCTGGGGCAGCTCATGGTAGGGCTGCCCCAGCACACGCGCTATGGGGGATGGGATGGCCTGGGGGAGGATGCCCTCCCCCGTTGCGCCCAACGCAGGCGGGGCCATCACGGGCACAGGGTCATCACTCAAACGGAGTCGGGTCTCCGGCACCACGACGACGCAGCACGGGCTCGTCATCGGAGAAATCCACTACCGTAGTGGGCTGCTCGCCCAGATAGCCACCGTTGACCACCAGATCCAGCTGCTTGCCCAGCTTGTCGAAGATCTCTTCCGGGTCAAACTCCGCCATCTCCGAACCCGGCAGGATCAGGGTGGTGGAGAGCAGCGGCTCGCCGAGGGCTTCCAGCAGGGCCAGCGCTATGTTGTTGGCCGGCACCCGGATGCCGATGGTCTTCTTCTTCTCGTTCATCAGACGGCGCGGCACTTCCTTGGTCGCCTTGAAGATGAAGGTGTAAGGCCCGGGCGTGTTGCCCTTGACCAGGCGAAACGCCGTGTTGTCCACCTTGGCATAGGTAGAGATCTCGGAAAGATCCCGACACACCAGGGTGAAGTCGTGGGTGGGATCGATGCGACGGATGCGGCAGATGCGCTCCAGCGCGCCCTTGTCACCCATCTGGCAACCGAGCGCATAGCCGGAATCGGTCGGATAGACGATGACGCCGCCGTTCTGGATGATCTGTACCGCCTGGCCGATCAGACGGGCCTGGGGGTTTTCCGGGTGTACGTAAAAATGCTGACTCATAACTCGTTCTCGCAATGGGGGCGGCAATGCCTGCCCGCTCGTATGGTCACGGGTTCCAGACCCATGGCACTACCTTAACCTGTTTGACGCCGGTTTGCCCTCTCATGCAACAGAAGGCCAACCGGCAGACCCTGTACTAGCGGCTGGCCAGCAGGGTGGCATGCTGCTCGGTGGTGAGCCCGAAGTGACCCGGATAAGCCAGCCAGACCGGCATGCCTTCCTTGGGCAGCCAGAGGTGGCGGCCCAGCTCGGTCCAGTTGGAGGGAAAGTGAAAATCCGATCCCACCGAGATGTAGAGGTCGTGCTCCCTGGCCCACTGGCCCAGGTTGGCCCGCTCCTGCGGGCTCTGCTGGGGCAGTGACACCTCCATGGCATCGCCACCGACCGCCTTGAAGGCCACCAGCAGCCGCTTGATCCACTTGGCGGTGAGATCGTAACGGCTGGGGTGGGCCAATACCGCCAGCCCGCCGGCAGCGTGAATGGCGGTGATGGCCTCGCTCATCTCGGGCCACTCGGCCGGGGCATAACCCTTGTTGCCTCGACTCAGGTACTTTTTGAATACCTTCTGCATGTTGTCGGCCACCCCGCGCGCCACCAGCACACGGGCAAAGTGGGCACGGGTCACGGCGGCATCACCGGCCAGCGCCTTGGCCTCTTCATAGGTGCCCGGGATCAGGCACTTCTCCAGACGGCGCCCTATTTCCAGTGCGCGCGCCTCACGACGAGCCCGTTGGCCCGCCAAAAATGCCACCAGCTGCGGATTTTTTTCATCCACCCCCAGCGCCACTATGTGGATCTCGTGATGCTCCCAACCGGTGGAGATCTCGACCCCGCTCACCAGCCGCAGCGGCAGCTGCTCGGCTTCGATGATGCGACGCACCTCATCAAGTCCATCAAGGGTGTCGTGGTCAGTAACTGCTAACACCTCTACCTGTTTTTCGGCAGCGCGGCGCACCAGATCGGCCGGGCTCAACACACCGTCGGAGGCAGTGGTATGACAGTGAAGATCGAATCTCATCAGGTTATTCCGCTCTCATGATCAGGTCACCATCGGTGAAAGAAGGCTAAAAAGCGACTTGACTTGGCCGCAGCTTTATCGTTTTCTGTAGGCACTTCATTGCAAACATCTTTTTACAGGACTTTATCATGCAAACGACTTCCATCCTGACCATCTGGTGGTGGCACACCCCCTGACATGCGGGCGTGTGGTCGTTGCTGTATCTGTAATCTGACAGCAAATTAAGAACCCAAAGAAAAAGCCCGCTGACCCCAGCGGGCTTTTTTATTATCCGGCAAATGGACCTGTGATGAAACCGAGAATTCAGACAAGAACACTGACCTGGCGATGGCAACCCTACTGAAACCGCCTAAACCAATTTAATTTCCAAGGAATTCAATGTCATGAACATCGGTAAAACGCATCACACGCAAGGGAACGCACTATGACCGTCAATACGACTCGCTTGCCCCTGGGTGAATTCGATACCCTCAAGCTCAACGCCCCCTATGTGGCCGACCCGCTGGCGCTCTACACCCGCCTCTGCCAAGGTCGCCCCAACAATCTGTTGCTGGAATCGGTCGAGATCGACTCCAAGGCGGGCAAGCAGAGCCTGCTGCTGGTGGATGCCTGCCTGCGCATTGAATGCCGTGGCCGCACAGTGCGGGTGCGCACTCTGAACGACAACGGCGCCCAGCTGCAGAGCCTGCTGGTCGAGCGCCTGCCTGCTGTGGTCGCACGCTCGCTGGTGGATGGCGAGTTGCAGCTCGACTTCCCGGCCTCCGATCGGGAGCAGGATGAAGACTCTCGCCTCAAGGGGAGCAGCGTGCTGGACGTGTTGCGTACTCTGCAACAGGAGCTGCAATGCCAGTTAGGTAAAGAAGCGCTGTTTATGGCAGGCAGCTTCGCCTACGACCTGATCGCCTCCTTCGAGGATCTGCCAGAAGTACCGGAGGGGAGCAACAGTTGCCCCGACTACTGCTTCTATGTGGCCGAGACCCTGATCACCATCGATCATATCGAGCGTTCAACCCAGTTGCTGGCCTGCATCTTTGGTGGTGACAGCGATGAGAGCCAGGTGGAAGACAGATATAGCCGCCTGAGCGATCGGCTCACCGACTTCAAACAGATTTGCCAACAAACCCTGAGCGCCGAGCTGACCACCCAGCCCCTCACCGGCGGCATGAGCGTGGACAAGGGCGACAAGCAGTTCTGCGCCGAGGTGGAGAAGCTCAAGGGCTTCATCCGCCGTGGCGACATCTTCCAGGTGGTGCCGTCCCGCTGTTTCTCCCTGCCCTGCCCGAACCCGCTGGCCGCCTATCGCCGCCTCAAGCAGACCAACCCCAGCCCCTACATGTTCTACGTGCAGGATGAGGGCTTCACCCTGTTTGGCGCCTCGCCGGAGAGCGCGGTCAAGTTTTGCGCCGCCAGCCGCGACGTCGAGATGTACCCCATCGCCGGCACCCGTCGCCGGGGCTTGAACCCGGACGGCAGCATCAACCGGGATCTGGATGGCCGCATCGAGCTGGAGCTGCGCCAGGACGAAAAAGAGGTGGCCGAGCACCTGATGCTGGTGGATCTGGGCCGCAACGACATAGCCCGCATCTCCGAGCCCGGCACCCGCTACGTCAAGGAACTGCTGAAAGTTGATCGCTACAGCCACGTGATGCACCTGGTCTCCAAGGTGGTGGGCACCTTGCGTTCAGACCTTGACGCCCTGCACGCCTATCAGGCCTGCATGAACATGGGCACCCTCACCGGCGCCCCCAAGATCCGCGCCAGCGAGCTCATTCGCATGGTGGAAGGCAAGCGCCGTGGCAGCTACGGCGGCGCAGTCGGCTACATCAACGGTGCGGGCGAGATGGATACCTGCATCGTCATTCGCTCGGCGTTTGTCAAAGATGGGATGGCCCATGTGCAGGCCGGCGCCGGTGTGGTCTATGACTCCAAACCCCAGGCCGAAGCGGACGAGACCCGCGCCAAGGCGGCCGCCGTGCTGGCCGCCATCGCCGCCAGCCATGGCACCTCACTGCAAGCCCTGAGCGCCCAGCAGGAGCAACATAAGGACGTGAGCCAATGAGTACCGGATCAACAGCCACTAACATTTTCCTGCTCGACAACTTCGATTCGTTTACCTACAACCTGGTCGATCAGTTCCGCTCCCTCGGTTATCCGGTGCGGATCTACCGCAACAGCCTGCCGGCGAGCCGCATCATGAGCGAGATCGCCGCCTGCGAAGGGGACGCCGTGCTGGTGCTCTCCCCGGGGCCAGGTGCCCCCCACGAGGCGGGTTGCCTGATTGATCTGATCAAGCTGGCCCGCAGTCAGGTGCCCATCCTCGGCATCTGCCTCGGTCATCAGGCCCTGTGCGAAGCCTACGGCGGCACCGTCGGTGCGGCGGGTGAAATCGTCCACGGCAAGCGCTCCCTGATTGAGCACAACGGCCACGGCGCCTTCGCCGGTCTGCCAAGCCCACTGCCGGTGGCGCGCTACCACTCGCTGGTGGCCACCTATGTACCGGAAGAGCTGACGGTGATTGCCCACTATCAGGGCATGCCCATGGCCATAGAGCAGCAGGACGACAGGGTGCTGGGCTTCCAGTTCCATCCCGAATCCATCATGACCTCGGAAGGGGCCCGCCTGCTGACTCAGGCGCTCGCCCATATCACCCGTCCAGAAAGCATTTTTTCGACACGCGGCGCGCGGTAAGGAAGACCCTATGCATCATCATCTCAACACCCTCTATCAGGGTCAGTCTCTGAGCCGTGAAAGTACCCGCGACGCCTTCGGCCAGGTGGTACGTGGCGAAGTAGATCCCATAGTGCTCGCCAGTTTATTGACCGCCCTCAAGATCAAGGGGGAGACGCCGGAGGAGATCGCCGGTGCCGCCGAGGCTCTCTTGGCGGAAGCGCGCGACTTCCCGCGTCCGGATTACGAGTTCTGCGACATAGTCGGTACCGGTGGCGATGGCCTCAACACCATCAACGTCTCCACCACCTCGGCGCTGGTCGCCGCCGCCTGCGGCCTGAAAGTGGCCAAGCACGGCAACCGTTCAGTCTCGAGCAAGTCGGGTTCGAGCGATCTGCTGGACAAGATGGGCATCAAACTCGACATGAGCCCGGCGCAGGCGCGCCACTGTCTGGATGAACTCGGCATCTGCTTCCTGTTCGCCCCCCAGTATCACGCTGGCGTGCGCCACGCCATGCCGGTGCGTCAGGCCCTCAAGACCCGCACTCTGTTCAACGTGCTGGGGCCGCTTATCAACCCCGCCCGCCCTACCTATCAGCTGATGGGGGTCTATGCCCCCGAGCTGGTGCGCCCCATCGCAGAAACCCTGCTGGCACTGGGGCTGAAAACCGGTATGGTGGTTCACGGCGCCGGCCTTGACGAGATTGCCATCCACGGCCCGACCCAGGTGGCCCAGATCCGTGACGGCGAGATCCGCGAATTTATGATCACCCCGGCTGACTTTGGCCTCGAGACCTACCCGGTCAGCGCCATTCAGGGTGGGGAACCGGAAGAGAACCGCGCCATCACCGCCGCCATTCTGGAGGGGCGTGGCACCCCGGCTCACAACGCCGCCATTGCCGCCAACGTGGCACCGCTACTGCTGATGGCGGGCAAGGCAAAAGATCTCAAGAGCGCGGCCGCCGAGGTGCTGGCGGTGCTGGCGAGCGGCAAGACAGCGGAGCTCGCAGCCCGCCTCGCCACCCTGAGCCATCAGGAGGCATGATGTCAGCCACTAACCAGCACGGCATTCACTCAGGCACTAGCTCAGATCGCCCGCAGGGCTATAACCCAAGCCCGCTGGGCACTCACTCAGATCGCCCGCAGGGCAACAGCCAGCTTCGCAAGGATAACGAGATGTCAGACCTCATTGCCCCCCATGCCTTCCTGAACATGGCCTCCATCAACCAGACCATTCTCGGCAAGATAGTGGCGGCCAAACAGGAGTGGGTCGCCGCCCGCAAGCTGGCCCAGCCGCTGGAGAGCTTCCAGAGTGAACTGGTAGCAAGCGATCGGGATTTTGTCGGTGCGCTCAAGGCCGGTTCCACCCGCTTTATTCTGGAGTGCAAGAAGGCCTCTCCCTCCAAGGGGCTGATCCGCGATGACTTCAGCCCGGAGGCGATCGCCGACATCTATGGCAAATACGCCACCGCCATCTCGGTACTGACCGACGAGAAGTTCTTTCAGGGGGATTTCGCCTTTTTGCCGCGGGTGCGCGGTCGCGTCAGTCAGCCGGTGCTGTGCAAGGATTTCATGATTGACCCCTATCAGCTCTATCTGGCCCGCCACTATCAGGCGGACGCCATACTGCTGATGCTCTCCGTGCTCACCGATGAGGGCTATCGCGCCCTGTTCGCGGTGGCCAGGGTGCTGGGTCTGGGCGTGCTGACCGAGGTGAGCAATGAAGAAGAGCTGACCCGCGCCATCGCGCTTGGCGCCCCCGTAATTGGCATCAACAACCGGGATCTGCGGGACTTGAGCGTCGATCTCAACCGCACCAAGCAGCTGGCGGCCCGCATCCCGGCCGATCGAGTCGTGATCAGCGAATCCGGCATCAAGGATCGCACCCAGGTGGCCGAGCTGCGCCACCATGCCAAGGGCTTCCTGGTGGGCTCCTCCCTGATGGAGGAAGCCGATCTGGAGGCCGCGGTACGCAAGCTGGTGCTCGGTCAGAACAAGGTATGCGGCCTCACCCGTGCCGACGATGCCACCGCCGCCCATCAGGCGGGCGCCGTGTTCGGTGGCCTTATCTTTGTGGCCAAAAGCCCGCGCTACGTGGATATTCCCGCCGCCCGCACCGTGATGGCTGGCGCGCAGCTCTCTTACGTCGGGGTATTTCGCAACGCCCAGCAAGAGACCATCGCCAAGACGGTGGAGGCGCTCGGGCTCGCCGCGGTGCAACTGCATGGGGAGGAAGATGCCCCCTATATCGACAACCTGCGCCCGCTGCTGCCGGCGACTTGCCAGATCTGGAAAGCCGTAGGCGTCTCTCTCGGCAAAGAAAGCGGCGAACCCCTGCCCGCCCTCGACCTCCCGGTGGATCGCCTGCTGCTGGATACAAAAGTCGGCAACCAGAGCGGCGGCACGGGTCAGGCGTTCGACTGGGCCATGCTAGCCACTCTCGACAAGAGCAAGTTGATGCTGGCGGGCGGGCTGAATCCAGACAACGCCCTGCAGGCGGCCCAGGTCGGCTGCCTCGGCCTTGATTTCAACTCCGGGGTAGAAAGCGCCCCGGGCCAGAAGGATGCACACAAGCTGGCGGCCGCCTTTGCCGCCCTGCGCAACCTGTAACGCAACCCTTTTTGATGTTTCGATTTAGCTAATACAAGGAAGAAGCCATGACCCTGCTCAACCCGTTTTTTGGTGAATTTGGCGGCATGTATGTGCCCCAAATCCTCATCCCCGCCCTGCTCCAGCTGGAGAAAGCCTTCGTCGATGCCAAGGAGGATCCGGCCTTTATCGCCGAATTTCAGGAGCTGCTGACCGAGTATGCCGGTCGCCCGACCCCGCTCACCCTGACCCGCAACCTGACCAAGGGCACCAAGACCCGCCTCTATCTGAAGCGTGAAGACCTGCTGCACGGCGGCGCCCACAAGACCAACCAGGTGCTGGGTCAGGCACTGCTGGCCAAGCGGATGGGCAAAACCGAGATCATCGCCGAGACCGGCGCCGGTCAGCACGGCGTTGCTACCGCGCTGGCCTGCGCCCTGCTCGGCCTCAAGTGCCGGGTCTATATGGGCGCCAAGGATTGCGAGCGCCAGAAACCCAACGTGTTTCGCATGAAGTTGATGGGCGCCACCGTGATACCGGTGCACTCAGGCTCCAGCACCCTGAAAGATGCCTGCAACGAGGCGCTGCGCGACTGGGCCGCCAACTACGACAACGCCCACTATCTGCTGGGCACGGCCGCCGGCCCGCACCCCTTCCCCACCATAGTGCGGGAGTTCCAGAAGATGATCGGCGAAGAGGCCAAGGCCCAGTGCTTCAAGAAAGAGGAGCGGCTGCCCGATGCGGTGATCGCCTGCGTCGGCGGCGGTTCCAACGCCATCGGCATGTTTGCCGACTTCATCGACAACCCTGAGGTGCGCCTGATCGGGGTCGAGCCGGGTGGTCACGGCATCGAGAGCGGTGAGCACGGCGCCCCGCTGGGTCACGGCAGCAAGGGGGTCTTCTTTGGCATGCACTCCTACCTGATGCAGGACAAGCAGGGGCAAATTCAGGAGTCCTACTCCGTCTCGGCGGGGCTCGACTTCCCCTCCGTCGGCCCGCAGCACGCCCATCTGGCCTCCATCGGCCGCGCCGAGTATGTCTCCATCACCGACAAGGAGGCGCTGGACGCCTTCCAGGAGCTGGCCAAATCAGAAGGGATTATCCCGGCGCTGGAATCCTCCCACGCCCTGGCTCACGCCCTCAAGATGGCCCGCAGTGAACCGGAGAAAGAGCAGGTGCTGATCGTCAACCTCTCCGGCCGTGGCGACAAGGATATCTTCACCGTCGCCGACATTTTCGAGAAAGAAGGAACCTTGTCATGAATCGTTACGCACAACTTTTCTCCCGTCTGGATGCGGTCAATCAGGGCGCCTTTGTGCCGTTCGTGATGCTGGGTGACCCCACCCCCGAACTCTCCTTGGCCATCGTCGATGCGCTGGTCGCAGGGGGCGCCGATGCCCTCGAACTCGGCATTCCCTTCTCCGATCCGGTAGCGGACGGCCCCACCATTCAGGGCGCCGCCCTGCGCGCCTTCGAAAGCCACACCACTCCGGACGACTGCTTCGATCTGCTCGCTCGCATCCGTGCAAAGTACCCGCAGCTGCCCATTGGCCTGCTGGTCTACGCCAATCTGGTCTATGTACGCCACATCGATGGCTTCTATGAGAAGTGCCAGCAGGCGGGCGTGGATTCGGTGCTGGTCGCCGACGTGCCGGTACAGATGTGCGCCCCCTACAAGGCGGCCGCCGACAAGTTTGGCATCGACAGCATCTTTATCGCCCCGCCCAATGGCGATGCCGAGACTCTCAAGGCAGTTGCCGAGCTGGGCAGTGGTTACACCTATCTGGTGAGCCGCGCTGGCGTCACCGGTGCCGAGACCAAGGCCGGCATGCCGGTGGATGGGCTGATCAATACCCTGCGCGAGTTCAAGGCGCCCCCCGCCCTGCTCGGCTTTGGCATCAGCGAACCGGCTCAGGTACGTGAAGCGATCGCCGCTGGCGCCGCCGGTGCCATCTCCGGCTCCGCAGTAGTGAAGATCATCGAGATCCACCACCAGAACCCGGAGCATATGCTCACTCGTCTGAAAGAGTTTGTGGAAGGGATGAAGGCCGCGACCAATCGCTAAGGTCGGGTATGGGGTCTATTGTCTGTGGCCCTGATCTGCCAGTTCACATAACCACGTAAAAGGGAGCCTGACCGGCTCCCTTTCGTTTTATCTCGCTTGTACCCGCTAACAGCTCCCTGTGTGTTGCCCCCTCTCCCTCCGGGAGAGGGTTGGGGTGAGGGCAGCTTTGCATTCCCTGCCAAATGAGTTGATTACCCAAAGCACAACCGATGGCTAATTTATTGATCCAACACAGATTCCCGCCAAAATACGCTTCTCAACGCGCCATACTCGCCCATAAAATAGCCAAACGACAATCAACCTCTCGGAAGAGCGTCATGGCAGCAATTGTTGATATTTCGCAGGTGAAAAGCAGCGAACCAGGAGGCCGTCACTCAGTGGCGATAGCCTTGCTGGTACTTGCCATCGCCGGCTCATGCTCTGTGTTTTTATGCCGGGAAAATCCTGGAGCAAATAGAAGAAGGCAAGCGAATACATCTGGATATCAGAGGTAGGTTGGTAATGTCATGATGTCATTATTTGGTGGCAACTATCAGGGCAGAAAGGAGTGATATGGAAGGCTCTGTTATCGGATGAGTACCACCCTCCATCTCATCATTGTTAGCCAACGAATCATCTCTATTTGCCGTAACCAGAACAGTTAACTCAGACCAAAGGCGGAATAAATGATCACCAAAAAACTCATAGCCTCGCTTTCTGCATTGGCTACCTTCGCGATGACACCCGTTGCCGATGCTTGCACGGGGATTACCCTGAAGGCTAAAGACGGGGCGGTCGTTTTTGGCCGCACGATGGAATGGGGCACTTTCGATCTGCAGTCCAGGGCGGTAATCATCCCTCGTGGACATCAATTTACGGGTAATACCCCTGATCATAAATCCGGTCTGAGCTGGAAAGTGCAGCATGGATTTATCGGCCTGGATGCCCCGGCTATGGGTGAGGGCCTTATTCTCGACGGTATGAATGAGAAGGGTCTTGCCGTCAATGGCTTCTACCTTCCAGGCTTCACCGAATATCAAGTGTATGACCCAGCCAAATCCAACATAAGCATCGGTCCCGGTGATGTCATTTCCTATCTGCTCTCGACCACTGCGACTGTGGATGAGGCCAAGGCGGCGCTCGCCAAGGTTCGTGTAACACCAGTGGTCGCGCCATCTCTTGGTTTTGCTCCTCCGGCACATTTCATCGTCACCGAGCCCAGCGGCAAAGCCATCGTGATCGAATACGTGAAGGGCGAACTCGTTATCTTCGACGCGCCACTTGGCGTGATCACCAACGCGCCGAACTATGACTGGCACATAACCAACCTGCGCAACTATCTCAACCTGTCGAAGGTAGCCCTACCGTCGAAGAAGATTGAGGAGATGGACTTTGCACCCTTGGGTGGCGGAAGCGGGATGATTGGGCTGCCCGGCGATAACACCCCCCCGTCGCGGTTCGTTCGGGCAGTGGCTTTCTCGCAGACAGCACGTCCCACGCCAACGGGGCAGGAGACGGTATACGAACTGTTCCGCATGCTAGACAATTTCAACTTGCCACTCGGTTCCGCCGAGGGGGAAGGCGAAGCAAAGACCAAAGATATGCGCAGCTCCACCATCTGGACGACTATCTATGATACGAAGAACAGAGCCTTGTATTACCACACGCAGCACAACAGACGGGTGCGTACAATCGATGTAAGCAAGATTGATTTCACTTCGTTGCGCGAGCCGGTGCTCATTCCCCTCGACAGAATAAAAGCCCAAGATATCGAAGATGTGACACCGATGACGAAATAACAATCCAATCGCGGGCTATATAGCCAGCGCATGAAAAGATGGGAGGCTGCGTTTTTATGGCTCTGATATGCCCATTCGCATAACCACACAAAAGGGAGCCTGACAGGCTCCCTTTCTCTTTGCCGTTTGTGCCCGCGTATCACTCCCGGCATTTTGCTCCCCTCTCCCTTCAGGAGAGAGTCAGGGTGAGGGGAATCGTGCATTTCCAGCCAAGCAAGTTGCTCACTCAGCGCATGCCTTAATGACTAATTTGTTGATCCAACACAGATTCCCGCCACAACACGCTTCTCAACTATCCCCCACCCTCTTAGGATACTCGAATGACAATCAACCTCTCGGAAGAACGCCATGAAAGCGATTGTTGCTATCTCGCAGGTTAAAAGCAGCAGACTGGGGGCTGAAACTCAGGGGCGGTAGCGTGGTTTTGCAGGTTGGTGCAGAACGAAGCGAATCCCAACATACGAGATAAATCACGCCCCTTAACCAAACGTTAGCAATATCTTGAGTGCGGCATTTCAATAAACATTAGAGTAAAGGAGTTTTTATGAGAAAACTAATATTAGTTTTGTCGCTGTTTTTTTCATCTTTTGTGTTGGCTAATGAGTCTGACGGCTCTATAGCAGCAAATGATTGGCTTAAAATTGTTGATGCTGGAGAATATGCCGAAAGTTGGCAGAATTCAGATGCGTTGTTTAAATCACAACTATCACAAGCTCAATGGAATAATGAACTAAAAGGTGTACGCACTCCGCTAGGTGGAGTGATTTCTCGGACAAAAATTGATATCAATGAGTATTCCTCACTGCCTGGCGTACCGGATGGAAAATATTTTGCAATTAGGTTTAAAACTGAATTCAAAAATAAAAAATCAACAACCGAAACATTAACATTTAGCAAGAAGAGTGGCCATTGGCTTCCTATCGGTTATTTTATTAAATAGCACTGATCGAAAATAAGGCTCACAAACCCTTCAAAAGGGATAGCCAACTCGTGGCATTTTATTTTGCATTGGTTTACGTGGTCAGAAAATTAGGACGTTGTCGGAAAAATTATAACACCCACCTTTCTGAGCAAAACAAAACATAGCCAGCACACAAAATATTGACGCCCCTGTTGTGATATCAAACCTTATGTCTTTGGAGAAAATATGAAATTTTACAGTGCTGAACAATATCAAGCATCTTGTGAAGAGCTGTTTCTTCGATACGAGCGCAAAGTAAAACAATTTGTACAGATCTAGTTATCACCTGACACCGGCCTCAAACCGGTGTCTTGTTTACGCTACTTTAGTGCGCACTTCCTTCGGTATCAATTTCAG
>NZ_JBSTYL010000039.1:0-25560 GCF_054052465.1 Aeromonas enterica | reverse complement strand
TGGGGAAAGAGGGACAACAGGTGTTGAAAGGCAGGGGTATCCATGATGGTAGACCTCAAGGAGATGGCCTACTTCAAGATTAGCCTTTCAATACGTAATTGGGACAGAGCCTAAAAAAGCCCGTCATCGAGACGGGCTTTTTGTGGTTCAAGCCGTTCAGCGGCCCAAGTATTCCCTATCGAAGAAGGTATTGACCCAGTGGGGGTGGTAGACGGCGAGCAGTGTCATGGTCATGCCGTTAAGCAGGGCTTCGGGGAAAAGCAGCAGCGGCCAGATGGAGAGATAGTCGGCGCTGATGGTGTGCCATGGATAGGTACCGCTCATGCCCATCAGCAGGGCGCTGGCGATCACTTTGACCGAAATGCTGAGAGCTCCACCGAGAAAGGCGACCACGAACAGATAGACGAACAGGTGGCGGGGCATCCAGGCCCAGCTGGCCAGAAACAGCAACCAACTGGTGGCCACGGGCAGAGCGACACCGATCAGCGCCTGCCAGCCGATGTCGGCGAGCTTGATGACATCGAAGTAACCGAGCACCAGCAGTGTCAGGCAGGGGGCAAGCAAGGCGAGACGCCATCCCAGCAGCAGGGTCAGGCTGGTGAGGCCGAGAAAGTGCACGTCCAGCCCCTCGTGCAGGCCGGCACGCAAGGTCCAGAGCGGCACCAGCGCTATGGCGCCGCCAAGGCAGAGGTGCTGATAGAGTGGTTGGGCAAGCAGGGTTCGCAGCAGCCTGCCGCGCAGGCTGAATAGAAGCAGCAATAGCCAGAGCAGGAGGGCTGCGGCTTGTCCTTCACTCATGGCATGTCCTTGTCATGTGATGGCGTACTGAGCGAGCAGGGGTGACGGATAAAATAACAAGGGCTGGCGTATTCCCTGCCAGCCCTGCTTTAACAATCAGTATTTGACGAGCTTGTGATACTTGCTGAGGATGCCCTGAACCCGGTCCATGGTCTCCTTGCTGGGGGGCTTGATCCCGGTCAGATCATAGTTCTCGCCCAGTACGTCCCACTTGTGCTTGCCCAGCTCGTGGTAGGGCAGCAGCTCCACTTTCTCGACGCAATCACCCAGCTCGGCGATGAACTGCCCCAGCCCTTCGGCGCTCTCGTCATCGTCTGACCAGGTTGGCACCACCACGTAGCGGATCCACATGGTCTTGCCCTTGGCAGCCAGATAGCGGGCGAACTCCAGAGTGTATTTGTTGCTGACATGGGTGAGCGGTATGTGCTTTTCGTCATTGATCTGTTTGATGTCGAGCAGCACCAGATCCGTGTTGTCGAGCACCTTGTCGAGCTGTTCGTCGTAGTGACGCACGAAGCCGTTGGTATCGAGACAGGTGTGTATGCCTTTCTCCTTGCAGGCGGCGAACAGTTCGGCGATGAAGTTTTGTTGCAACATGGCTTCACCACCCGAGGCGGTCACGCCACCGCCGGAGGCATTCATGAAGTGGCGATAGCTGGTGATGTCGCTCATCAACTCCGGCACCGTCACTTCACGGCCACCCTGGGTGTCCCAGGTGTCCCGGTTGTGGCAGTACTTGCAGCGCATCAGGCAGCCTTGCATGAATACGATAAACCGTATGCCGGGACCATCGACAGTGCCGCAGGTTTCAACGGAATGGATCCGGCCAACGACCCCGGACGTGCTGGTTTCAGCGGTCGTACCGCTGGTTTCGACAGCAGGGATCCGATTAATGACAGACATAGACAACTCCAACGATTCGAGCAGGTCGTGATTTTATTACATAAAGCCCTATAAATCCTACATGTTTAGCCCGGCCGGGGCGAACTCAGCAGGCTTTCCAGGGCCCTGACAGTGAGTGGTCGACTGGTCAGGAAGCCTTGATAATGCTGGCATCCCAGCGTTTTGAGGATGGCGAGCTGCTCCTCATCCTCCACCCCTTCGGCGGTCACGGTAAAGCGGAAAACCTTGGCCAAATCCAGGATCGCCTTGACGATGGCCTTGTCCTGTTCGCTGTGTACCAGAGTCTGAATGAAGCTTCTGTCGAGTTTCACCTCGTCCGCCGGCAGATCCCGCAGGTAGGCGAGTGACGAGTAGCCGGTACCGAAATCGTCGATGGAAATGAGGATGCCGAGTTCCTTGAGTTGCCGCATTCTGGCGATGCTCTCCAGCCGGTTTTCCAGCACCACGGATTCGGTGACCTCCAGCAGCAGGCGGGAAGGGGGGACGCCGGTGTCGCGCAATATGTACTCCACCTGCTGCACGAATCCCACTGTGTGAAACTGGCGGGCGCTGACGTTGACCGACAGATGAGGAATGGCGAGCCCGCGGTTGAGCCAGAAGCTGTACTGGGCACAGGCGGTCTTCATTACCCAGTAACCAATGTCCTGGATGAGGCTGGTCTCCTCGGCGATGGGGATGAACTCCGCTGGCGGCACCATGGTGCCGTCGCTGCGCTGCCAGCGCAGCAGTGCCTCGATCCCTGACAGTGCACCGTTGTCCACCCGGTATTGCGGCTGGTAGTGGAGTTGCAACTCATGGTGGCGCAAGGCATCGCGCAGCTGGTTGTTGAGGGCCAGTTTGCTTTTCTCTTTGTCTGCCATGGCTTCGCTGAAGAACACGTAGTTGCCCTGGCCGGCGCGCTTGGCCATGTGAGTGGCGGTATCGGCCTGCTGCATCAGCGTCAGATGATCCTGGTCCTCGTTGGAGAAGAGGCTGATCCCCACGGAGGCGCTGCAGTGCAGCTTGTGATCTTCTATGTCGAACGGGGTGCGAAACAGCCCCATCAGCTCGCGGGCGAAGTGTTCGGCCAGGATCTTGGCGGTGACATAGCCCTGACCCAGGGCGGTAAACAGCAGGGCGAACTCGTCCCCCGAGATGCGGGCCAGCACCAGGTTGTCCTGGGGCAACCCCTTGAGCCGCTCCACCACGGCTTGCAGCAGCAGATCGCCGCAGGCGTGGCCGAGGGAGTCGTTGATCGATTTGAAGTTGTCCAGATCCACCAGCAACAGGGCGCCCCACTGGCCACTGGGCGCCTGCAGGGTGCGCTGCATGATGTCGTTGAGGCTGCGCCGGTTGTAGAGGCCGCACAGATCGTCGTAATAGGCGAGCTGTTCAATGTGGCGTGCCGCCTCTTTCTCCTTGCTGATGTCGTAGAAGCTGCAGACGTAGTGGCTGAGCTCGCCTTGCTCATCCTTGACACCGCTCACCATCAGCCGCACCGGGAAGAGATGGCCATCCTGGTGCAGGCAGCGCTCTTCGCCCATCCAGAACTCCTGCGCATTCACCGCCCGTCTGACATCCTCTTTCAGGTGATCGCCGTAATAGGTGGGCCTCAGCCTGACGATATGCTGGCCGATCATCGCATCATCGCCGAAGCCGGTGATGCGACCGAAGGAGCGGTTGACCTTGAGGATGATCCCCTTGTGATCCATCACCAGCAGACCGTCGTGGGTGTTGAAGGCTACTTCCGCCAGGCGCAGGGCGTCGTCAGCGGCGAGCCGCTGCAGCTCGATGGCGGCACGCTCGTGCTGGCTGCTGAGGGCATCGAGCAGGGGCATGGGATCTGCCAGCGGCTCGTCGAGCAACAGGGTGAGCTGGCCCATGGGGGAGCCGCTCGGCCCGTGCAGCGGAATGCCGACATAGGCCCGGGCGTTGAGGGCCAGCAACTGGGTGGCCTGGGGATAGCGCAGGGACAGATTTTCCACATAGACAGCCTGACCGTGCTGGAACAGCTCCTGGCCTGGACCTGGATCCATCTGGATGGGCTTGAGGATGGAGAAGGTCTCGCCGTCCAGCACGCAGCGCGGGATCATCCACAGCTCTTGGCCGCGAGGCTGGTACTCGCCGATCCAGCCGATGCGCGCGCCGCTGACACTCATGCCCCAGCGCACCAGAGCGCGGCAATAGGCGATGCCGGTCAGCAGGGTCAACTCGGTTGGCAGGGCCAGCACTGGGGTGATCAGGGGCTCGGGTTCCGGTTGCCAGTGGCCGAGCAGCTGGGCGCTGTGACGCACCAGTTGCAACATCTCCTCGCTGAGGGGGGTGGCGTTGAGGTACTCGAGGCTCAGCACGCCGATGAGCTTTTCCTGCTCCAGCAATGCGCCGTCGAGACGCGAGTTCACACCGGCATTGGCCAAGTAGTAGTGCTGGCTCAGCATGGGCTGGTGCGCGGCTTCGGAAAAACTCAAAGACTTGCGGTTGCGCAGGGCGCGTATGTAGCGACTGTCGCCCCGAATAGCCGAGAGCCCCTCGGCGCCGAGGGCAAAGACAGGGGTCAGCTGCTCGCTGCCGAGCGAGCCGTTGGCCTGATAGTGCCAAAGAATGAGGCGATCGGCGCCCAGGCTCTCCTTGAGGGCCTCCAGCATGGCCGCAAACTGCTGCTGGCTGGCCATCTGGCTCAGGCGTGGCAGTTGCAACGCCAGATCGGCGATGGGCTCCTGACGCAGGGTCTGCAGGCAGATGAGCCAGAAGGCATCCTGCTCGTGGGAGAGGGCTATGTGCCACTGCTGGCCGGCGAAACGCAGCACCAGCTTGCCACCCAGGCCGCTGGCAAGGGCTTGTTCTATGGGCAGGCGCAGGGCATCGGGCAACTGGGCGGGCCAGGCACTTCTCGGTTCATCCAGCCAGTAGAGCGGGGTTTGCATCACATCGGTCAGGGCGACCAGCCGTTGACTGCGCACATCCAGACGAAAGAACAGAGGGCTCTGGCTGGCAGGGGGAAGGTGACTGAGCGCGGTAGACGACATGAACTGGCTGCATCCTGTTGAACAACTGTCGGGTGGCAAGAATACTGCAAAATTGGCGCAAACAAAATTTCATTGAAATCTAAATTAGAAAATACTAATTTAATGGCAATCTGTTGTTAACCGGAGTCTTGCTGATGAAACGGATCCTGATTGTAGGCGGTGTAGCGGGTGGTGCCTCTGCAGCGGCCCGAGCCCGCCGCCTGAGCGAAACGGCCGAGATTGTGATGTTCGAGCGGGGCGAGTTTGTCAGCTTCGCCAACTGCGGCCTGCCTTATCATATCGGTGGCGACATTCAGGACCGTTCGGCCCTGCTGCTGCAGACGCCGCAGAGCTTCAAGCGCCGTTTCAATGTGGATGTGCGGGTCTTCCACGATGTGATCGACATCGACATGGCCGGCAAGACACTCTTGGTGCGCAATCTGCTCACCGGTGAAGAGCGGCGCGAATCTTATGACGTGTTGTTGCTGAGCCCGGGGGCGGCGCCCATTCGACCGCCTTTCCCCGGCATCGACAGCCCGGGTGTGCATACCCTGCGCAACATTCCCGACATGGACCGCATACTGGCGACCCTTCAACGCGATAATCCGCACCACGTCACTGTAGTGGGGGGCGGCTTCATCGGGCTGGAGATGATGGAGGCACTGCACCAGCGCAAGCTGGATGTCACCCTGCTGGAGCTCTCCGATCAGGCGATGGCACCGGTGGACAGAGAGATGGCCAACATGCTCCATGCCCGCATCCGCGAAGAGGGGATCGACCTGCGGCTGCGTACCGGCCTCTCTGCCATCGAGCGCCTGGACGGGCCGCCGGAGCAACCGGCCAGCACCGGCTTGCGGCTGACCCTGAGTGACGGCACCCGGCTCGACACCGGCCTGCTGATCCTGGCTATCGGCGTCAAGCCCGAAACCCTGCTCGCCGCCAAGGCGGGGCTTGAGCTGGGGCCGCGCGGCGGCATCAAGGTGGATGCCGGCATGCGCACCTCGGATCCCTTCGTCTATGCGGTGGGGGACGCGGTGGAAGAGATCGATTTCGTCACCGGCGAGTCCGTGCTGATCCCGCTGGCGGGCCCGGCCAACCGGCAGGGGCGCATCGCCGCCGACAACATGCTGGGCCGGGCTGAAACCTACAAGAAGACTCAGGGCACCGCCATCTGCAAGCTGTTCGACCTGGCGGTGGCCAGCACGGGTCTCAACGAGAAACGGTTGCTGCAGCTGGGGTTGCCGTTCGAGAAGGCCTATGTGCATCCGGGCAGTCACGCCGGTTACTACCCGGGCGCCCACCCGGTCAGCCTCAAGCTGCTGTTTGCCCCCGATGGCAAGATCTACGGCGCCCAGGCCATCGGCAAGGACGGGGTCGACAAGCGCATCGACGTGCTGGCGGTGGCCCAGCGCGCCGGGCTCAGCGTGTTTGATCTGCAGGATCTGGAGCTCACCTATGCGCCGCCGTTCGGCTCGGCCAAGGATGTGATCAACATGGCGGGTTTCGTGGCGAGCAACCACTTGAAGGGGGATACCCTGCTCTGCCACGCCGCCGAGGTGCAGGCCCGTCATCCTCATCAACAGGTGCTGGATGTGCGCAATGGCCCCGAGCTCGACAAGCTGGGTCGCATCCCGGGTGCCCTGCACATCCCTCTCGATGAACTGCGCGGCCGGCTGGATGAACTGCCCAGGGATAAAGAGCTGCTCATCAGTTGTCAGGTGGGTTTGCGCGGTCACGTGGCCTGCCGCCTGCTCAGCCAGCACGGCTTCAAGGTGAAGAACCTCTCCGGCGGCTTTAAAACCTGGCAGATGGCGGTGATGGAATAAGGGCCTCACCGACACGCAAAACGCCGACCCCAGGGTCGGCGTTTTGCTGTCTGTCTGGCGGAAATCTGTGCCCGACATTTTGCAATGAGTTTTGTGTCAAGCGAGTCGGATGTCTTATCCTGTTGCCTATCGCGCTGCTGTGGCAGCGATCCAATCCGGGATGGAACCTATGCACCTCTTTGACTCTCGTCCATTTTCCCGTTGCTCTGCTCATGGAGTGCTCTCTCTGAATCATCGCCGCTGGCCTGCTCTGCTGCTGTCGGGGCTCACTGCTCTGCTGCTGGCTGGCTGTGGCCCCGACAAGCCCGAGACCAGGGCCCCGAGCACAGAACCGGCTGCACAGCAGGAGACTGGAGCACCTGACTCTGTGGTGCAGGCCAATGCCCGCCAATATAGAGACGCCCCGGCGCTGGCGCTGGTCTTCTCAGGCCCGTTGGTGCCGAGGGCGAACTGGCAGAGCTGGCTGGTGGTGAATGAGGGGGGCAAGCAGGTGCAGGGGGAGTGGATCCTGGCCGAGGATGGCCGCACCCTCTACTTCCCGCAGGTCGCGCCCGACAAAAGCTACGAGGTGACCCTCAAATCGGGCCTGGGCCCGGATCCACAGCGCTGGACCCTCAAGACCCGGCCGTTGGAGGCGGGGGCCTCGTTTACCGCCAGCGGCATGGTGTTGCCGTTGCGCCAGGAGCTGCGCCTGCCCATCAGCGCGGTGAATGTGGATGAGGTCAATATCGACTTCTTCCGGGTCGATGCCGAGTATCTGCCACGCTTTTTGGCCGAGTACAGACCTGGCGCCGGCATGGGCAACTGGGAGCTCGAACAGATCACCAGCCGTGCCAAACGGGTGTTCAGCGGCCGCTATGCGCTGGAACTCGATGCCAACCGGCGCGAGGCCCGCCTCATTAACGTCAAGGAGCCGCAGCTGGCCGAGGCTGGTGTCTACTTCGCCGTCATGTCCCCCCTTGGCAACTACGACTGGCGCAAGGAGACCACCTATTTCGCGGTGAGTGACATGGGGCTCAGTGCCCGCCGTTACCGGGATCAGCTGGAGGTATTTGTCAGCTCGCTGGCGAGTGCGGATCCCCTCAAGGAGGTGCAGTTCTCCCTGCTCGACGAGAAGGGCAACCGGCTGCAGGTGCAGACCAGTGATCCTCAGGGCCATCGCCGCTTCGACCAGGTACAGGGCGCTCGCCTGCTGCTGGCAGAGCAGGGCAAGCATCTGGCTGTGTTGCGCCTCGATGGCGCCGCGCTGGATCTCGCCGCCTTCGATCTCGGCACCCAGCCCTGGCAGGCTCAGCAGCTCTATCTGTTCAGCGGACGCGATCTTTATCGCCCCGGCGAGCGGCTCGACAGCGAGATCCTGCTCAAGGGGCAGGATGGCCAACTGCTGCCCGGCATGGCGGTGGAGCTGGAGGTGAAACAGCCGGACGGCCAGCTGCTCGAACAGAAGCGGCTGCTGCCGGATAGCTTGGGGGCCGCCCACTACGGCCTGCGCCTGCCGGATGACGCGCCGCTCGGGCGTTGGACCATCAACCTGAAAACTGCCGCCGGCAGCCGCTTCGAATGGCCTTTCCTGGTGGAGGAGTTCCTGCCGGAGCGGCTCAAGCTGCAACTTGGCAAGGGACCGGATGGTGAATTGTTGGCCCTGCAAGAGGCGCTCACCCTGCCGTTGCAGGGGGATTATCTCTACGGCGCACCGGCGAGCGCCACCAAGGCGAAGGCGGAGGTGAAAATCAGCCGCGCCACCATGCCCTTTACCCAGTGGCAGGCGTTCACCCTGGGGGACGTGCTGCTCGCCGAGCAGGCCAAAGAGCCGGAGCCCCTCAATATCACTCTGAATGAACAGGGACAGGGGACATTCTCGCTGGTGAATGAGCTTGATGGCGTGAGTGCCCTCGGGCCGCTGGAGGTGGCCTATCGGGTGTCGCTGTCCGAGCCCGGCGGTCGCGCCGTCAATCGCAGTCGCACCCAATACGGCTGGCCGGCGGGCAGCCAGTGGCCCGCCCTCAGAGCCGATTTCGTGGCGGACAGGGTGGAAGGGGGCAAACCGCTGCCCTTCCAGATCCTCAACCTCGATGAGCAAGGCCAACCGGTGGCGGGGACGGTGAAAGTGCGCCTTATCAACGAGTACCGCGACTACTACTGGCACTACGCCGATGGGGAGGGGTGGAAGTACGAGTTCAACAGCCAGCCCTATCTGGAGCAGGTGCAGACCCTGCAGCTGGATGGCAAGGGGCCGACCCCGCTCACGCTGCAACTGGCGGCGGGCTGGTATCGATTGGAAGTGGAGAACAGTCAGGGCCATCAATCCAGCCTGCGGGTCGAGATCGGCAGTTACGCCTGGGGCGGCGGTGGCGAGCAGGCGCGGCCTGACAAGATTGCCATCAGCCTCGACAAGCGCGCCTATCAGGCCGGCGACAAGGCAAAAGTGACTCTGGTTGCACCGCGTCCCGGCAAGGGGCTGCTGCTGGTGGAAGATGGCGATGGCCTGCGCTGGTGGCAGCGCATCGAGCTCAAGGGGGTTGGTAGCGACGCAAAAGAGGCACGCGGCGAGTTCGAGATCCCGGTCAGCCCGGAGTGGCAACGCCATGATCTGCATATCTCTGCCCAGATCGCCGCCCCTGACAGCGAGTCAAAGCCGGTGAGCCAAAAGAGTGTGCAGAGTCTGCGCTCGGTCGGCCTGGTACCACTCACTCTGGACAGAGAAGCCCGCCGTATGCCGCTCAGCCTGAGTGCGCCGGACAAGGCGGTGCCGCTCACCCGGCTCGAGGTAACCGCCACCTCCACCCCCAACAGTCAGGGGCGGGTGGTATTGGCGGCGGTGGATCGGGGCGTGCTCAATATCAGCGATTACCAGCCCCTCTCCCCGTTCGAGATCTTCTTTGGTCGCAAGCGCTTCGCCCAGGATCTGTTCGACAACTACGGTCAGGTGATACCGCCGCAGGATGGCAAGCTGGCCCGCCTCAACTACGGCGGCGATGCCCCGGCGCTGAAGAAGGGCGGTGCACTGGAGAGCCGGGTCGAGATCGCCGCGCTCTGGAGCGGTGAGGTGAGTTTTGACGAGAGTGGCAAGGCGGTGATCCCGCTCGATCTGCCCAACTTCAATGGTGAGCTGGCGCTGATGGCGCTGGCCTGGAACGCGCAGCAGGTGGGGGAGGCCGAGCGCGCCGTCAAGGTCGTGGCACCGCTGGTGGCCGAGATTGGCTGGCCGCGCTTTGGGGCCAGCGGGGATGAGACCCGTGCCCTGATGCAGCTGCGCAACATGAGCGGTGAGGATCAGAGCCTGTCGCTGGTCTGGACCCTGACCGGCCGCTTGCAGGCGGGCGGCGAATTGCCCGAGACGCTGACGCTTAAAAACGGCGAGGAGCAGTGGCTGACCCTGCCGCTCACAGTGACCGGGGCGAGCGGGGTGGCGAGTCTGCATCTGGCTGCCAGCGGCAAGGGGTTTGCGATAAGCCGCGACTGGTCGCTGCCGCTGCGCTCACCCTGGCCTGCCCAGACGCGCCAGCGCTACCAGATGCTGACCCCTGGTCAGCAGATGAGTTTTGCCCAGAGCGAACTGGCCGGGCTGGATCCCGCCAATCTGCAGGGGCTGCTCAGCCTCTCGGGTACGCCCCCTTGGGATCCGGCTGCCCAGTGGCAGGCGCTGGCCGATTACCCCTACGCCTGTCTGGAGCAGACTCTGTCCCGCGCCTGGCCTTACTTGCTGACCACGGCGGATGAGCGTGCGGCCTGGTCCAAACCTGTGCAGGGGAGCAAGCCGGTGAGCGAGGCGGATGTCCAGCGCACCCTGCTGCAACGGCTGCAACGGTTGCAACTGCCGAGCGGCGGCTTTGGCCTGTGGGACGGTCGCTCCGACGAGGAGCAGTGGCTCACCGCCTATGCGGCCGACTACCTGCTGACCCGCAAGGAGGCCGGTGACGCCGTGCCCGAGGCCATGTTGAGTCAGGCCCTCAATCGCCTGCAGAGCTACCTCACCGACAGTCAGTACGGCGAGCGCTGGAGCAGTGCCCCCGAGCATAGCCGCTTGGCCTATCAGGCCTACAGCGCCTATGTGCTGGCACGGGTCGGCAAGGCACCGCTCGCCACCCTGCGTCTCATCTGGGAGCAGCAGGCGGATCACGCCCGCTCCGGTCTGCCGCTGCTCCACCTCTCCCTAGCCCTCTCGGCCATGGGGGATGAGCAGAATGCCGCCAAGGCCCTGGCTCGGGCATTGGCGACCGAGCGCGGTGAGGATTATCTGGGGGATTACGGCTCACCGTTGCGCGATGAAGCCCTCGAGCTATCTCTGCTCCGTCAGCACAGGCTGGCTGAGGACCGCTGGCCTGCGCTCAGCGCCAGGGTGGCTGACACTCTGGCCCATCGCCAGTGGCTCAGCACTCAGGAGCGGCTGGCCCTGTTGCGACTCGCCCGCTTCGACCCGGCCGCCGACTGGCAGGCCAAGGTAGTGTCAATCAATGGCGATCATCCCGTTGCCGGTAAAAACAGCCTGCAGATCGGCGCCCCCGAGGCCCTGGCGGCCACTGCCGTTACCAACGAGGGCAAGGGCTCTCTGTATGTGCAGCGCACCCTGGTCGGCTACCCGGAACAGGCGCCTGCGCGTATCAGCCAGGGCATGAGCGTGACCCGCAGCTGGTTCAATGCCGATGGTAAGCCGCTCGATCCCGCCAAGGTCAAGGTGGGCGATTTGGTGGTGGTGCGGCTCAATGTGAGCAGCGAGCAGACGGTGCCCGACGCCCTGCTGGTGGAGATGCTGCCGGCGGGCTTCGAGCTGGAAAACCCGGCCCTTGGCACCAGCCTCAAGCTCGAGGAGCTCAGCATAGAGGGCAAACCGGCGTGGCAGAGCGAGTGGAACGACTACCTCAAACATCAGGAGTTTCGTGACGATCGTTACACGGCGGCGCTGGATCTGAGCGAGGGAGGCAATCAGCAGCTGGTCTACCTGATGCGGGCCGTGACCCCGGGTCGTTATCAGGTGCCGCCAACCCAGGTGGAGGATATGTACCGGCCGGAGCTGCGGGCGGTCGGGCAGGATATTCACGAGGTGATCATCTCTGAGTAATGTTCCTTCCCTTGAGCGGGCCCGCCCGCTCACCCGCTGGCAGCGCGGCTGGCTGAGGCTGGGTCACAGTGGCCGCGTTTGCCGTGCTTGGCTTGGCCGCTTGCCACGCTGGCTGCGCTTTTCGGTGCTGGGGGCTGTCACCCTGGCCCTGTCGCTACTGGCGCTGGATCGCGCCTTCCCGCCGCCACCACTGGATCCCGCTTTCGCGCGGGTGGTGCTCGACATCAAGGGGCGGCCGCTGCGGGCCTTCGCCGATACCAGCGGGGTGTGGCGTTATCCCGTGACCCTGGAGCAGGTCTCTCCCCGTTATATAGAAGCGCTGTTGGGCTACGAGGATCGCTATTTTTGGCGCCATCCCGGGGTCAACCCGGTGGCCATGGTGCGTGGGATATGGCAATGGCTGCGCTATGGGCGGGCTGTTTCGGGGGGCTCGACCCTCACCATGCAGGTGGCCCGCCTCATCGAGCCCTATCACAGGAGCGTGCCCGGCAAGCTGCGCCAGATGGGGCGGGCGCTGCAACTGGAGTGGCACTACGACAAACGCACCCTGCTTACCGTCTACCTCAACCGGGCGCCGTTTGGCGGTAACCTCGAAGGGGTGCAGGCAGCCAGCTTTGCCTATCTGGGCAAGAGTGCGGCCAAACTCACTCATGCCGAGGCCGCCTTGTTGGCGGTGCTGCCACAGGCACCCAGCCGTTATCGGCCGGACAGGCATCCGGATCGCGCCCGCGACGCCCGTGACAAGGTAATGCAGCGCTTGGTGCAGCAAGGGGATTGGCCAGAGGCCGTGTGGCGCGAGGGGCGCATTGAGCCCGTGCTGGTGCGCGGCCACTTCACCCCCATGGAGGCGCCGCTGTTTGCCCGCCTCGCCGCCGACAGCCAACCGGGGGCGCTGGTGCACACCACCATAGACGGGGATCTGCAGCGCTGGTTGGAGGCGCGGGTGGAGAGCTATATCCGCCGTTTCCCGGAGCAGACTTCCGCCGCCCTGCTGTTGGTGGACAACAGAACCATGGCGGTGCGCGCCTACGTGGGCAGCGCCGAATATGGCAATCTGCGCCGCCACGGCTACCTCGACATGGTGCAGGCGATCCGCTCCCCCGGCTCCACCCTCAAGCCCTTCATCTATGGTCTGGCCATGGACGAGGGGCTGGTTCACTCCGCCTCCCTGCTCTCCGATGCCCCCAGGTTGGGATCTGACTATCGACCCGCCAACTTTACCGGTGCCTTTCAGGGGCCGGTAACCCTCACTCAGGCGTTGCAGCAATCCCTCAACGTGCCGGCGCTGCAGGTGCTGGAGGCGCTAGGGCCGGACAAGTTGGTCAGTCGGCTCGACAACGCCGGGGTCAGGCTGGCGCTGTCGGACAAACCCAATCCAGCCATTGCGCTCGGGGCGGCGGGCATTCGGCTGGAGCAGCTGGTGGCGCTTTACAGTGCGTTGACCCGCGAGGGGCAGGTGGCGATGCCGGTCTGGCTGGCGGGACAAAAGGCGGTCTCGCGCCCCTTGCTGAGTCCGGGAGCCGCCTGGATCATCTGGCAGATCCTGAGTGCGCAGGGGCGGGCGGATCAGCCCTTTGCCAGCGAGGCGACCGGCCGGGTCAATCGACTCGCTTGGAAGACGGGCACCAGCTATGGCTACCGGGACAGCTGGGCGCTGGGGGTCTCCGGCCGCTGGACCCTCGGCGTCTGGCTGGGGCGACCGGATGGCACCCCCTTGCCCGGTTTTTATGGCCAGAGTGCGGCCGTGCCGCTGCTGCTTTCGGTCTACTCGCGGCTGGCCGACAACAGCCCCTTGCCGGCGCAACCCAATACGGTGAGCGAGAGCGGGATCTGCTGGCCGCTCGGGCGGCGGGTGAGCGCCACCCAGCCAGAGGCCTGCCTGCAACAACAGCGTGCCTGGCTGCTGGATGAGCGGGATCCCCCCACCTTGCCCGATCCCATGGACTGGCCCTCACCGCTGCGCCAGGTTGCGCTGACCGATCAGGAAGTCCCCACCCTGGCGCGCTGCAGTGATGCGACCCACTCACGCTGGCGAGCGCTCTGGCCGCTCTCGCTGGAACCCTGGCGGGCACCTGGCGAGCGCCGGCAGGCGCTGCTGGCAAGCGGTTGTGCGGAGGAGGGGCAGAGTGCCGATCTGCAGGCACCCATTCGCATCGTGGCGCTGGGGGAGGGGAATCTTATCCGCAGCCAGCGCTATCGCCTGCAACCCAGGGTACTGGGTGGCGTGGGCAAGCCGTTCTGGTTTCTCAACGGCCAGCGGCTGCGCTGGGACGGGGATCAGGTACTGAGTGAGGCAGGGCGCTACCAGCTGGTGGTGGTGGATGAGGCAGGCAACAGCGACAGAGTCGAATTTCGGCTGGAAAACCCCTCCTGAGGAGATTTCTGATCCGCACCGACCGGGCGCCAAAATATTGACGGCGCCTCATGCCACCAAGACGGGATCAGGCTGTGAGCTGATCCCGTTGGACCATATTGGCGGCCGGCGGGCTCAGGGTTTGACTTGCCCCAGCCGGGTGAAGAAGTGCTGGCTCTTGCGCTGGTGGAAATGACTCTTCTTGATGGGATGGAAGATGAGGCTGCTCTTGGGATGGCTCGCTTTGAGCTGGTGGATCATTGCCATGGCGGGCAGGCCTGTGCTGACCAGGGTGGTGAGCGGCAGGCTGTGAGTCTCTGGTCCCAGCAGCTGATTGAGCCCCTGTTGTGCCCGTTCGAAACGGGTCAGGGCCGCCGGGTCGGCGTAACCACTGCAGAGCATGGTGAGCAGGGTATCGAGGGCCTGATGAAACTCGGCCAGTTGCTGGCGAAAGCCGCTGCGGGCGCGCAGGGCAATCAGCTCGGCAAACGGGATCTCGCTCAGGTGAGTGGGCACTTGCAATGGTATCTCGAGGTGGAAGCAATCCTGGCCGCCCCGGTTGTGGTAGCGGGATTCGAGCAGGTGCAGCAGCCGGTCCAGATAGTCGTGATCCGTGATGAGCGCACCCTCATTGGCGAGTGCCCACTCACGGGCGAGGCGCATGGAGAGCAGATTGGCAAAGCGCCGTGCCATCTTGATCCCCCCCTCATCCGACGTGGCAAAGCCGTGAGTCAGGCAAAAGCCGTGCAGCCGCTCGAGACCGGCCTGGGTCGGGCAGAAGCAGTCGTGGTTGGCGCCTTGGCGCCAGCGAGTGATCAGCTCCTTGTTGCCAAAGACCTTGTGGCGAGTGAAGTCCGGAGCGATGAGGCCGCCGAGCTGGCTCTCCAGCTGCGGGGTGATGTCTGCAAAGAAGCCAGGATCGGGCCGCTCTGCCAGCAGATCGGTCTGCTCTTCCAGGGTATGGAGCAAGTCGGTGAGGCCGCTCTTTTCACTGACGGTAAAGACGAAGGCGAGTCGCTCCAGATAGAGCAGGGCAAACTTGAGCCAGAGCTCGTCGCGTACCTCCATGCCGGGGTAGTAGATATAGGTCTTCATCGGATCAGTCTGTTGTCAGGGGGTTGCCAAGGTGCAGGCTTGGGAATATACGCAAGATTGCCGCCGCGTCGCAAACCTTGCGTGGGGGAATGTGAGCAAACGCGCATCCAGTAGGCGCTGGCCAGAAAGTTCTGATATAATTCGCGCCCTTAAATCAAGGCCACCCGAGTCAAAATCATGAAGTTCATTATCAAGCTGTTCCCGGAAATCACCATCAAGAGCAAGTCAGTTCGCCAGCGCTTCACCAAGATGTTGCAGGGCAACATTCGCAACGTGTTGCGCCGCTTCGACGAAGACGCCCGCGTACGGATGGATTGGGACAAGCTGGTAGTGAGCTCCCGCAACGATCAGTTTCATGCCCAGTATCTGGAGACGCTAAGCTGTATTCCTGGTATCCAGTATTTCCTCGAAGTGAAGCTGAGCAACTTCACCGACCTGCACGACATCTTCGAGCAGACCCGCGCCGTTTGGGGCGATCGTCTGAAAGGCAAGACCTTCTGCGTGCGTGCCCGCCGCGTTGGCAAGCACGACTTCAGCTCGCTGGAGCTGGAGCGTTATGTGGGCGGTGGCCTCAATCAGCATTGCGAAACCGCCGGTGTGCGTCTGAAGAAGCCCGATATCCAGGTCAATCTGGAAGTGGAAAATGACGAGCTCTACATCATCAGCGCCGTTCACCACGGCATGGGTGGCTTCCCCATGGCGACCCAGGAAGATGTGCTGAGCCTGCTCTCCGGCGGCTTCGACTCGGGCGTGGCCTCCTACCAGTTCATCAAGCGCGGTTGCCGGGTGCACTACTGCTTCTTCAATCTCGGCGGCGCCGCCCACGAGATCGGTGTCAAGCAGGTGGCCTACTACCTGTGGAACAAGTTTGGTGCCTCTCACAAGGTGCGCTTCACCGCCATCGACTTTGAACCCGTGGTGGCCGAGATCCTCGAGAAGATCGACAACGGCCAGATGGGCGTGGTGCTCAAGCGAATGATGATGCGTGCCGCCGGTCAGGTGGCCGACTACTTCCAGATCCCGGCGCTGGTGACGGGCGAGTGCGTGGGCCAGGTCTCCAGTCAGACCCTTACCAACCTCAATGTCATCGATCGGGTGACCGACAAGGTGATCCTGCGCCCGCTCATCACCTGGGACAAGCCGGACATCATCAGCGAAGCCCGCCGCATTGGCACTCTGGAGTTTGCCGAGACCATGCCGGAGTATTGCGGCGTCATCTCCAAGAAGCCGACCATCAAGGCTGTGCTGTCCAACATAGAGGCGGAAGAGGCCAACTTTGACTTCGCCATCCTGGACAAGGTTGTCTCCGAGGCCCGTTACCTCGACATCCGCCGCATCGGTGAAGAGACAGCCGCCGAGGTACAGGAGGTGGAGACCACGCAAGTGCTGGCCGCCGATGAGGTGATCCTGGATATCCGCTCCAGTGATGAGCGCGACGAGAAGCCGCTGGTGGTGGAAGGGCGCGAGGTGCAGCACCTTCCCTTCTTCAAGCTGGCCACCGCCTTTGGCGATCTGCCAAAAGAGAAGACCTACCTGCTCTACTGCGATCGCGGTGTGATGAGCAAGCTGCAGGCGCTCTATCTGAAAGAGAAGGGCTTTGACAATGTGAAGGTGTACCGCCCGTAACGGCATGCGCTTTCCATAAAAAAATCCGGCCAATGTGCCGGATTTTTTTATTTCACGCTGATTGCATCCTGACGTCGTGCGCGGCTCAGGGACAGGGGACGGGTGTAAAGGTCGATTGCCCCTGACAGCGCCAGCCCATTTCGGCTTGCCGCATCTGCCACAGGTTGTTGCTGCGAAACAGGGTCAGGATGTAGATCATGTCGCTCTTGTTGCCATCGAGGGCCACCGAGAGCACCAGATCGTTGTCCAGCTGTTGTGCCTGGATACGACTGGGTATGTCGCTGTGGCCGACGAAACGCAGCGCCACTTCACGATAATCATTGACCCAGGTTTGCTGGGCAGTGCTTGCCTGGCGGATCTGCTGGTTGAACTGCTGTACCGGGGTAGAAGCCAGTCGTCCGAACAGTACCTGTGCATCGGCTTGCGCCGTTGCCGCATTCATCAGTAACAAGGAAGTGATGAGCCCAAGTTTTTGCATGAGGGATTCCGGCTTACAACGACTGGATCCTATGACAACAGAAAAGCCTGCTTGGTTCAACGTAACGAGGCCGGGAGTGCGACATGGCGCCCCCGGCCTGGATATCAATGGCGTTGCAACGAGAAGGTGGGCAGTGACAGGTGCCAGTAGATGGCGGCAACCCGCAAACCGAACACGGCCGTCATGCAGATGAGCATGGCGGTGACCCTGTCCATATTGACCTCAAGCGCCAGAGTATAGAGGATGCCTCCCAGGATGCAGGCGGTGGCATAGATCTCCTTTTGCAGCACCATGGGCACCTCCCGGGCCAGCACATCGCGGATCATGCCACCAGCCACCCCTGTCATGGTCCCCATGATCACGGCAATCAGGCCGGGGGAACCAAAGTTGAGGGCCTTCTGGGTGCCGATCACGGTGAAGAGGGCTAACCCGAAGGCATCCGCTACCGGCAGCACATACCAAGGCATGCGACGGGGCAGCTTGACCATCCACATCCCGATCAGCGCCGTGGCGATGACGACCCAGATATAGAGGGGATCGCGCACCCAGAACACAGGGGTGGCCCCCAGGATCATGTCACGTATGGTGCCGCCACCAATGGCGGTGACGGCTGCCAGCACCATGACGCCGAAACCATCCATTCTGAGCCGCCCCGCAACCAGCACGCCCGAAAACGCGAATACCGCAGTACCAAACATGTCGCTGATGTAAACAATCTGCTCAACCAGTGTCTGCATGGAGAACAACTCACGTCCAATTGTTGATGGGGCCGCGATTTTAGGGGCTGGGCCTGTATCTGACCAATAGCTGCCTGCAAAAGTGGGAGCCAGACCAAGTTTTTGCAGGCGGGATGCGGGCTGAGCAGAGGAGAAGTGGCTGCTGGCCTGGGGCGGGAGCCGAAGCTGGCAAGGGGGTATGGCTTCTCATGGTCCTCCGTCTGTGCCTGCATCCTGCTGATAAGGGGCGCTTTTTGAATTTTTCCCTTAAGTCCTGCGAGAATGTGCCGATAAATAGGGTAAGCGGCGTTAATGCGATGAAGCGTTAAAAATAATGCTAAAGACATCGAAAAAGAGGCCGTTAAATAAGACGCATCGGACATGAAAGACAATAAAGTTCGAGCAAATTAGATAGTAAATTTAATAGCTTAGGAGAATGGTCATGGGTCTTTATATCAATACTAACGTTTCATCGCTTAACGCTCAGCGTAACCTGATGAACACCAACAAATCTCTGGATACATCCTACACCCGTCTGGCATCCGGTCTGCGCATCAACAGCGCGAAGGACGATGCAGCCGGTTTGCAGATTTCCAACCGTTTGACCTCCCAGATAAATGGTCTGGATCAGGGCAACCGCAACGCCAACGACGGGATCTCCGTCGCCCAGACTGCTGAAGGCGCCATGGATGAAATCACCTCCATGCTGCAACGGATGCGTACTCTGGCACAACAGTCCGCCAACGGCTCCAACAACACCGATGACCGTACCGCGCTGCAGCAAGAATATACTCAACTGATAACTGAAATAGACCGAGTAGCTCAAGATACCACTTTTGGTGGGCAGAATCTGCTTGCTGGTTCATACGAAGGAACCTTCCAAGTCGGTGCGGATGCAGGACAGACAATTACCTTCAAGATGACAACTGCGTTCAGTATCAATGGCATAGCAACAGCAACCAGCGGCAGCGCGACAGTTGCTTCTACTGCTACAGCCGATAAATATAGCGTGACGAAAACTGCTACTGCCGCAACAACCACTAGCGTGAGCAGTATAAAGACCGCGAGTGGGGCCCAATTGGCCATGGCTAACTTGGATTTTATGATCAAGGTGGTGGATAGTAAGCGTGCCGAGCTGGGTGCGGTACAAAACCGGTTCGACTCGACTATTCGCAACCAGGCGAACGTGTCCGAGAACGTTAATGCTGCCCGCTCACGAATCCGTGATGCAGATTTTGCGACTGAAACAGCCAATATGACCAAACAGAACATTCTGCAACAGGCGGCATCTACCATACTGTCTCAGGCGAATCAGCGTCCTCAGTCTGCTCTCTCGCTGTTGCAGGGCTAACGAAAGAAAACAGGGCGGTTGTTCAGGCCGCCCTGGTCAAGAGATGGAACAAAGGGGTGTTCGGGTTTGCACTCTGTTCGATCGGGAGAGAATCACTTCTCTATTAGTAATGCCAAGTGTTGTCCAGCTGTTCAGTTCTGCCACTCTTGGTCGTATTCTCCTGAGCGTATGCTCATTTTAGGCCGGATTTTCCGGCCTCTTTTTATTGTGCCGTCAAACTGACGTCACTCGTCCATACCCAAGCACTAACCGTGCCAAAGCTAACTTATTCTATGTTCACGTCGTCGCTGTGTCCGGCGCCACATGGCGAGTCTTCCGATGTCTGTGATTTGCCGCCAGCCGGATAAAACTTGCCGCCTTCGGCAATTATTTTCCTAAAGCTTGTGTCCATTCGGCCGTTAAATAAAGTGAAGCAATCGAGGGGTGTTCGGAATCCAACGCTTGCACTACTGCGGGTGACCTGTTCGTTCAAACAGACACCCGCCAGAAGACACGGGATTGTTCAACCTGTTCTTCTAACGGTGGGACGTCGCTTTGGCGGCGCAACCTGCAGTCGCATGTTCTTCGGGAGAATATTTTATGGCCATGTACATCAACACGAATACTTCATCACTGAACGCCCAGCGTAACCTGATGAACACCAACAAGTCCTTGGATACGTCCTATACCAGACTGGCCTCCGGTCTGCGTATCAACACTGCCAAGGATGATGCAGCCGGTCTGCAGATCTCCAACCGTTTGACCTCACAGATCAACGGCCTGGATCAAGGTAACCGCAACGCCAACGATGGTATCTCTGTCGCTCAAACGGCAGAAGGTGCAATGGATGAAGTCACCAGCATGTTGCAACGCATGCGCACGCTGGCACAGCAATCAGCCAACGGCTCCAACAACACTGACGACCGTACGGCGCTGCAACAAGAATACGATCAGTTGATAACAGAAATAGATCGTATTTCTGAAGACACCTCTTTTGGTGGGCAGAAGTTGCTGGATGGTAACTATAAGGGAACCTTCCAAGTCGGGGCGGATGCAGGTCAAACAATTTCTTTTAAGATGACATCTGCATTCAGTATCAAGGGCATAGCAACAGCAACCAGCGGCAGCGCGACAGTTGCTTCTACTGCTACAGCCGATAAATATAGCGTGTCGAAAACTACTACTGCAGCAACAACCACTAGCGTGAGCAGTATAAAGACCGCGAGCGGGGCCCAATTGGCTATGGCCAACTTGGACTTTATGATTAAGGCGGTAGACAGCAAGCGAGCCGAGTTGGGTGCGGTGCAGAACCGCTTTGACTCCACCATTCGCAACCAGTCCAACGTCTCTGAAAACCTGAGTGCGGCACGCTCTCGTATTCGTGATGCGGACTTTGCGACTGAAACAGCCAATATGACCAAGCAGAATATTCTGCAACAAGCGGCTTCCAGCATCCTGGCACAAGCCAACCAAAGACCGCAATCTGCACTGTCCCTGCTGGGTTAACAGGCAAGCAGTGATGAGATAGAAAGAGGAGCGACGTTATGGCCAATGAAATTGGAATCCCGTCATCGGTCACTCCTTCTTCTCTTCAGCCAAGTAGCAAGAGCGGCCAAGCGGCCGCTCAAGTGCTATCTGGCATGCCAGAAGAGCAGCGGGTGACAGCACAGGATGTAAAGAAGAAACAAGAGGGATCAGCTGGAGAAAAAACAGGCAAACAGGATATGCCTGAGGCTGATATTGAAAATGAGGTCCAAAAATTGCAAGAGTTTAGCAAGTTGCAAGGATGGACGGTTAATTTCAGTGTCGAAAAAGATCTGGATCAGGTCGTCATCAAGGTCGTGGATGCTGAAACCAAGTCAATGATTCGGCAGATCCCGAGTGAAGAGTTGTTAGCTATCAGCAAACGGATCAAGGAGCTACGCGAAGGGGGTGTTGCGGATAGTGCATCGCGTGTCGGGCTGCTGCTTGATAACGAGACCTGATACACAAAATTACGAGGAGAGTGAGTATGACCACCATTACGTCTGCAGGTGCTGGATCAGGACTCGATTTGGAGAAAATCATTGCTGCCAGCGTTGATGCCAAGCAAGCACAGTTGATGCAACCAATCACGACCAAGAAAACCAACACTCAGATCACTCTCTCCGGGGTTGGGCAGCTGAAATCTGCTATTGCCTCCTTCGTGACCACGCTCAAGGCGATGTCCAAGGATGATGCCTTCAACAAGCGGGCCATCTCTATCACCCAGGACAAGGATAATCCTGTGCTCAAGATAGAGAGCAAAGCGAGTGCTTCCAACGGACAGTATGACATTACCGTCGAAAAATTGGCGAAGACCAGCAAGTTTGAAGGTGTGTTCGACAAATCCACCGACCCTCTTATTACCCAGGATGGCGTCCTGACCTTCAAGGCCGGTGATAAGACCTTTGATGTGGATGTCAAGGCGGGGGATACGCTGCAATCCATTCGCAAGCGTATCAATAATGACGGTGACAACTTCGGTCTTAGCGTCAATATCATGAACACGTCCGATGGCAAGTCCAAACTTGTCATCGACTCTGGTATCAGTGGAGCTGGCAAGGATCTGCAGATTACCGGCAATACCACTGAGCTGACCGATAACCTTGTCTCCAAGTTGACTCAAAAACAAGCTGCACAAGATGCCCAGATCAAGGTTGACGGCAGCACGTTGACCAGTGCGACCAATACATTCGATGGCACCATTGCCGGACTCAAACTCACAGTGTTGAAAGAGTCAGACAGTACCACTACGACAGCCGCAGACGGGACTGTGACCACTACCTACAAGTCGAACAAGGTTGACGTGACCACCGACAAGGGCGGAATCAAGGACATGGTCAAAAGCTTCATCGATGGTTATAACGCCTTGGTGAAGAAGAGTAGTGACCTTGGCAAACGCAACTCGATTGTGGCAGGAGTCAGTCAAAATGATGGCGGTGCTTTGGCTGGTGATGCCACGACACGCGCCGTGGTCAACATGATGAGTGGTGCGATCACCGAGCCTTCCAATAACTCTTCCACTTTTTCGACCATCTTCCAGTTGGGTGTCAAGATGGACAACAAAGGAGTGCTTTCCCTCGATAGTGAAAAATTTGATGAGGCGATCGACAAGAACTTCGACCAAGTTGTTGCCGTGTTTGGTGGCAAGGATGGTGTGGCAGGCAAGTTGGCCGGGCAGCTTGAAAGTTACTCAAAAACTGGCGGATTGCTTGCCAAACGTGAAGAGAGCCTCAATTCAGATCTGCGTGAAGTGAATCGCAAGCAATCTGACGTAGCAGCTCAACTGACCAAGTATCAAGAGACCCTGCGTGCTCGCTACGGGAGTCTGGATACCATGTTGGCCAAGATGAACAAGTCGGCATCCTATTTGAATCTACTCAATACCAATTAATTTGTAGTCAGGAATGGTGCTTCATATGTATCGGAAAAATATCAAAGCCTATACCACTCATAGTCTGCAATCAGAGCTGGCTGTTGCCGACCCCTATCGTGTAATCCAACTACTGATGCAGGGCTGTCTTGAGCGTCTTGCTCAAGCCCGTGGTGCGATTGAGCGTCGTGATTTTGAGAACAAGTCCCAATCTATCTCCAAAACAATGGCCATTCTTAACGGGTTGCAGGATTCACTGGATCTCTCGTATGGCAAGGTGCCAGAGGATCTTTTTGCACTTTATGACTATATGAAAGCTCGCATGATGGATGCCAGCCGTGACATGGATATCACCGTTGTTGACGAGGTGATGACCCTGATGTTGACCGTAAAAAGCGGGTGGGATGCGATTCCTGTTGAAGAACGTGACAAGGCGCTAGCTCAGCAAAAAGTAGGTCGGCCGGAATGAGTGATACCACATTGTCCGCTTTGATGGCCCATGGTAGCCAGTTGTTACTGTTGCTGGAGAGAAATGATTTGTCGACAGCTGAGGTGCAAATGGATCACTATCTTGGTGCCTTGGATAGTGTATTCCAGATAATTCCCGTTGATAGTAGCCTTAATATTGATCAGCAACAGGCCCTGTTGCAATTTAAAATGATCCATGAGCTGGTTGCGAGCATGACCCATCTGGCAGAAGATGAATTGCGCCAATTTTCCAAGGCTGGTCGAGCAGCTGGCCTTTACAAGTTGAATACAGGTTAAATATCGAATGGACTTTAATAAAAACATCAAAGATGCTGAATATAAGCTTTCTCGTCTTGTAAGACAAAGAGAGCAGGAAGCAGCGATGCTGAAGGTACTGCCTGTTCGCCATGAGCTCAATATGGCTGCCTTTGAAAAATACATGCCGGGAATATATACATTTTTCAAAGACTATCAGCCTACCAGGCCCTTCCGATTTTTCTGCAATGACAATGGCATTCCAAATATTCTATGGCTAGATGATCAAGTTGCGCTGTATGGAGAGGACCCATTTGCCGAAGCACAAGCCCAGATAGCTGAGGTGATCGAGCATAGTGTGCTGCAATGTATCGATTTTGTACCTCAGTGGTATATGGAAGGGCAGATCCACATTGCTTACAACAATGCCATCTCTGGACTCAGAGATAAGGTCTCTCTCGAGGGCTTGCTGCTTGGCAAAGCACTGAATGCAGATATTCCCTTGTCATTCATGTACGGGATCGGTCTGGGTTATCAGCTGGGCTATCTGTATGAACAATGCAAGATCCGAAATCTGTTTGCCTTTGAACCAGATCTCGATATGTTCTACGCCTCTCTCTATTGCTTCGACTGGCACAAACTTCTCGGATATATGGAGCAGGAATCGCTCAGTCTGCATCTTTTTATTGGCGTCGACGAGCAACTTCTAGTAGCTGACATGATGGAAGCGCTTCACCGAAAGGGTGCATTCTGGTCGGCCAGTTATTTCTCATTTTGTCATTATCACTCACCAAAGTTGCATGCCCTGATCCACAAGGCCGAGAGTGAACTGTATTTGCTCAAGACTGGCTGGGGCTTTTTCGATGACAATATTTATGCGTTGGCTCATAGTCACAGTCACTTGCAGGATGGCACGCCATTTCTTAAGAGAGAGCGGGATACGTCACTGTCTGAACAGGTGCCGGTATTTGTGGTTGGCAATGGCCCTTCACTGGATCAGAGTATAAATTTCATTAGGCAGCATCAACAACAAGCCATCATCATTGCATGTGGCACAGCGGTCAGCGCCCTGTATAAGGCGGGTATCAAGCCTGATATATATGTGGCGGTAGAGCGCACCAAGAGTTCTGCAGACTTTCTGCGAATTCTCGACGCGGATGATTTTCTCAGAGATACCATTTTTCTCAGTGTTGATGTGATTCACCCTGAGTGCAAGGCATTTTTCCGCAAGACAGGTTTGACATTCAAACCCAATGAGCCGATGTTTGCCATGTTAATCAGCCGATTTGGCCAAGCTTTTGAATATGAGGCCATTGAATTTTCCAACCCGTTTGTGGGGAATACCGGACTCAACTATGCAGCCTTGCTGGGTTTCAAGCAGGTTTATCTATTTGGCATCGATAATGGTTACAAATCTGCTGGCAAACATCACTCCAGTCTGAGCCTTTATTATAACGACAAGAAAGAAGCAAAATATAATGAGGATCTGAAAGACACTTTTCCTGCACCGGGTAATTTTGGTGAGGAAGTGCGCATCAATCATCTGTTTGGATTGGCCGTCCATAACATGACGCGGGTACTGAAAGATCATCCAGATATGCGTTGCCTGAACTGCAGCGATGGTGCCTATATTGAAGGCGCCATACCTCAGCGTATCGAGTCTCTTGAAGTAAGCAGCCCTGAACTTGATAAAACCGGCCTGCTTGATGATCTGATGGCACGCTGTTTCCAGCCTTTTGATATGACCAGCATCGATTTCAACGCTGCGCTCAATGTACCGTTGTTTGAAGAGTTGGTGGAGAAGTTCCGTACCGACTGGCAAACCGTCAGATACGAGCACAACGAAATATTGGCCATGATGCAGCGTCATCATGACTATCTGCTTTATTTACTGATGAGCCGCGACTGTCATCTTTACCGTGTCTTGATTGGCTCTATGAACTACTTCTATGCCAATATCATTGGTTTGATGATGACGTTGCTTGATGCTACTCCTGACAAGTTCGAAGCAAAGATAACAGAGGCCGAGACCATACTCGAACGGTTCTTCGATGATACGAAAGCGATCTATGCTGATGCCTTCCAACGACATGACTCCGCCTACTTCATAGGACTGGATGTTTTCAAGCATAATTGATCGATGGATCATACCCCTTTGGGATATTTATCATCAAGCTGTACCAAATAAAAAAGGCTATGTCCCAATTACGTGTTGCATGGGGTGCCCCAGCGCCTCATGCAAACACGCTTTGATATTTACTCCCCTTCCGTAACG
>NZ_JBSTYL010000038.1:0-27079 GCF_054052465.1 Aeromonas enterica | reverse complement strand
GGAGCGTTACGGAAGGGGAGTAAATATCAAAGCGTGTTTGCATGAGGCGCTGGGGCACCCCATGCAACACGTAATTGGGACATAGCCTAAAGAAAAGGGGCGCCTGACGGGCGCCCCTCGTTGCTGCCGGATCGGGCTTACAACTTCTCCAGATCCCGTTCTATTTCACTGATCTTGTTCTGCACCACTTTTTCCAGATGGCGCAGGTCACGCAGTATCTTCTGCTTGATGTCCGGATCGGCCTGGACGTGCACACCCTGGGTCAGGTTATCCAGCTCATCCACCACGTACTTGAGATTGGCGTTGATCTCGGTGACATCCTTGTACTCATGGGTACCCGAGTCGACCAGCATGGTTTTGCGCTGGCGGGGATATTTGAATTTGACACTCTTGGCGAAGAACTCGCCTTTCTGCTTCTTGAAGTAGATCTTGAGGATGTCGTGATTGGCTTCCTGGCGCAGGGTATAGCTGTCCACTGAGGTGGGTTCCTGGATCCCCAGGCTCTTCAGATTCTCGTACATCGGGCTTCCTCGGTTTGAAACGATCCTGACCCATCTATCTTAACCGAGTCTGTGTGGCTTGCCTGTGACAGGGGCGCCAAAATCAAAAGGGGCCCAAAAGGCCCCTTTTACCATGATGGCTGGTCGAGCACTTATCGATGGCGCGCAGCAGTGCGCTGTTACCGACAGCCTAGGCCACGGGACATTCTTATCATCTGGATGTCGATGCAATCATAAAAAAGGGCGCCTCGAGGCGCCCTTGCAGCAAGCAGTTGGCCATTACTCGTCGATGGAGCGCAGCAGGGCGTTGATCCCTACCTTGGCACGGGTCTTGGCATCCACCTTTTTGACGATCACGGCGGCGTACAGGCTGTACTTGCCGCACTTGGAAGGCAGGGAGCCGGAGACGACCACGGAACCCGCAGGTACGCGACCGTAGTGAATTTCGCCGGTTTCGCGATCATAGATGCGGGTGGACTGGCCGATGAATACGCCCATGGAGATGACGGAGCCTTCCTCGACGATCACCCCTTCAACCACCTCGGAGCGGGCACCGATGAAGCAGTTGTCTTCGATGATGGTCGGGTTGGCCTGCAGCGGTTCCAGTACGCCGCCGATGCCGACGCCACCGGATAGGTGCACGTTCTTGCCGATCTGGGCGCAGGAGCCCACGGTGGCCCAGGTGTCGACCATGGTACCTTCGTCAACGAAGGCACCTATGTTGACATAGGAGGGCATCAGCACGGTATTGGGGGCGATGAAGGAGCCTTTGCGGGCAGTTGCCGGTGGCACCACGCGCACACCCGCTTCCTTGAACTGCTCGGCTGTGTAGTCGGAGAACTTGAGGGGAACCTTGTCGTAGTACTGGGCATCGTCGCCCTTGATGATGCCGTTGTCATTGATGCGGAAGTAGAGCAGTACCGCTTTCTTCAACCACTGATGTACCACCCATTCGCCGGCAATCTTCTCGGCGACACGGGCCTTGCCGGAATCCAGCAGGTCGATGGCTTGCAGGATGGCAGCCTTGGTAGCGGCATCGACTGAGCCGGGAGTGATGGAATCACGGCGCTCGAAGGCCGCTTCGATGATCTGTTGCAACTCGGTCATGACAGGTTTCCTTTAAAAAATTCCGTTTGTTGTATCACACTTTTCCAATTGTGTTTAAGGGCTCAAGCCGATTTCTTCGGGTGAATGGTTGTTTATTGTGCTGGAGTGGTCCAACCATTTGTTCTACTTGATAAATCAGGATGGGGAAAGGTGCCTTGCGAGGCCTTTCACCGGCTTGTCGCTTGCCTCTTCATCGGCTGGGTTGAGCTGATTTACCAGTCGCTCTTCCAGCGCCTGCTGCTCGTCCTGAGTCAAGGGGTCACCCGCGAGTGTGGTGAGGCTGAAGAAGTCCTCTACCCGCTCGCCTATGGTGGTGATCTTGGCGGCATGGAGCGACAGGCCGCACTGCTGGAACACGGCACCGATGCGGGCCAGCAGGCCGGGGGTATCCAGCGCCGTCAGCTCCAGCAGGGTGTGGCGGGTCTCCCCCTTGTGGGGCAAAAACACCGCCCGGGTTGGTACGCTGAACTGGCGGTGGCGCCGCGACAGCGGCTTGTTGCGCAGCACCAGCTTGCCCGGCTCCTGCAAGGCCTTCTCCAGTGCCTTCTTGATGGTGGCGGTACGGTTGGGGCTGATGGGTTCGCCATTGGGTTCGAGCACCACGAATGTATCCAGCACATAGTCGCTGCGCGAATTCATGATCTGGGCATCGTGGATGTTGAGATTCTTCTGATCCAGCGCCGAGGCCACGGTGGCGAACAGATTCGGGGTGTCACGGCAGTAGATGAACACCTCGCTCCCCCCCCGGGTCGGATGCTTGCCGATAATCACCAGCGGGGCCGGGTTGTCGCCATGCTCGATGATCTTGCGACAGTGCCAGGCGATCTGCTCCGGGCTGTGGCGCAGGAAGTAGTCGGCCTTGAAGTCGCTCCACAGCTGGTTGATGGCCTCTTCCGGTACGTCCCGTTGAGCCAGGATTTGCTTGGCCTGGCGCTGGTTCTCGCGAATGCGCAGCCGCATGTCGGGCGGGTTTTCCAGCCCCTGGCGCAGCGCCTTCTGGGTGGCGAAGTAGAGTTCGCGCAGCAGTGTGCCTTTCCAGTCGTTCCAGAGGGTATCGTTGGTGGCGCAGATGTCGGCCACCGTCAGGCAGTAGATAAGGTCGAGATGCTGCTCGTCGCGCACCTTCTGGGCAAAGTCGGTGACCACTTCGGGGTCGTAGATGTCACGGCGCTGGGCGGTGACCGACATCAGCAGGTGGTGGCGCACTAGCCAGGCGACCAGCCGGCTCTCATAGCGATCCAGGCCGTGCAGCTGACAAAACTCCAGTGCATCCACGGCGCCGAGTTCGGAGTGATCGCCGCGCCGGCCCTTGGCGATGTCGTGAAACAGGGCGGCGATACTGAGCAGCTCCGGCTTGCGCAGCCGGGTGAACACCTCGTGGCAGAGCGGGTGGGTCTGGCGGCTGGCCGGATGGGGAAACTGATGAATGTTCTTGAGCAGCCGGTGGGTGTGCTCATCGACCGTGTAGGCATGGAACATGTCGAACTGCATCTGGCCGACGATGAGATTCCACTGGGGCAAATAGGCTGCCAGGATCCCGTATTTGTGCATCAGGGTGAGCGGCTGACCTATGCCGTTGGGGTGGCGCAACAGCGCCATGAACAGGCGGCGGCACTCGGGCAGATCCTGCAGCCAGCAGTTGAGCTTGCGGCGCGCCTCGCGCAGCTGGCGCAGGGTGGCGGAGTGGATGCCGGCAATTTCCGGGTGCTGGGCTATCTGGTAGAAGAGTCGCAGTATGGCGGCGGGCTCGCGGCCAAACAGCTCGGAATCCACCGCGTCGATGAGGCGGCCGCGCAGCTGGAACTCGTCGGAGAGGCGGCGCACGTCCATGGCGGTGTTGCCGAGAATAGCCTCGTCAAACAGCTGCAGCAGCATCTCGTTGAGCTCCGAGACCCGCCGCACCGTCTGATAGAAGCGTTTCATCATCTGCTCGACCGGGCTGTTGCCTTCCCCCTCGAATCCCAGCATCTGGGCCACGGTGCGCTGGCGGTCGAACAGCAGCCGGTTGTCGCCTTTGTTGATGGCCATGTGCAGGGCGAAGCGCACCTTCCACAAAAAATTCTGGCAGTCGAGCAGCTCGCGATACTCGGCCCGGTTGAGAAAGCCATGGCTGGTCATCTCGAACAGGGTGGTGGCGCCGAAATGGCGGCGAGCGACCCAGGCCAGCGTCTGAATGTCGCGCAGTCCGCCCGGGTTGCTCTTGAGGTCAGGCTCCAGCTTGTAGGCTGTCCCCTGAAACTGTTGGTGGCGCAGGGCCTGCTCTTCGCGTTTGCCCTGAAAGAACTGCTCGCTCGGCCAGAAGTGCTGGGGGCCGGTCGCCTCCTTGATTTGCTGGAAGCCCTCCTGGCGGCCCGTAATGTAGCGCGCCTCGATCAAATTGGTGGCGACCGTGATGTCGGCGCGGCCCTGCTCGATGCATTCGGCCACGTTGCGTACCGCCTGGCCCACCTCCAGCTTGAGATCCCACAGCAAGGTGATGAACTCGCCGATGCGCAGCCCCAGCACCTCGTCCAGCTCCTCTCCTTCATAGAGGATCAGCAGGTCTATGTCAGAGTGAGGGTGCAACTCGCCCCGACCATAGCCACCCACCGCGATCAGGGTGAGCGCCGTCTTGTCGAAGCCGAATTTCTGCCACAGCCGTGTCAGCAGCTCATCCATGTATTCGGAGCGGGTGGCCACCAGTTCGATGATGTTGTCACCGGCATCGAAACGGGCGTGCAGCCAGCCGAGAAAGCGGCTCAGATACTCTTTGCAGTTCTCGCGGGTGAGCTGATCGTCGGGTAACAGATGGGGGGAAAGCAGGCTGGCATCCATGGCATCTCACACTCTCGGTCTGGCCGGATAAAGATCAACCCCGGCGTGTGGCCGGGGCTGAATGTCAAACGTGGCGGATAACGCGGTCGATGGTGTCATCGGGGCGCAGGGTGAGCACCTCGCAGCCATCCTCGGTCACCAGCAGGGTGTGTTCCCACTGGGCGGAGTCGCCGCCATCCTTGGTGGTCACGGTCCAGCCATCTTTCGGGTTGATGCGGCAGTGATACTTCTTGCTGTTGACCATGGGCTCGATGGTGAAGCACATGCCCGGCTTGAGCTCCTGCTTGCCGCCGTTGCGGTAGTGCAGGATCTGCGGTTCCTCGTGGAATTCGCTGCCGATGCCGTGGCCACAGTAGTCGCGCACCACGGAGAAGCCGGCCTTCTCCACGATGGGCTGGATCACGGCACCTATCTCGGTGATGCACATGCCGGGGCGCACCTGTTTGATGGCGGCGTACAGGCTCTCCTGGGCGACCTTGCACAGCTGGCGGCGCAGCGGTGTGGTCTGACCCACGATGAACATGGCGGAGGTGTCGCCGTGGTAGCCGTCCTTGATGACGGTGATGTCCAGGTTGATGATGTCCCCTTCCCGCAACTTCTTGTGGTTGGGGATGCCGTGACAGATGACATCGTTCACCGAGGTGCAGATGGACTTGGGGAAGCCGTGGTAGTTGAGCGGGGCCGGGATCGCCTGCTGCACGTCGACAATATAGTCGTGGCACAGGGTGTTCAGCTCGTCGGTGGTGACGCCTGCCTTGACGTGGGGGGCGATCATGATCAGCACATCGGCGGCCAGCTGGCCGGCAACGCGCATCTTTTCAATCTCTTCCGGTGTCTTGATTTTAATGGACATGGGATCTCTCTTGGGGCCTGACTGCGCATCCGGTCGATGCCCAACAATCAGGTAATGAAAAATAGATGCGTTTGCAATCAGGCCAAAATTTTATCCCCAACCCCCGTTTACTTCCAGTGTGATTGTCATCACAACGTCAAATCCTCTGCCCGGCATCCAGGACAGGGATCCATTTTTAGCATCCCGGCCGGTGGTGTCCTGACCAAAGTTATGGTATAAAGCGCGCCGGAATGGGGAACTTGCGTCCGCATTTCATCACCCTTACTCAATAACACACACACATCGACACCTGTACCGGGGTGCCCCTTTGGGGTCGGTTACATGGGATGTGTGGAGGCCTAACCCCAATACAGAGGTATAAAATGGCTAAAGTTTCTATGCGCGACATGCTGCAAGCCGGCGTTCACTTCGGTCACCAGACTCGTTACTGGAACCCGAAAATGAAGTCCTACATCTTCGGTGCCCGCAGCAAGGTTCACATCATCAACTTGGAAAAAACCGTTCCGATGTTTGACGATGCCATGAACTTCATCAGCTCCGTAGCTGCCAAGAAAGGCAAGGTACTGTTCGTAGGTACCAAGCGTGCCGCGTCTGAAGCCGTAAAAGATGCCGCTGATCGTTGCGACCAGTTCTATGTCAACCACCGCTGGTTGGGTGGCATGCTGACCAACTGGAAAACCGTTCGTCAGTCCATCAAGCGCCTGAAAGATCTGGAAACCCAGAGCCAGGACGGTACCTTCGAAAAGCTGACCAAGAAAGAGGCGCTGATGCGTACTCGCGAAATGGACAAGCTGGAGAAGAGCCTGGGTGGTATCAAGAACATGGGCGGCCTGCCTGACGTGCTGTTCGTTGTCGATGCCGACCACGAGCACATCGCTATCAAAGAAGCCAACAACCTGGGTATCCCGGTAGTTTCCATCGTTGATACCAACTCCAACCCGGACGGCGTTGATTACGTCATCCCGGGTAACGACGATGCTATCCGTGCCGTACAGCTGTATCTGAATGCTGCTGCTGACACCGTACTGGAAGCTCGCGCTCAGGACATCGTTGTTCAAGCCGAACAAGATGGCTTCGTTGAAGCTGAGTAATTGATAAGGACTGAAAAGCCCTTATTAACCAAGCTGATGTAATTGGTTAGCAGGGGCCCTTGTGGCCCCTGTTTCTTGTCAATTCAAGACCGAGGATACTGGACATGGCTAACGTTACTGCCGCCCTGGTAAAAGAACTGCGCGAGCGCACCGCCGCTGGCATGATGGATTGCAAAAAAGCACTGGAAGAGGCTGCTGGTGATATCGAGCTGGCAATCGAGAACATGCGCAAATCCGGTCAGGCCAAAGCCGCCAAGAAAGCGGGCCGTATCGCCGCTGAAGGCGTTATCTTTGCTCGCACCGAAGGCAACGTTGCCGTCATGATCGAGCTGAACAGCGAAACCGACTTCGTCGCCAAAGATGCCAGCTTCATGGCCATGGGCCAGAAGATCGCTGATATCGCAGCGACCCAGAAAATTGCTGACGTTGACGCGCTGAAAGCCGCTGACTTCGGTAATGGCGAATCCGTTGAGCTGACCATCACCAACCTGATCGCCAAGATCGGTGAGAACATGAACCTGCGTCGCGTGATGCTGGTTGAAGGTGACAACCTGGGCACCTACGTTCACGGTTCCCGCATTGGTGTTATCACCAAGCTGACCGGTGGTTCTGCCGAGCTGGCCAAAGATCTGGCCATGCACGTTGCAGCCAACAGCCCGCAATTCGTCAAGCCTGAAGACGTGTCTGCCGAAGTCGTTGCCAAAGAGCGCGAAATCCAGATCGACATCGCCATCAACTCCGGCAAGCCGAAAGAGATCGCCGAGAAGATGGTTGAAGGCCGCATGAAGAAGTTCACCGGTGAGGTTTCCCTGACTGGTCAACCGTTCGTGAAAGATCCTTCCATGACCGTTGCCGAGCTGCTGAAGAAAGAAGGCGCTGACGTTGTTTCCTTCACCCGTTTCGAAGTGGGCGAAGGCATCGAGAAGCAAGAGACCGATTTCGCTGCTGAAGTAGCAGCCCAAATCGCGGCCGCTCAGAAGGCCTAACCGAACCGGTTTTTCCGTTTCCCCAGACCGCGACTTATGTCGCGGTCTTTATATGACCAGGAATCAGTGACATGAGTACCAATCCCAAGCCTGCATACAGACGTGTTCTTCTGAAGTTGAGTGGTGAAGCCCTGCAAGGATCAGAGGGTTTTGGCATTGATCCGGCGGTGCTGGAGCGGATGGCCCAAGAGATCAAAGAACTGGTTGAGCTGGGTGTTCAGGTCGGTCTGGTCATCGGTGGCGGCAATCTGTTCCGTGGTGCCGGTCTTGCCAAAGCGGGCATGAACCGCGTGGTGGGCGACCACATGGGTATGCTGGCCACCGTGATGAACGGTCTGGCCATGCGTGATGCCCTGCATCGTGCTTATGTGAATGCCCGTCTGATGTCTGCCATCTCTCTGCAGGGCGTCTGCGATTCCTATAGCTGGGCCGAGGCCATAAGCCAGCTGCGCGCCGGCAAGGTCGTGATCTTCTCTGCCGGTACCGGCAACCCCTTCTTTACCACCGATTCCGCGGCCTGTCTGCGCGGGATCGAGATCGAAGCCGACGTGGTGCTCAAGGCTACCAAGGTCGATGGCGTATTCACGGATGATCCGGTCAAGAACCCGGATGCCGTGCTGTACCATGAATTGAGTTATGATGAAGTTCTTGAAAAAGAACTCAAAGTGATGGATCTTGCTGCTTTTACTCTGGCCCGTGACCATGATCTGCCGATCCGCGTGTTCAACATGAACAAACCGGGTGCGCTGCGTCGGGTTATCATGGGTGAGCCTGAAGGCACCCTGATCCACCACATCGGCAAATAAGACAAGAGATCAGGCTGGAAGGCGCTCTTATCCATTACGCCAGCAAATAAATATGATAGACACGAGCCGCGTGCCGGCTCGTTCGCCAAAAGGAAAACCACTGTGATCAACGAGATTAAAAACGACGCCAAGGACCGTATGGCCAAGAGCGTAGAGTCGCTCAAGACCCAGATGTCCAAGATCCGTACCGGCCGAGCTCACCCGAGCCTGCTCGACGGTATCCAGGTTGAGTATTACGGTGCTGCCACTCCTCTGAAACAGTTGGCCAACGTGGTGGCAGAAGATGCTCGTACCCTGTCCATCTCCATTTTTGACCGCTCCATGATCCAGGCGGTAGAAAAGGCCATCCTGACCTCCGATCTGGGCCTGAACCCGTCCAGCAACGGCCAGACCCTGCGCGTGCCCTTGCCGCCGCTGACCGAGGAGCGTCGCCGCGATCTGACCAAGATCGTCCGTGCCGAAGCCGAAGGTGCCCGTGTGGCCGTGCGCAACATCCGTCGCGATGCCAACGCCGACCTGAAAGCGCTGCTCAAGGACAAAGAGATCTCCGAAGACGACGACCGTCGTGCCCAGGAAGAGATCCAGAAACTCACCGATGCCTTCATCAAGCTGGTAGATGACGCCCTGGCCGCGAAGGAAAAGGAGCTAATGGAAATCTAAGCCTCTGACAGGTATATTACGAGCGCCGTGTAGTGCCCCTGCACGGCGCTTTTGTCTTTGTGGGAGAAATGAATGTCGCTTTTGGCAGCGTTAGGTGATTGTGCCAATTCGTCCTTGCCTCGTCATGTTGCCATCATCATGGATGGCAACGGGCGTTGGGCACAGAACCGTGGCAAGATGCGGGTCTATGGCCACAAGGCTGGCGTGAAGTCCGTTCGTGAGGCGGTGACCTTTGCCGCGCGCGCCAAGATAGAGGCGCTGACTCTGTTTGCTTTCTCCAGTGAGAATTGGCGGCGGCCGGAAGGGGAGGTCAGTGCCCTGATGGAGCTGTTCCTGACCGTGTTGGGCCGTGAGGTCAAGAAACTGCACAGCAACGGGATACGGCTCAAGGTGATCGGTGATACCGCCCGCTTCAGCGAACGCTTGCAGGCCAAGATCGCCAAGGCCGAGGCCCTGACTGCCGACAATCAGGGGCTGACCCTCAACATCGCCGCCAATTACGGTGGCCAGTGGGATATCGCCCAGGCGGCCCGCAAACTGGCCCGTGCCGTGGCGGCGGGCGAACTGGACGCCGATGCCATTGATGAGTCCCTGCTGGCCGGGCAGGTCTGCATGGCCGATCTGCCCCCCGTGGATCTGCTGATCCGGACTGGCGGCGATCATCGCATCAGCAATTTTGTGTTATGGCAGCTCGCCTATGCCGAGCTCTATTTTACCCCGGTATTGTGGCCCGATTTCAACGAGGCCGAGTTCAGTGAGGCCGTTGCCTCTTTCGTTGCCCGCGAGCGTCGCTTCGGGTGCACGGGTGAACAGATACGGGAATTGATCGCCGAGCATCAGACCGGCTAAACCCCCTCCCAAGAGAGAGGTTTCTTTTGCTAAAACAACGAATTATTACCGCATTGCTACTGGTTCCCCTGGTGTTGGGGGCACTATTTTTTCTGCCGTTGAAATTCTTTGCCCTGTTGGCAGCGCTGGTATTTCTGTTGGCCAGCCGCGAGTGGAGCTGCTTCGTCTCTGCCCAGCCGCAGCAATGGTTACCGCTGGTGTTCTGTCTGTTGCTCGGTGCCAGCCTGTTTTGGCTGCCGGTCGAGCAACTGTGGACCCCACACCTGCATCCGCTGGTGATGGGGGTACTCTGGACTGCCGTCAGCTGGTGGCTGCTGGGGCTGCTGCTGGTATTGCGTTACCCCCAGAGCGCCAAGCTGTGGAAAGAGTCAATCTGGCTCAAATCCGTGTTCGGTCTGGTGACCCTGGTACCCTTCTTCTGGTCTCTGGTGGCCATCCGTGGTTACAACTTTTATCACGATCCCATGATGGGGGCCTGGATCTTGCTGTTCGTCATGGGACTGGTCTGGGCGGCAGATTCTGGCGCGTATTTTTTCGGCAAGGCATTCGGCAAGCACAAGCTGGCACCGGCCGTCAGCCCGGGTAAAACCATCGAAGGCATGTTCGGCGGCCTGTTTACCGCCAGTCTGCTGGCCGTTGCCGTGACCTGGTTCATGGGCTTCGTGCCCGCCAAGATGGCCATAGTGCTGTTCTGCTCCCTGTTGGCGGTGCTGGCGTCCGTGCTCGGCGATCTGACCGAGAGCATGTTCAAGCGCGAAGCCGGCATCAAGGATTCCGGTACCTTGCTGCCCGGTCACGGTGGTGTTCTCGACCGGATAGACAGCCTGACTGCCGCCCTGCCGGTGTTTCTGCTCAGCTATCTGTTGCTCAGCCAGGAATTCTGATGCCTCACCCACTGATGATCTCGGGAGCATCCGGCTCCGTCAGTCTGTTACTTGTTCAGGAGTGTTGATGAATAGTCTGATGATCTTGACGGCTTTCGGCTCCATCCATTTGTTAGCAAGTCGGGAGTGTTGATGCATAACCTGGTGATCCTGGGAGCCTCCGGCTCCATCGGTCAGAGCACCCTCAAGGTACTGCGGCAGAATCCGGGCCGTTGGCAGATACTGGCGCTGACGGCAGCCAGCAGCGTGGATGCCATGCTGCGCGACTGTCTCGAGTTTTCTCCACGTTTCGCCGTCATGGTGGATGAGGTCGCGGCCGCCACGCTGGCAGGTCGACTCAAGACCCACGGCAGCGCGACCCGGGTGCTGTCCGGTCAGGCCGCTTTGTGCGAGGTGGCTGCGCATCCCGATGTGCATAGCGTGATGGCGGCCATCGTCGGCGCCGCGGGGCTGGCCCCTACCATGGCGGCTGTGCGCGCCGGCAAGCGCATCCTGCTGGCCAACAAGGAGGCTCTGGTGATGTCCGGTGCTTTCTTCATGGATGCAGTGCGCGAACATGGTGCCGAGCTGCTGCCCATCGACAGCGAGCACAATGCGATTTTCCAGTGCCTGCCCGAAGCTATTCAGCGTCAGCCCGGCTTCTGCGATCTGGCGGGTGCGGGCATCAGCAAGATCCTGCTGACCGGCTCCGGTGGCCCGTTCCGCTATACCGACATTCAGGAGCTTGCCCGGGTCACGCCGGCCCAGGCCATCGCCCACCCGAACTGGTCCATGGGGGCCAAGATCTCGGTCGACTCCGCCACCATGATCAACAAGGGGCTGGAGTACATAGAGGCACGCTGGCTGTTCAATGCGGCGCCCGAGCAGATCCAGGTGGTGATCCATCCCCAGTCCGTCATCCACTCCATGGTGCAGTACAAGGATGGTTCCGTGCTGGCCCAGCTTGGCAACCCGGACATGTGCACTCCTATTGCCCATGCTCTGGCCTATCCAGCTCGGATTGAGTCTGGCGTGGAACCTTTGGATTTCTTCAGTGTCGGAGAGTTCAGTTTTATCCGGCCCGATTATGCCCGTTATCCCTGTCTGGCACTGGCCATGAGCGCCTGTCAGCAAGGGCAGGCGGCGACCACGGCGCTCAATGCCGCCAATGAAGAGGCCGTTGCGGCTTTCCTTGCAGAGCGGATCGGTTTTATGGATATTGCCAGAGTCAATGAGGCCACCATGGCGGCGCTGGGCCATTCCGCCGTGGGGTCACTGGATGATTTGATTGCGCTGGATGGTGCGGCCCGTGCCCGTGCTCACAATTTGATTGAGGAGCTTAGCTGATGAGTGGTATTTCGTGGCATTGTGCTGCCTTCATTCTTGCCTTTGGGTATAGGACCATGCATGACATCGAGGTGGCTGACTGATGGGCGGCGTGTTGTGGAATATCGGTGCTTTTATTGTCGCTCTCGGACTGCTGGTTGCGGTCCATGAATTTGGCCACTTCTGGGTTGCTCGCCGCTGTGGCGTCAAGGTCGAGCGCTTCTCCATCGGTTTTGGCAAGGCCATCTGGCGCCGGGTCGGCAAGGATGGCACCGAGTATGTGCTGGCACTGATCCCGCTTGGCGGTTACGTCAAGATGCTGGATGGCCGGGTTGATGAACTCAAACCCGGTGATGAACAGCATGCTTTCAACCACAAGAGTGTTTGGGCACGCATGGCCATCGTTGCCGCTGGCCCCATGGCAAACTTCGTGTTTGCCCTGTTCGCCTTTTGGTTGATGTTCATGATCGGCGTACCCAGCGTCAAGCCGGTGATCGGCGAGGTACAGCCTGCGTCCATCGTGGCCCAGGCCGGGGTCGAGCCTGGCATGGAGATTGTCGGTGTCGGCGGCGAGGCGACCGGTGACTGGGAGAGTGTGACCTATGCCCTCATCAGCCACCTGGGTGATGAATCCGTGCAGCTCAAGCTGAAGGCGGCGCATACCAGTTACGCCATCGACAAGACGCTCATGCTGGGAGGGTGGAAATTCGACCCCGATAAAGAGTCCCCCATCGGCAGCCTTGGGATAGTGCCCCTTGGTGGCAAAGTGTTGCCCGTGGTTGAGGCCATTGTGCCCAAGAGTGCCAGCGAGAAGGCCGGCATTCAGGTCGGTGATCGCATCAAACGGGTGGGCGAGCAGGAGGTCACCGAATGGACCCAGTTCGTGCTCCAGGTGCAGCAGTCTCCGGAGCAGCCACTGCAGGTGGTTGTTGAACGGACAGGCAGTGAACTGACCCTGACCCTGACCCCGGATGTGAAGAAAGTGAAGGGCAAGCTGGTCGGTTTTGTCGGCTTGTCACCACAACTGGTTCCATTACCGGATGAGTATCGAATTCTGTTACAGTATGGGCCTTTGCAAGCCCTCTGGCAGGGAGCCCAGAAGACGTGGGACCTGACTACGCTGACCTTTGACATGATTGGCAAGCTGGTGGGTGGCATAGTGTCGCTGGATAACCTGAGCGGCCCCATCTCCATTGCCAAGGGGGCGGGCAGCAGCGCTGATTACGGTCTGGTCTATTTCCTCGGTTTTCTGGCGCTGATCAGCGTCAACCTTGGGATCATCAACCTGTTTCCCCTGCCGGTGCTGGATGGCGGCCACCTGGTCTACTTCCTCATCGAGGCGGTCACCGGCAAGCCGGTATCAGAAAAAATTCAGGAAGTGGGTTTCAGGATCGGCGCCGCCATTCTGATGTTACTGATGGGCATTGCGCTGTTTAATGATTTCGCTCGCCTCTGAGGCCAGAGCATCAACAAGGACACATAAGAACAAAATGGCTGTTAAAAAAGCATTGGTGTTGAGTTGCCTGCTGGGTGCCAGTTTTCTGGCCCAGGCGGCCCCTGCCTCTTTTGTGGTGCAAGATATCCAGGTTGACGGCTTGCAGCGAGTAACGCTGGGTGCCGCCCTGTTGAACCTGCCGATCCGGGTCGGTGATACCGTCGATTCCGTGACGCTGGCCAACGCCATCAAGAAGCTTTACTCCTCCGGCAACTTCGAAGATGTGAAGGTTTACCGTGACGGCCAGGTGCTGCAAGTGGCGGTCAAGGAGCGGCCGACCATCTCCAGCATCGAATTTTCAGGCAACAAGGATATCAAGGAAGAGCAACTGACCCAGAGCCTGGAGTCGTCCGGCATCCGGGTGGGTGACCCGCTGGATCGTACCGTACTGAGCTCCCTCGAGAAGGGTCTGGAAGATTTCTACTACGGCGTGGGCAAATACTCCGCCAAGGTCAAAGCCATCGTCACTCCGCTGCCGCGCAACCGGGTCGACCTCAAGTTCACCTTCGTGGAAGGGGAAGCGGCCAAGATCCAGCAGATCAACATAGTCGGCAACAGCGTGTTCCCGGAAGAGAAGCTGCTGGCCCAGCTCTCCCTCAAAGACGACGTGCCCTGGTGGAACTTCACCGGTGACCAGCGTTACCAGAAGCAGAAACTGGCCGGAGACATAGAAACCCTGCGCTCCTACTACATGGATCGCGGCTACATCCGTTTTGCCCAGGAGTCGACTCAGGTCTCCATGACTCCGGACAAGAAGGGCGTCTACGTGACCCTGAACGTCAAGGAAGGGGATCAGTACAAGGTCTCCGGGGTTCAGCTCAAGGGCGACATGATCGACCGTGGCGGCGAGATGAAGGGCCTGATCCCCATCGAAGCGGGCAGCATCTACTCCGCCAGCCAGGTCACCCATACCGAAGAGGTGCTTTCCAAGTTCCTCGGCCGTTACGGCTACGCCTACCCGAAAGTGGTCACCTTCCCCCAGGTCAATGACAAAACCAAGGAAGTGGAGCTGATTGTCAACATAGAGCCGGGTCCCCGTGTCTATGTGCGCAACATCAACTTCAGCGGCAACGTCACTACCAAGGACGAAGTGTTGCGTCGCGAGATGCGTCAGATGGAAGGCACCTGGCTCTCCTCCGACAGCGTCGAGCAGTCCAAGACTCGTCTCAACCGCCTCGGCTTCTTCGAAACCGCAGAGGTGGACACCAAGCGAGTGCCGGGCAGCGACGACCAGGTTGACCTGGACTTCAAGGTCAAGGAACAGCCAGCTGGCTCCATCAACGCCGGTGTGGGCTATGGTACCGAATCGGGCCTGAGCCTGCAGGCAGGTCTGCAGCAGGACAACTTCATGGGGACTGGCAAGAAGATCGGTATCTCCGCCAGCACCAACAAGTACTCCAAGAGCGTCGACCTCAGCTACAACGATCCCTATTTCACTGTGGATGGGGTCAGCATGGGTGGTCGTCTCTACTACAACCAGTTCAGTGCGGCCGACGCCAACATAGTCGACTATGAAAACACCACCATCGGCTTCCGCCTCTCCAGTGGTTTCCCGGTCAACGAGAACAACCGGCTTGATTTCAGCCTCGGGGTCGAGAACAACAAACTGTCCCAGCCCAACCCCTATCTGCAGGTGGATGAGTTCTGGAAGGTGTACAGCGAGAACAAGGATGGTGACAACCGCATGGTGTTCAATACCGTCGACGTCACCGCTGGCTGGACCCGCTCTACCCTCAACAAGGGCCAGTTCCCGACCGCAGGTGATCGTCAGCGCATCAACGCCAAGGTGACCGTGCCGGGCATGGATCTGCAGTACTTCAAGCTGAACGCCGAAGACGCGCACTACTTCCCGTTCGATGCGGATCACAAGTGGGTGCTGATGGCCAAGGCCCGAGCCTCCTACGGCAACGGTTACGGCAGCAACGGTAACTACGATCACGTGTTGCCGTTCTTCGAGAACTACTTCGCCGGTGGTTTCGACACCCTGCGTGGCTTCAAGAGCAATACCGTGGGTCCGAAGGCGCTCTACTACTACAACCTGAGCGGTAACGATGTCATTCAGGGCACCGACAGCTCGGTGGGTGGCAACGCTCTGGCGGTGGCTTCCCTTGAGATGATAGTGCCGACGCCGTTTGCGTCCGAGACCTATCAGCCCCAACTGCGCACCAGCTTCTTCATCGATGCTGGTTCTGTCTGGGATACCACCTTCGACTATGACCAGTACAAGAACCGTTGCTTCAGTGGTTGCAACTATCTGACTGACTATTCGGATCCGACCAACTACCGGGCTTCGGCCGGTTTGTCGCTGCAATGGCTCTCCCCCATGGGACCGCTGGTGTTCGCGATTGCCCGTCCGCTCAAGGAGTACGAGGGGGACAGTACCGAGTTCTTCTCATTCAACATCGGCCGTACCTTCTAAGGACGGAGGAACCCCCACCCTGGTGGTGGGGGGATTCAATGATGGGACGCGCAGCTTGCGTGCCTCACCAGGTAACAAGTCGGTCCGGGTACCACTTGCATAATCAGGTAAATCAGGTAGCCCTCACATGAGGGAACAAGGAGTAAGTGTGAATAAAGCGTTGAAAGTAGCTGGTTTGAGTTTTGCATTGATGGTCGCTGGCATGGGCTCCGCCTTGGCCGAAACCAAGATCGCCGTGGTCGACATGAGCGAAGTATTCCAAAAGCTGCCCCAGCGTGAAGCCGTCTCCAAGAAGCTGAAAGGCGAATTCGAGCCGCGTATGCGTGAGTTGCAGAAGCTGGAAGCTGACGGTCAGAAGCTGGTCGAGAAGTTCAAGAAGGATGAAGCCTTCATGAGCGCCGAGCAGAAGAAGCAAAACCAGGAGAAACTGGCCAAGCTGCAGATGGAGTTCAACCAGAAGCGTCAGGCGTTCGAACAGGACAACGGTCGCCGTCAGTCCGAAGAGCGCAACAAGATCCTGACCAAGGTTCAGGCTGCCATCGATTCCATCGCCAAGAGCAATGGTTACGATCTGGTGCTGGAGCGCAATGCCGCCCCGTATGCCGCCAGCAAGCTGGACATCTCTGCCCAGGTTATTTCTCAGGTAAGCAAGAGCAACTAATTGATGGCATTCACTCTCGCACAGCTGGCCCAGCAACTGGGGGCCCAGGTCCATGGCGACGGAACCCTGGAAATCCGCAAGGTAGCGACACTGGAAAAGGCCGGGGAGGGCGATATTACCTTCCTGTCCAATAAAAAGTACCGGCATTATCTGGAACAGAGCAAGGCCACCGCCGTGCTCATTACAGAAGCGGATTTGCCATTTTGTCCCACCAATGCTCTGGTGCTCAAAGACCCCTATGTGGGCTTTGCCCGGGTAGCCCAACTGCTGGACACCACGCCGCAACCCGCCACGGATATTCATCCGAGCGCCGTTATCGCGGCTGACGTGCAACTGGGCGAGAGAGTGGCCATCGGAGCCAATGCGGTGATCGAATCCGGCGCGGTGCTGGGGGATGACGTGCGCATAGGTCCAGGCTGTTTTGTTGGCAAGAATACCCGACTGGGAGCTCGCTCCCGGTTGTGGGCCAATGTGACCCTCTATCACAACATCACCATGGGTACCGACTGTCTGGTTCAATCCGGTACAGTGATCGGGGCCGATGGGTTTGGTTATGCCAACGAGCGTGGCGAGTGGATCAAGATCCCCCAGCTCGGCGGTGTGACGATCGGCAACCGGGTCGAGATCGGTGCCTGCACTACCATAGACCGCGGCGCGCTGGAAGATACCCGCATCGCGGATAATGTCATCATCGACAACCAGTGCCAGATCGCCCACAACGTGGAGATCGGCTACGGCACTGCCGTGGCGGGCTCTACCGTGATGGCTGGTAGTCTCAAGGTCGGCAAATACTGTATCATTGGCGGTGCCTCCGTCTTTAACGGGCACATGGAGATCTGCGACCAGGCCACCGTTACCGGCATGGCCATGGTGATGCGACCCATTACCGAGCCCGGTGTCTACTCTTCCGGCATCCCCCTGCAAACCAATAAAGAGTGGCGCAAGACCGCCGCCCGGGTGATGCGTATCGAAGAGATGCACAAGCGGTTGAGCAAGCTTGAGAAGAAGCTGGATCAAGAATAATCACGATTGGTATAGGGTACTGTTTTGACTACTGAAAAGAAGAGCCTGGGTATCCAGGAAATCATGGATCTGCTGCCCCACCGTTATCCTTTCCTGATGGTGGACAAGGTGGAAAGCTACGAGATCAGCGACGAGTGCAAGACCCTGCGCGCCATCAAGAACGTCTCGTTCAACGAGCCGATCTTCCAGGGCCACTTTCCGGCCAAGCCGGTGTTCCCTGGCGTGCTGATCCTGGAAGCCATGGCGCAGGCCACCGGTATTCTGGCGTTCACCATGGTGGGCAAGCCGTCCCCCAACGAACTCTATTACTTTGCCTCAATCGATAACGCTCGTTTCAAGCGTCCAGTTGGCCCCGGCGATCAGCTGGTGCTCGACGTGGTGTTCCTGAAAGAGCGCCGTGGTATTGCCAAGTTCACCGGTGTCGCCACCGTCGATGGTGAAGTGGTCTGTACCGCCGAACTGATGTGCGCAAAACGCGAGGTTTAATACACGTGATCGACCAGACTGCCACCATTCACGATACTGCCATCGTCCATGAGTCTGCCGTGATCGGTAAAGGGGCTGAAATCGGCCCCTTTTCTGTCATCGGTGCCGAGGTTGAAATCGGCGAAAACACCTGGATAGGCTCCCATGTGGTGATCAAGGGCCCGACCAAGATCGGTCGTGGCAACAAGATCTTCCAGCACACCTCCATCGGTGAGGATTGCCAGGACAAGAAGTACGCCGGCGAGCGCACCTTCCTCGAAATCGGCGACAACAACGTCTTTCGCGAGAACTGCACCGTGCACCGCGGCACCATCCAGGATCAATCCCTGACCAAAGTTGGCAGCGGCAACCTGTTCATGGTCAACGTGCACGTGGCCCATGACTGCATCATCGGTGACAACTGCATCTTCGCCAACAACGCGACCCTGGCGGGCCACGTGGTGATCGGCGATTTCGTGATCTTTGGCGGTCTCTCCGCGATCCACCAGTTTGGTCGGGTCGGCTCCCACGCTTTCGTCGGTGGCTGCGCCGCCCTGAACAAGGACGTCCCGCCTTACGTGATGGCGGCCGGCAACTACGCCAAGCCGTTCGGGGTCAACTCCGAAGGCCTGCGTCGTCGCGGCTACACGCCCGAGGCCATCTCTGCCGTCAAGCGTGCCTACAAGGAGATCTTCCGCTCCGGCAAGACCATCGAAGAGGTATTGCCCGTGCTGATGGAGATGGCGGCCAGCGAACCGGCCGTTCAACTCTACGTGGATTTCCTCAAGGACAACGAGCGCGGGATCATCCGTGCCTGATCCCGTTCGCATCGGTATCGTCGCCGGAGAGACCTCCGGCGACATCCTGGCCACCGGGCTGGTGCGTGAACTGCAGCGCCGCTATCCGGATGCGCAGTTTGAAGGGATCGCCGGGCCGCGGATGCAGGCCCTGGGCGTCAAGGCCCTGTTCGAGATGGAAGAGCTTTCCGTCATGGGGATCACCGAGGTGCTTGGCCGTCTGCCCCGCATCCTCAAGGTCCGCCGCGAACTGCTGCGCCATTTTATCGCCAATCCGCCCGACATCTTCGTCGGGGTGGATGCACCGGATTTCAATATCGGGGTGGAGCTGAAACTGCGCCGCGCCGGTATCAAGACGGTTCACTACGTCAGCCCCTCGGTCTGGGCCTGGCGTCAGAACCGCATTCACAAGATCAAGGCTGCCACCGACATGGTGCTCGCTTTCCTGCCATTCGAGAAAGCCTTCTACGACCGTTTTGACGCTCCTTGCCGCTTTGTCGGCCACACCATGGCGGACGATATTCCGCTGGTGCCGGATCAGGCCGCGGTGCGCCAGACGCTGGGCATTGACCCGGGCCGGCGCTGGCTGGCGGTGCTGCCGGGCAGTCGCAGCGCCGAGGTGGGCTTCATGTCACCGGTATTTCTCGAGGCCTGCAAGCGGCTGACCGTGCGTTATCCGGATCTCGGTTTCATCGTGCCGCTGGTCAACGACAAACGGCGCGAGCAGTTCATGGCCATCAAGGCCGAGCTGGCACCGGATCTCGACATGGTGCTGCTGGAGGGGCAGGGGCGCGAAGCGATGATCGCCGCCGATGCCGTACTGCTCGCCTCCGGTACCGCCGCGCTGGAAGCCATGCTGGTGAAAAAGCCCATGGTGGTGGGTTACAAGCTCAAGCCCTTCAGCTACTGGCTGGCCCAGCGGCTGGTGAAGACCGCCTATGTGTCCCTGCCCAACCTGCTGGCCGACCAGATGCTGGTGCCCGAGCTTATCCAGCACGAGTGCACCCCGGACAATCTGGTGGAAGAGGTCAGCAAGCTGCTGGAACACGACAACCGCGAGCTCATCGCCACCTTCACCCGGCTGCACCAGCGCATTCGCTGCAACGCCGATGTGCAGGCCGCCGATGCGGTGGCCGACCTGCTCGGCAGATAATATTTCCGGGCGGCCGATTACGCTGCGCTAATCGACCCCATGTCAGGCCCTGCGGGGCCTGTTTTGATTCAAGGCTGCAAGATGATGATCGATATTCCCGAAGACAGGCTGGTTGCCGGTGTGGACGAAGTGGGGCGTGGACCCCTGGTGGGTGACGTGGTCACGGCCGCCGTGATCCTGGATCCCGCCAACCCCATTGTCGGGCTGGCAGACTCCAAGAAGCTCTCCGAGAAGAAACGGCTGGCGCTGTTTGACGAGATCAAGGCCAAGGCGTTGGCCTGGGCCATCGGCCGCGCCACTCCTGAGGAGATAGACGAGCTCAATATTCTGCACGCCACCATGCTGGCGATGCAGCGCGCCGTGGCGGGACTGACGGTGACGCCTGATCTGGTCTTTATCGACGGCAACCGCTGCCCGGCCTTAGCCATGGAGGCGCGCGCCGTGGTCAAGGGTGACAGCCTGGTGGCCGCCATCAGTGCCGCCTCTATTCTGGCCAAGGTGACCCGCGACGCCGAGATGACCGAACTGGACAGCCGTCATCCCGAGTACGGTTTCGCCCGTCACAAGGGCTATCCGACCCCTGAGCACCTTGCCATTCTGGCCGAGCGTGGCCCCTTGCCCGAGTATCGGCAGAGCTTCAAACCGGTGCGCCGTGCACTGGGGATCGAGTAAACCATGCAGAGCTGCCGGCATCACGACATGCACGCCACTCTGTGCAACGAGAGGGTATGACGATGGCTGAACCCCGTTTTATCCACCTGCGGGTCCACTCCGACTTCTCCATGGTCGATGGCCTGCAGAAGATTGCGCCCATCGTCGGGGCGGCAGCGGCCAACAACATGCCGGCGCTGGCGCTGACCGACCAGATGAACATGTGCGGCCTGGTGCGTTTCTATGGCGCCGCCCACGGCAAGGGCATCAAGCCCATCGTCGGCGCCGACTTCTGGGTGCAGAGCGAGGAGCTCGGCGACGAGCAGTTCCGCCTCACCTTGCTGGCCATGGACAACGACGGCTACCAGAACATCACGCTGCTCATCTCCCGTGGCTATCAGCGCGGTCACGTGCAGGGGCGTCCGGTCATCGACAAGAGCTGGCTCGCCGAGCATGCCAAGGGCGTGATCGTGCTCTCGGGGGCGCGTGAGGGGGATGTCGGCAAGTTCCTGCTCAAGGGCAACCGGCAGATGACGGAGTCGTGCCTCGCCTTTTACCAGACCCACTTCCCCGACGCCTACTATCTGGAGCTGCTGCGCACCGGTCGACCCGACGAAGAGGTCTACCTGCACATGGCGGTGGCCATCGCCACCGAGTTCGAGCTACCGGTGGTGGCGACCAACGAGGTGGTGTTTCTCAACGCCGAAGACTTCGACGCCCACGAAATCCGGGTCGCCATCCACGATGGTTACACCCTGATGGACAAGCGCCGTCCCCGTCGCTACAGCCCGCAGCAGTACCTGCGCAGCCAGGAGGAGATGGCCGAGCTGTTCGCCGACATCCCGGAGGCGCTGGAGAACACGGTGGAGATCGCCAAGCGCTGCAACGTGACTGTGCGTCTGGGCGAATATTTCCTGCCGAACTTCCCGACCGGCGACATGACCACCGAAGACTTCCTGGTAATGAAGTCCAAGGAAGGACTGGAGGACCGTCTCGCCTTCCTGTTCCCTGATCCCGAGGTTCGCGCCGCCAAGCGCGGCGAATATGACGAGCGCCTCGACATCGAGCTCAAGGTGATCAACCAGATGGGCTTCCCGGGTTACTTCCTCATCGTGATGGAGTTTATCCAGTGGTCCAAGGACAACGGCATTCCCGTCGGGCCGGGCCGGGGCTCGGGCGCGGGCTCCCTGGTGGCCTATGCGCTCAAGATCACCGATCTCGATCCGCTGGAATTTGACCTGCTGTTCGAACGTTTCCTCAACCCGGAACGGGTCTCCATGCCCGACTTCGACGTCGACTTCTGCATGGACAGACGGGACGAGGTGATCGAGCACGTCTCCGACATGTATGGCCGGGATGCGGTCTCCCAGATCATTACCTTCGGCAGCATGGCGGCCAAGGCGGTGGTGCGGGACGTCGGCCGGGTACTCGGCCACGCCTATGGTTTCGTCGATCGCATCTCCAAGCTGATACCGCCGGATCCGGGCATGACGCTGGCCAAGGCATTCGAGGCCGAGCCCAAGCTGCCCGAGCTCTACGAGCAGGACGAGGAGGTCAAGGACCTCATCGACATGGCGCGCCGGCTGGAAGGGGTGGTGCGCAACGCCGGCAAGCACGCCGGTGGCGTGGTAATCGCGCCCACCAAGATCACCGATTTTGCGCCGCTCTATTGCGACGACTCCGGCAATCACCCGGTCACCCAGTTCGACAAGAACGACGTGGAATACGCCGGGCTGGTGAAGTTCGACTTTCTGGGTCTGCGAACGCTGACCATCATCGACTGGGCGCTCGGCATGATCAACCCGCGCCTGGCCAAGGAGGGCAAGCCGCCGGTCGACATCGCCGCCATCCCGATCCACGACAAGAAGTCGTTCGATCTGCTGCAGCGCTTCGAGACTACGGCGGTATTCCAGCTCGAATCCCGCGGCATGAAGGATCTCATCAAGCGGCTGCAGCCTGACTGTTTCGAAGACATGATCGCCCTGGTGGCGCTGTTCCGACCGGGCCCGCTTCAGTCGGGCATGGTGGACAACTTCATCGAGCGCAAGCACGGCAAGGAGGCCATCTCCTACCCGGACGAGAAGTGGCAGCACGAGAGTCTCAAACCGATCCTGGAGCCTACCTACGGCATCATCCTCTATCAGGAGCAGGTGATGCAGATAGCCCAGGTGTTGGCGGGCTATACGCTGGGTGGGGCGGACATGCTGCGTCGGGCCATGGGCAAGAAGAACCCGGCAGAAATGGCAAAGCAGCGCTCCGGTTTCGAGGAAGGCGCGGTCAAGAACGGCGTTGACGGCGAACTGGCGGTGAAGATCTTCGATCTGGTGGAGAAGTTTGCGGGCTACGGCTTCAACAAATCCCACTCTGCCGCCTATGCGCTGGTCTCCTACCAGACGCTCTGGCTCAAGACCCACTTCCCGGCCGAGTTCATGGCGGCGGTCATGACTGCCGACATGGACAACACCGACAAGATAGTGACCCTGGTGGACGAGTGCCAGCGGATGGGGCTCACCGTCATACCGCCGGATGTGAATACCGGTCGTTACCGCTTCTCGGTCAACGAAGACGGCCACATCGTCTATGGCATAGGGGCCGTGAAGGGGGTGGGGGAAGGTCCCATCGACGCCATTCTCAGCGCCCGGGATCAGGACGGGCCCTTCCGCGATCTGTTCGATTTCTGCAATCGGGTCGACATCAAGAAGATCAACAAGCGGGTGATGGAAAAGCTTATTCTCTCCGGCGCCATGGACCGGCTCGGCCCGCACCGCGCCGCCCTGATGGCGACACTGGAAGAGGCGATGCGCGCCGCCGAGCAGCACGCCAAGGCGCAGGCGGTGGGACAGGTCGACATGTTCGGGGTCTTGACCCAGGAGATTGACGACGTCAAGAAGGCGTTCGCCAACGTGCCGCACTGGCCTGACAAGGTGTGGCTGGAAGGGGAGCGCGAGACGCTCGGCCTTTACCTGACCGGTCACCCCATCAACCAGTACAGCGGCGAATTGCGTCGCTACACGTCCGGTCGCCTGTGCGATCTGCATCCCACCTCCCGCGATACCGTGACCACGGCGGCGGGGCTGGTGATCGCGGCCCGCAGCATGGTGACCAAGCGCGGCAACAAGATGGGGATCTTCACCCTGGACGACAGATCCGGCCGTCTGGATGTGACCCTGTTCAGTGAGGCGCTGGAAAAATATGAAGAATTGATGCAAAAAGACCGTATTTTGGTGGTTTCTGGACAGGTCAGCTTTGATGACTTCTCCGGTGGCCTTAAAATGTCGGCCCGTGAATTACTGGATATCAATGATGCGAGGGAGCGTTTTGCCAGGGCAATCCGCATCTCCCTCGATGAACAGCGGATTGATGATCGCTTTTTCCCGCGTTTGTGCGAGATTTTGGAACCCGCCCGTGCCGGAGTCTGTCCGGTTCAGGTAAACTATCGTCGTCCCGGCTCCCGGGTGCGATTGACGCTCGGTACCGAGTGGCGGGTGACGCCCACCGATCAACTGATAGATGACTTGCGAGTCCTGCTTGGACGAGAGCGGGTTGAATTGGTTTTTGATTAGAGGATCTATAGGCCCTATGAGTCTTTTTCTGGATTTTGAACAGCCAATTGCCGAGTTGCAGGCGCAGATTGATGAACTCCGTCATGTGAGTGAGCACAACAGTGCTGTCGATCTCAATGAAGACATTCGCCGGCTGGAGAAGAAAAACGAAGAGCTGACCAAGAAGATCTTCGGCGATCTGGGGGCCTGGCAGGTATCCCAGATGGCGCGTCATCCTCAGCGTCCTTACACCCTCGATTATATCGAGCACATCTTCACCGACTTCGACGAGCTGGCTGGCGATCGCGCCTATGCGGATGACAAGGCCATCGTCGGCGGCATCGCCCGTCTCGACGGCGAACCCGTGATGGTGATTGGTCAGCAGAAGGGTCGCGAGACCAAGGAGAAGATCAAGCGCAACTTCGGCATGCCGCGTCCGGAAGGATACCGCAAGGCCCTGCGCCTGATGGAGATGGCCGAGCGCTTCAAGATGCCGATCATCACCTTCATCGACACCCCGGGCGCTTACCCCGGCGTCGGTGCCGAGGAGCGTGGCCAGTCCGAGGCGATTGCCCGCAACCTGAAAGTGATGGCCGGTCTGACCGTGCCGGTGGTCTGCACCGTGATCGGTGAAGGTGGCTCGGGCGGCGCCCTGGCTATCGGCGTGGGGGATCGCGTCAACATGCTGCAATACTCCACCTACTCCGTCATCTCGCCGGAAGGGTGCGCCTCCATCCTGTGGAAGAGCGCCGACAAGGCACCGGTCGCCGCCGATGCCATGGGCATCACGGCCCAGCGCCTGAAGGAGCTGAAACTCATCGACAGCATAGTGGAAGAGCCCCTCGGCGGTGCCCACCGCAATGTGGAGCTGATGGCCAAGCGCCTGAAGGATCGCATCCAGCAGGATCTGAACGCCTTGCGTCCGCTCGAGACCGATCAGCTGCTGGAGCAGCGCTACCAGCGCCTGATGGGCTACGGCTACTGCTAAACGCTGGCTTCATCCCGACATGATGCCAGAAGGCCCCCGCACTGCGGGGGCCTTCTTTTTTTGGCCCGGGATGAGCACTCTTCATATGGATACCAGTTGGCACGATGTTTGCCGAAAACCCCCGTGTCGGATCAACTGAGCGGCGGTTAGTAGCCAAAAAAAGTGGGATCCCGCTCCCGTTTTGCTTAAAGTGGCCGCTTCCGATCGGCCCGATTGGAATACCCGCAAGGATGCTCTTCAGACGTAAACAGGATTGACCCTCAGGCATGTTCACTGTGTCGGTGGCACGGTTTTTTTTCAGTGCCCGGCCCGGTTCCGCCTGCCTCTGGTCTTGCGTCACTCTCATCGTGCATCGTCTTCATCTGCAGCGAGTGAATCATGAGCGAATCGGTTTTTGAGATCCATGACTGGACCCTGAGCGTTGACGACAACATGCTGTGTCGTCCCGATCGCGAGGTCTACCTCGAGCCCAGGCTGGTCAATCTGTTGCGGTTTCTGGCGAGCAATGCCGGCACCGTGTTTGCTCGCGACTCCCTGATCAACGAGGTATGGGATGGGGCAGAGGTCACCGATCAGGTGGTCACCCAGTCCATCTTCGAGCTGCGCAAGATCCTCAAAGATGGTCGTTTTGATGCGGCTGACTACATCATCACAGTGCCCAAGCGTGGCTACAAGCTGGTGGCGCCGGTGCGACCTTTGCAACCGTTGCAGGTGGTCTCTATGGTGATGGCGGATGCCCAGTCAGCCCCGGCGCTCGACTCGACCCTCTCCGATCCGAGCCCGCCTGCCGATGACGAGGATGACGACACGATCAGTGGTGTGGCCCCCTTCCCGGCCGGTCCCCTGACCCGCGCCATCTCGACCCGGTCTCAGGACGGCCGCAGCCGCTGGAAGATGATCAGTTTCGACATCTTCGTGGCCGTCATCCTGGTTGCCATCGTCAGCCTTCTCAGCTACCAGCACACCAGTCCCCAGGTGCACTCCATGCTGGATCCGAACCTGCTGGTGTTTCGCTTTCATTCCGGCATGGAGGGTGACAACGAGAACGTGCGCCTGGCCGATGGCATCACCCGCGCCCTGATGGGGGAGGTAGCGGCTGCCACGCCGCTGCGGGTGCAGTACGGCGCCAATACCCTGATAGGCGGCATACTGCCCGGCAAGGAGCTGAGCGTGCGGGTCTCCCGTCAGCCCGGCGGCACTTATCTGGATCTGGAATACCGCAACATCAATACCAACCGGGTGCTGTTCAGCCACCAGTACCAGCTCAGTCGTCACAACGTCCATGCCATACTGCAGGCGAGCAGTCAGGATCTGCTGCGCGCTCTCGATCAGCCGGATGCCTTGCCCGGCATGGGCTGGCCCACCGACGATGCCTCTCTGATGGCCATGATGGAGGCGCACTACTACACCAACAGCCAGGATACGGTGGCGCTAAAGCGCGGCATCGACCTGCTCGACAAGTCCCTCGCCACCCAGCCGGATCAGCCGCTGTTGCTGGCCGAGCGTTATCTGGCGGGGGAAGCGCTGGCAACCCTGGCTGGTCAGTCGGAGAGTGAGTGGCTGCAGGGGATAGGCACCCATCTGGCCAGTCTGGTGCAGGACGGCGGCCTGCTGCCGGCGCGGGTGTGGGAGGCGCTGACCCTGCAGGCCATACTGGGCGGCCAGCAGCAGCAGGCGAATCGCCTGCTGGCGCAGGCCGCCAGCCGGGGCCGCTCCGTGCTCTATCACATACTGCTCGGCAAGCTGGCGGAACTGGATGGCCGCCCAGAGGCGGCGGGGGATGCCTACAGTCAGGCCTTCCTGATGGAGGCGACCGAGCAGACCTATCTGCTCTGCCAGCGACTCGGTTTTTACAGCAACATGGAAACCCTGACTCCCGCCCTGTTCAATGCGCTGGGCCAGAGCAAGGTGAAGCTCTTCTAGCACCGCAGCTTTTGTTTTGGCTCTGTCCCAATTACGTGTTGAAAGGCTAATCTTGAAGTAGGCCATCTCCTTGAGGTCTACCATCATGGATACCCCTGCCTTTCAAC
>NZ_JBSTYL010000037.1:0-27632 GCF_054052465.1 Aeromonas enterica | reverse complement strand
TGTTGAAAGGCAGGGGTATCCATGATGGTAGACCTCAAGGAGATGGCCTACTTCAAGATTAGCCTTTCAACACGTAATTGGGACAGAGCCAATAGAAAGGCCGCCCGCAGGCGGCCTCGATTTTGGGACTCTCAATGCCGATCAGGCATCGCCCATCGCCAGCAGGGAGGCGTTGCCGCCCACCGCAGTGGTGTTGATGGTGCGGGTCTTCTCGGTCACGAAGCGGCTCAGATAGTGGGGGCCGCCCGCCTTGGGACCGGTGCCGGAGAGGCCCTGCCCACCGAACGGCTGCACCCCGACCATGGCGCCTATCTGGTTGCGGTTGATGTAGACGTTGCCCACGTTGATGCGGCTGGCTAGCTCCTCGGCGTGGGATTCGTTGCGGCTGTGGATCCCGAGCGTCAGGCCGTAGCCGGTGCCGTTGATATCCGCGATCACCTTGTCCAGATCCTTGGCGGCATAGCGCACCACGTGCAGGATGGGGCCGAACTGCTCCTTCACCAGCTCGCGGATGGAGCCGATCTCCAGCGCGGTCGGCTGCACGAAGTGACCCGCCAGGGTGATGGCCGGCATGGGTGCCTGGGCGATCAGGCGGGCACGCGGGATCATGTGTACCAGGTGCGCATCCAGCCCGGCCTTGGCGTCGGCGTCGATGACCGGGCCCACATCGGTATTGTGTTCGGCCGGATTGCCCACTTTCAGCTCCTGCAGCGCACCGGTCAGGATCTCCAGCACCCGCGGCGCTATCTCCTCCTGCAGGTAGAGTACCCGCAGGGCGGAGCAGCGCTGACCGGCGCTCTGGAAGGCGGCACTCACCACGTCGCGCACCACCTGCTCCGGCAGGGCGGTGGAGTCGACGATCATGGCGTTCTGACCCCCTGTCTCGGCGATGAGCGGCAGTATGGCGCCATCACGCTGGGCCAGGGTCAGGTTGATGAGCTTGGCGGTCTCGGTGGAGCCGGTGAAGCAGACGCCGCCGATCCGGGCATCCGCCGTCAGTTTGGCACCCACGGTGGCGCCGTCACCCGGCAGCAGTTGCAGCACGTCGCCCGGAATGCCGGCCTGGTGGGCCAGGGTCACCGCCAGATGGGCGATGAGGCCGGTCTGTTCGGCAGGCTTGGCGATGACGGTGTTGCCGGTGGCCAGTGCCGCCGCGATTTGACCGAGGAAGATGGCCAGCGGGAAGTTCCACGGGCTGATACAGACAAACACGCCGCGGCCCTGCAGGAACAGCTCGTTCTGCTCACCCGTGTAGCCGGGCAGCAGGGTGGCCTGCCCCATCAAGCCACGGGCCTGCACCGCGTAGTAGCGGCAGAAGTCCACCGCCTCACGCACCTCGTCGATACCGTCTTGCAGCAGCTTGCCCGCCTCGCGGGTACAGAGGGATACGAACTGCTCGCGGTTCGCTTCCAGCAGATCTGCCAGCGTCTCCAGCGCGGCAGCGCGCTCGCTCACCGGGGTCTCGCGCCAGCGCGGGAAGGCGGCATGGGCCGAGGCCAGTGCCTGATCCACCGCCTGCTCGTCGGCCCAGTGGATCTTGCCGACCGTCAGGCTCACGTCCTGCGGGCTCAGCACGGTAAGAGCCTCGCTACGCTTGAGGGTCTCCCCATCGACGATGGGGCCGGCCAGCCACTGCTTGCTCTCCAGCTCTTTCAACCTGGCGAAGAAGGGGCGCTGGATGGAGACGATGTTCATGTTCACGCCGCTGGAGTTCTTGCGGTCCGTGAACAGGTTCACCGGCTGCGGAATGCGGTCATTGGCCAGGCTGCCATAGCGCTTCAGGGTGCGCAGCGGATGCTCGGCCAGGCTGTCCACCGGGGTGTTGGGATCCACCAGCTTGTGGACGAAGGAGGTGTTGGCCCCGTTCTCCAGCAGGCGGCGCACCAGATAGGGCAACAAGTCCTTGTGGGCGCCGACCGGCGCATAGATGCGGCAGTGCCGCTCCGGAGACTCGCTTAGCACGGCGTTGTGCAACTCCTCCCCCATGCCGTGCAGGCGCTGGAACTCAAACTGGCGATCGCCGGCCATCTCCAGGATGCTGACCACGGTATTGGCGTTGTGGGTGGCAAACTGGGGCGAGATGAAGCCACGGGTCGGCTCGCTCAGCAGGTAGCGGGCGCAGGCGAGGTAGGATATGTCGGTACCCGCCTTGCGGGTAAACAGCGGGTAGCCGGGCAGACCGGCCTGCTGGGCATATTTCAGTTCGCTATCCCAGTAAGCCCCTTTCACCAGCCGCACCGGGATCAGATCCCCCTGCTCGCGGGCCAGCCCCGTCAACCAGCAGAGTACCGGCAGGGCGCGCTTGGAGTAGGCTTGCACCACCATGCCGAGCTTGCCCCAGCCACGGTTCGCCTCGGAGCGATAGAGTTGCTCGAACAGGTCCAGCGATAGCTCGAGTCGGTCCATCTCTTCGGCATCTATGCTGATGGCCACGTCCTTGTCACGGGCCAGCCGCACCAGCCCCACCAGTCGCTCGCTCATCTCGCCGAGCACCCGCTCGCGGTTCGCCACGTCATAGCGCGGATGCAGCGCCGACAGCTTGATGGAGATGGACGGGGCCGGGCCGCCGTCGCTGATGCGCTCATTGCCGACCGCCTCGATGGCGCGCTGGTAGTCGCCGAAATACTTGTCCGCATCGGCCAGGGTCAGGGCGGACTCCCCCAGCATGTCATAGGTGTGGGTGTAACCCTTCTCCCGGGACTTGCGGCTCGCCTTGAGGGCCTCCTTCATGTCGCGCCCCAGCACGAACTGCTTGCCCATGATCTTCATGGCGGCATACATGGCGGAGCGCACCACCGGCTCCCCCAGCTTGTTGACCATGCGGCCCAGCATGTTGGCCGGATTGCCGTCCAGCTTCTTGTCCAGCTTGATGATCTTGCCGGTCAGCATCAGGCCCCAGGTGGAGGCGTTGACCAGAGTGGAATCGCTCTTGCGAAAATGGGACGACCAGTTGGCGCCGGAGAGCTTGTCCTTGATCAGGGCGTCGGCAGTCTCGGCATCGGGAATGCGCAGCAGGGCCTCGGCCAGGCACATCAGTATGATGCCCTCCTGGGTGTCCAGGCTGTACTCCTGCAGGAAGGCGTCGATACCGTCACCGGAGCCACTCTCCTTGCGTACCTTGGTCACCAGGGTACGGGCACGCTGGGTCACCCGCTCCAGCGAGGCGCCATCCCCCGGCAACATGGCAGAGAGCTCGGCCAGATAGGCATTTTCATCCACCACGTAGTTTTGGGTGATGGCTTCGCGCAGGGCGGCCAGATCGGAGGGAAGGTAGTCAGCAGCAAGAACTTGAGTGGCTTTGAACATATGGGGTCTTCCTGTACGCCCGCAGGCTATATCGACGAAGGCGGCCGTGCCGCCGAAACGCCGACAATGTATACAATATCGACTCATAGATGAAATGAATTTGTTGCCTGACATTAACAAATATCGCGGATTGGCTCATTTGGTGCGCATATAAAGTCGGGGGCTGGCGAGGTTGACCATTTCATCATCTTATTTTGTATACAATTTTATGCGAGGCAAAAAAGAAGGGTCGCTATTGCGACCCTTCTTCATCGGACCGACAGAAACGGTCCGTTTGTCTTGCGTTCACCACGCTGATGGCAAGATGCCGATCAGTTCATCCAGCGTTCGCCACGACTGCGACGACGGGGCAGCATGGGGAGCAGGATACCAAGCAGGATACCGCCACCCACCATGGCACCACCGCGGATGAACCAGTCCATCTGCATGTCGTGCTCCTGGTTGTCATAGCTCTGGGTCAGGGCATCGTTCTGCTCCTTGAGATTCCCCATCTCCTCGCTCTGGCTGGCAAGCTGGGCCTTCAGGCTGGCGATCTCCTTGCTCTGCTCGGCGATCTTGCCATCCTTCTCGGTGAAGCGTTGCTCGTTGTCACCGTTGAGGTTCTGCAGGCGAGCCTTGAGATCTTCCAGCTCTTTCTGGACCTGGGGCAGCCGCTCACGCAGGCTGATCTCGCCCTGCAGCTCGCTGTTCTTGATCCAGCCATCACGGCCACGACCGTCCACCACCTGAGTGAAGCCGGCCTCGTTGTTCACCGCCTTTACTTCCAGCGGTTCACCAGCCTTGACGCTGCCGAGGATCCGGTACTGGGTACCCGGACCATTGTGGATAAAGGTAAAGATGTTGTCTGAGACATAACGGGTATCGGCCAGTGCCTGTTGGGCACACAAGCAGATCAGGATCCCGAGAAGGGCGCGCATGGTCGATCGATTCTCTTCATTTGGTTAGGTGACTGGCCGAATGTTAAGCCGCCAGCGGGTCAAAGGACAAGCAAAGAAAAACGCCTCCCCCCGAGCTGAGAGCTGGCTCGCAACTTGTCCCCATCCTCACGCGACCATTCCAGACGCCGGAGGCTACTTCTGTTTCAGCGCCTTCACCTCGGCGCGCAGGGCGCGCAGCTCCTGCAGCAGCAGATCCTGCTGTGCACTCTGGTGACGCCGCCACGTCTCCAGTTCACCATCCCCCCGCCCCGGCTGCAAAAACAGGCTGGCCATGAAGCCACTGATGGCACCGAACAGGCCGACCCCGAACAGGATCAGCAGGCTGGCGACGAAGCGTCCCTCCTCCGTCTTGGGCACCAGATCGCCGTAACCCACGGTCGACAGTGTCACCAGGGTCCACCAGAAGGCATCGTAAGGGGTCTGGATCTGGCTGCCGGGTTGACCCGATTCGATCAGATACATGACGCCCGAGCCCACCCCCAGCAGCAGGAAGAACAGGAACAGTATGCCCGAGAGGGTGGTCTCGTTGCGCTCGCGGCGGAACATGCCGAGCAGATCCGGCTGATCCCGCAACAGCTGATAGACCCGCCACAGCTGGATCAAGCGCGCCCAGCGCAGCTGTTCCACCATGGGCAGGCTGCCCGGCAGATAGAACCAGTTCGCCTTGAAGAAGGCCAGCTTGTCGCGCGCCCGCACCCAGCCATAGGCGAAGTGGGCGAGGAAGAAGTAGCAGATCAGGCTGTCGACATCATAGAAGAGCTGCAGAGTTTGAGGGTTCCAGTCCGAGTGACCCCACCAGCGGGCGCAGACCAGCAAAACGGAGATCACCGACAGAAACGCCATCAGCAGATCCATGGCGCGCAGATGAGTTAAGTGATGTCGCATACATTTTCCTACTTTAGGCACGGTGCGAATTAATAAAAAAGAAGATAATGCCGATAGTCCTTAGGACAAAGGAAAACCGGCCATTAAAAGGAGAAACATTATGCAGTTAAACCCGCTGGAGCGGCGAATGAGCAATATCCGGCTGGTACCCAAGGTGGTACTGCTCATGGTGTTCAGTACTGTACTGCTGCTAATCAAGCTCTGGTTCGACGCCAGCAATCTGGAAACCACCCTGCTCAGCGAAGGCATAGATGCCGACAAAGCCAATGCCATTGCCGATCGCCTGCTCTGGACCGGGGTGATGGAAACCGCCGTGATGGGGGTCATCTTCGTCGTGCTGCTGCTGACCGGCTCCCGCCTCATGGTCAAGCAGGTGCACTATCTGGTCGGCCTGCTGGAGCGCTTCGCCCGCAAGGATCTGAGCCACAAGGTACTGCTCAAGTCCCGTGACGAGTTCGGTGACATCGCCAAGGCGGTGGCCCATTCCCAGGAGAACCTCAAGGAGGTGTTTGGCACCCAGCGCGTCGCCTGCAAGGAGCTCAACGACATCGCCTCCCAGGTCACCCTTTGTATGGAAGAGGCCAACGAGGCCATCAGCGAGGAGTTCACCCAGATAGAGCAGCTGGCCAGCGCCATGAGCCAGATGGTGGGCGCCATTCGCGAGGTGGCCGCCCATGCGGAGCAGGCCTCCCACGCCACCGCCGAAACCAGCCTGCTGGCCGAAGAGGGCAGCCGCTGCGTAGCGGCCACCGTCAGCACCATAGACACCCTCTCCGGCAACATCCAGCGCTCCTCCACCGTGGTCAATCAGGTGGAACAGGGGGTCGAACAGATTGGATCCGTTGTGGATACCATTCGCGGCATCTCGGAGCAGACCAACCTGCTGGCCCTCAACGCTGCCATCGAGGCTGCCCGCGCCGGTGAGGCGGGTCGCGGTTTTGCCGTGGTGGCGTCCGAGGTGCGCGAGCTGGCCAACCGGGCCCAGGCCGCCACCGTCGAGATCCAGAAGATGATCGAACAATTGCAGGGCAATGCCCGCCAGGCCGCCGAGCTGATGGCCAAGAGCGTGCAGCAGGCCGACAAGGGGGTGGAGCAGGTGACCCAGGCCGGCGATCAGCTTGCCACCATAGTGCAGCGGGTACAGGGGGTGGCCGACATGAACCGCCAGATCGCCGCCGCTTCCGAGCAGCAGAGCTCGGTAGCCGAGGAGATGAGCGGCAACCTGGAGCAGGTCAAGCAGGTGGTGGAAGGATCCGTGGTCGTCCTGCGCGAGCTGCAGGAAGCCTCCGAGCTGGTAGAGCACCACAGTCAGACCCTGGATACCCATATCCAGGCTTTCAAACTGGCCTGAGACCGTGATTTGAGTAAACTGGAAGGCCCCGCGAGGGGCCTTTCTTATTCATGTCACGGCAAGGAGCCAGGATGCAGCACCCACAAGATCACTCCCGACTGGAGATAAGCGACGACAAGGGACGGCTCGACGTGCCCTTGATCCACCGATTTTTGTCCGAGGAGGCCTACTGGAGCCTCGGTATTCCGCTGGCGACGGTACATAGAGCCATCAACCACTCTCTCGGCGGCTATCTCGACGGCCAGCAGGTCGCCTTCGCCCGGGTCATCACGGACAAGGCCACCTTTGGCCATCTCTCCGATGTGTTCGTGCTGCCCGCCCATCGCGGCCAGGGCCATAGCAAGACGCTGATGGCCGCTATCCTGGCTCACCCCGAGTTGCAAGGACTGCGCCGCCTCAGCCTGGCAACCTCGGATGCTCATGGCCTCTACGCCGGCTTTGGCTTCGCGCCGCCAGCCAGGCCCGAGCGCCTGATGGAAAAATGCGACCCCGAGATCTATCAGCGCCCCTGAGCAGGGCACACAAGCGGCCCGTAGTGCTCGCCGGTTCATGTAGCTCGCCCCAGCACGGTGGCGCAGGGGCGAGATTGTGCCTGATGAGAGTACCTGCGAGCGGTTCGCCCGCCGCACTGTGCCGAGCAGCTCGACAGTGCTAGATTGGCTGCCAGCGTTTTCATTCACCCTGCAGACCCGTTAACCACAAGGACGGCAACCGTGGCCCAGCATTCAGCTTATCTCTCTCTTCCCTCCTCTCTTGCGCCCTTGCTGCAGGATCAGGCCCAACGCCAGTGGCAGCGGCTGGTCGCGCTGGCACCCGACTATGACGCCCTGCCCGATGCGATTCGCCAAACCCTGCAGACCCTGCTCGGCCTCTCCGACTTCGTCTCCGATTCGCTCATCAAACAGCCCGAGCTGGTGGCACAGATCCTCGCCTCCGGCGATCTCGAACGGTCCGAACGCTGGCCCGCCTATCAGAGCGATCTGACCGCATTGCTTGCCGAGGTGAGCGATGAAGAAGCACTCAAGCGCACCCTGCGCCAGTTCCGTCGTAGCCGCATGCTGGTGATCGCCTGGCGCGAGCTGCTTGGGTACTCGGCGGTGGAAGAGAGCTTTATCCACCTCACCAAACTGGCGGATGCCCTCATCTGCTCTGCCCGCGACTGGCTCTACGCCAAGCAGTGCGCTGAGCTCGGCACCCCCATGGACGGGGATGGCAACCCGCAGCCACTGCTCATCCTCGGCATGGGCAAGCTCGGCGGCGGCGAGCTGAATTTTTCCTCGGATATCGATCTCATCTTCACCTTTCCCGAGAACGGCTACACGGTCGGCGGACGGCGTGAGCTGGCCAACCAGCAATTCTTCATCAAGCTGGGGCAGCGGCTGATCAACGCCCTCCACCAACCCACCCAGGATGGCCAGGTGTTTCGGGTCGACATGCGGCTGCGCCCCTTCGGCGACGCGGGTCCACTCGCCATCTCCTTCGCCGCCATGGAGGACTACTACCAGCACCACGGCCGCAACTGGGAGCGCTACGCCATGGTCAAGGCACGGGTGCTGGGGCCCCAGTGCGAGCACGCGGTCGAGCTGGCCGAGATGCTGCGCCCCTTCGTGTTTCGCCGCTACATCGACTTCGGCGTCATCGACGGTCTGCGCCAGATGAAGGCGATGATAGCCGCCGAGGTGCGCCGCAAGGGGCTGGAGGGCAACATCAAGCTGGGGGCTGGCGGCATTCGCGAGGTGGAGTTTATCGCCCAGGCGCTGCAACTCATTCGCGGCGGCCGCGAACCCGCCCTGCGGGTGCGCCACCTGCCGGAGGCGCTGGCCGCCATCGCCCAGTGCGGCGCCCTCGAATCCGCCCATTGCGACCGCTTGCTGGATGCCTATCGCTTCCTGCGCCGGGTCGAGAACATTCTGCAGGAGATCGGCGATCAGCAGACCCAGACCCTGCCCACCGAGGAGCGGGATCGCCAACGGCTGATCGCCTCCCTCGGCTTTGCCGACTGGGGCGCCTTTATGGCTCATCTGGATGAGGAGATGGCCGCCGTCCATCAGGAGTTTGCCGCCGTTGTTGGCGAAGAGAAGGAGGCCCCCGCCCATCTGGAGCAGCTCTGGCTCGATCTCTGGCGCACCGAGCTCGATGCCGCCGAGCTGGAAAAACTGCTGACCACGCAGGGGGTGGCCGAGCCCGCCCCGCTCTGCGCCGCCCTGCTGCGTTTCAAGGAGGAGTACAAGCGCCGTCAGGTGGGGCCGCAGGGGCGCATCGCGCTGGACTGGCTGATGCCGGAGCTGCTGCGACTGGTGGTCGCCAGCGAGCAACCCGCCCGCCTGTTCGAGCGGGTGTGCGAGCTGCTGACCCGCATCTTCACCCGCAGCGCCTATCTGCAGCTGCTGGCGGAAAACCCCGCCGCCCTGCGCCAGCTGGTACGGCTGTGCGACGCCAGCCATCTGGTGAGCGAGCAGCTGGCCCGCTACCCCATTTTGCTGGACGAGTTGCTGGATCCCCAGCACCTCTACCACCCCACCCCGCTCGATCAGTACAAGCCCCAGCTGCGCCAGTTCCTGCTGCGCATCCCCGAGGAGGACGTGGAGCAGCAGATGGAGGCGCTGCGCCAGTTCAAGCAGGTGCAGCTACTGCGCATCGTAGCAGCCGACATCGCCGGCGCCCTGCCGCTGATGAAGGTGAGCGACCACCTCACCTGGCTGGCGGAAGCGATCACCGAGGAGGTGGTCAATCAGGCCTGGGTCCAGATGAGCGAGCGCTACGGCGTGCCACCCGAGGTGGCGGTGAGCGGCCAGCGCGGCTTTGCCGTGGTGGCCTACGGCAAGCTGGGCGGCATCGAACTCGGCTACGGCTCGGATCTCGATCTGGTGTTCCTGCACGGCGGTGATCCCAACAGCTATACCGACGGTCGCAAACCCATCGACAGCCGCCAATTTTACCTTCGCCTCGCCCAGCGGATCCTGCACCTGTTCAGCACCCGCACCCCGTCCGGTATCCTCTACGAGATCGACATGCGGCTGCGCCCCTCCGGCGACTCGGGCCTGCTGGTTTCGTCCCTCTCGGCCTATGAGCAGTACCAGCAACACGAAGCCTGGACCTGGGAGCATCAGGCACTGGTGCGGGCCCGCCCCATCTACGGGGACGATGCCATCATTGCCGAATTTGCCCGCATCCGCCGCGATGTGCTGGCCAAGGAACGGGATCTGCCGACCCTGGCCCGCGAGGTGCGCGAGATGCGCCACAAGATGCGGGACCACCTGCTCAAGGCCGGTGCTGGCGAGTTCGACCTCAAGCAGTCTCCCGGCGGCATGGTGGATATCGAGTTCATCGCCCAGTATCTGGTGCTGGCCCACGCCTGTGGCGAGCCCGAGGTCCTCACCCGCTGGTCCGATAATGTGCGCATCTTCGACGAGTGCGTCATGGTGGGGGTGCTCACCCTGGAGCAGGCGGAAGGGCTGAAACACGCCTATCTGGAGATCCGCAACCGGGGCCATCGCCTCAATCTCTCGGAGATCTCCCGCAAGGTGGGCGACGACCAGCTACAGCCCGAGCGCGACCATGTACAGGCAGTCTGGCAACAGTTGCTGGGTGAATAAACCGAAGGGGCGCCGAAACGCCCCTTTTCAACATGAATGTCAGCCTCTGGCCCAGCTTTCTTTCATATAACACTCAATAGCGGTGAGCTGGATCCTGTTTCAGGCATGCCAACCTTGGCATCGTATGGCACTTTGCTGAATATAAGCAGGGATAATCTGTGTCTATGTCATCACCCTGTTTCTAGCCAGATATAAAGGGGTGAATATCGACTCAACAGTGCCAGCCCCAGTCTCCATGTAGAGAGGACAAGATGGATTTTTCAGAACAGCTACAGAGTCTCGCCAAAAAAATTGCGCAACAGTCATCGATGATCGCCACCGAAGAAGCAACAAAGAATGCGTTTGTCATGCCATTTCTCAACCGCGTACTCGGTTATGACGTGTTTGATCCCACAGAGGTGATCCCGGAATTTACCGCAGACACGGGAATAAAAAAGGGGGAGAAAGTTGACTACGCCATTCTAAAAGATGGACAGGTGCAAATTCTGGTTGAGTGCAAAAAATACAGTGAAAAACTGTCTGCCAAGCACTCGGGCCAACTCTTTCGTTATTTCGCAGTCACCAATGCTCGAATCGGCATTCTGACAAATGGTGCGCAATATGAGTTCTATACAGATCTTGATGCGCCAAACAAAATGGATGAAAAGCCATTTCTAACGCTGGATCTGGAGGACATCGATGAACACATAGTGCCTGAAGTGTTGAAACTGACCAAGACCTCCTTCGATGTGGAGTCTGTAGTCGATGCAGCAGGAGAGCTAAAATACCTCAGCCAAATCAAGAGACTGCTAGCCGAGCAGTTTGGCTCGCCAGAAGAGGATTTTGTTAAGTTCTTTGCATCCCGGATCTATGACGGCGTACTGACCGCAAGAGTAAAGCAGTCCTTTACCGATATCACCAAGAAGGCTCTTAGCCAATTCCTCAATGACAGCATCAATGCCAGATTGAAATCTGCGATTGGTAGCAGTGTCAGCTCCTCGGCTATCCAGCCTGCATTTGATAGTGCCACATCAATCGATAACAATGAGCCCGAGACGAATAATGAAGAAAAATCGAAAATAGATACCAGCATTGAGGAGGTAGAAGGCTTCAACGTCGTCAAAGCTATTCTGAGACAACAGTTTGATGTAACCAGGATCGCGGCAAGAGACACTCAGAGTTATTTCGGCATCTTGCTCGACGATAATAACCGCAAGCCGCTTTGCCGGTTACATTTCAATTCGAAGCAGAAATATCTTGGATTATTTGACGCCGATAAAAAAGAAACCCGGCATCCCATCGGCTCCATCGATGAAATATTCACCTTTGCCGACCAGTTACTGACGGCCACTGCCGTCTACGAATAATCTTGATTTGGGGCGGATTAATGCTGCCCCAAATCAAGTCTGCGCCAGGTGCCTATTTCCCTCCGGCCACGTCGATAAAGGTGCCGGTGGCGTAGGAGGCGCCGTCCGACAACAGCCAGGCAATGGCGGCGGCCACCTCGGCCGGTTGACCGCCCCGCTGCAGCGGGATCTGCCCCTTCACCCGGTCGACCCGACCAGGCTCACCGCCATCGGCATGCATCTCCGTGTAGATAAACCCCGGACGCACCCCGTTGACCCGGATCCCCTGCGCAGCCACCTCCAGCGACAAGCCTTTGGTCAGCACGTCTATGGCCCCCTTGGAGGCTGCATAGTCCACGTATTCACCCGCCGAGCCGAGGCGCGCGGCAGCCGAGGAGACGTTGACGATGGCGCAGCCCTCCGTCATGCGACGCACTGCCTCGCGGCAGCAGAGAAAATAGCCGGTCACATTGGTGGTCAAGGTCTTGTTGATGCGCTCGGCGCTCATCTCCAGCACCTTCATCTGGGGCTGCAAGATACCAGCGTTGTTGACCAGATGGGTGATCACCCCGAGTCGCGCGTCCATCGCCTCAAACAGGCGCACCACCTCGGCCTCGATGCTGATATCAGCCTGCACTGCTATGCAGCTGACCGGATGCCGGGCCTGGATCTCGGCCACCAGCGCCTCGGCGGAAGTCTTGTCATGGTGATAGTTGAGGCACAGATGATAGCCCTGCTCCGCCAGATGGCGGGCGGTGGCCGCCCCTATCCCCCGGCTGCCCCCCGTGATCAGCACATATTTTTTCATGGACACTCCTTGTTCATAGTCTCTCATGCTGACCTGGATATTACCCCATCCTTGAGGGCAAAACCGCGCTCCAACACCTTGATGGTCTGCAACAAAGAGCCCGCACGGGGCGGGCTCTGAATGGCAATGAGAAGGAAGGGATAACTATTTGAACAGCCCCTTGAGCAGCTGGTCGGCCACTCCCTTGACGCCTTCGTTTTCGGCCTTGTCGCCCAGCAGCTTCTTGAGCCCCCGCTCCGCCTCCTTGCGGGCCTTCTCCTCCAACAGCTTGTTGTTGCCGAGCAACGCCTTCACGTCGAGCCGGTAGCTGGGAGCCTGCCAGGAACCGCCGATGCGCACCGGTATGGTGATCTCTTTGAGTTCATCCACATCCTTGCCACCCTGGCCCTTGCTGCTCTCGACGATGGAGGTAAGGAACAGGAAATCCAGGGTTTCCGGCACCAGGGCTGTCTGGCCCTCGCCCTTTACCCGCAGGGCCGGGGCAAACAGCTGGATGTCGTCACTGCGGGCCACACCGTTGACAATCTGGAAGCTGGCGGTGAGGGCGCTGAAATCGGTCTTGCGCACCTCCTTCACCTGCTCAGCCCCCTTGCCGGTCAAGGTGGCCCGCGCCTCGCGGATCATCTCTGCCAGGTTGATGCCGTGCAGGGCACCATCGCTCAGCGTGAGGCTGACCTTGCCCTGCATCTTGTCGCGCAGCGCCTGCTCAGACAGTCCCGAACCTTGCACCTGCACCTCGAGATCCCCCTTGCCCTCCAGCAGATCGCTCTGGGCCAGCGTTTGCAGCAGCGGGCGCACATTCACCCCCTGCACCCGCTTGTGAATCTGGTAGCGGGCAGGTTGCTGACGAGCATCGAGCAGGCCGCTGGCCGTCACCTGACCGCCGGCCACCCCGGCGCTGAACTGCTTGAGAGTGAGCTGGCCACCGGCCAGGGCGAGCTGCAGATCCACAGTGCTCAAGTCCAGTCCCTTCAGCCGCAGACTACCCAGTTGCAGCCGACCGGCCAGATCAAACGCCTTGAGGGCGCTCAGATCGGGCTCCACCGTCGAGAGTGCCTGGGCAATCTTGACGGGGGCCGCCCCCTTGTCAGCCGCCTTCACGGGCGCCGGTGCTGCGGAGCCGGTCGCGGCAGGTTTGCCAAGCCAGCTGTCGAGATCCAGCTTGTCGCCCTTGAGGTCGAATTCGACGCCGGGCACGGCCCCGAGCCGCACAACGCCCTCCCCGCTCAGCAGTGTCTTGTCGGCATCCAGCACCAGCTTGCTCAGGGTGATGGTCTGCTTGTCGAGCTCGGCGCGGGCAAAGCCGGCCAGCTTGAGATCCAGTTGCGGGTGCGGCAAAGCCGAACCTTGCAGCTTGGCGGCCAGTACCGCGTCCGACACCTCCAGCAGTTGCTGCCCTTGATCGAGCCGCGCCTTGAGGGTTCCCTCCAGAGTACCGGCCAGGGTCGGCTTGTCCGCAGCCCCTTGCCCACCCTGCAGGCTCAAGGTGAGGCTGCTCCACTCCCCCAGCGCCAGCCAGTCGGCCTTGAGGGAGAAGGCATCGAGCCGCTGCATCGGTTCACTCAGGCTGCCGCTCAGACTGAGATCCTTGAGCTCGCTGGCTTTCACCTCTTGAGCCAGCTTGATCTGGGCCTGCCCCTTGATATCGAAGGCAAGCTCCCCACGCGCGCCTCTGGCGGCCAGGGTCACCGGTACCCACTGATCCACGGCCAGCTGACCCAGATTGAGATCGAGCTGCTCGAGGCGGGAAACCGTGCCGCTGCGGTCGTCCTGCAGCAGGGCACTGGCCTGCTCCAGCACCACACCCTGCAGGCTGATCTGCCAGGACTGGTCGGCAGTGGCGGCGGGCGCGGCCGGCTGGCTCTCAGCGGAGAGTTGTGCGTCAGCCCCCTGTTTTGTGTCCTTGATCAAGTCGCTCAGGTTGGAGCTGCCGTCGGCCTTGGTCTGGATAAACAGGTGGGCGCCATTTAGCGTCACCTTGCCAATCTCCAGCCGATGGGAGAGCAGCGGCAGCAGGGCCACCGAGGCGTCCCCCTGCTCGAAACGCACCAGATCCGGCTCGGCAAAGCCGGCCGGGTTGCGCAGTTGCACCTTCTCGAGGGAGAGACCGAGACTCGGCCAGAAACGCCAGCCGATATCCCCCTCCATCACCAGCTCGCGGCCGGTGCTCTTGCGCACTTGCTCCACCAGCTGGGGCTTGAACTGATTGGGATCGATCAGGCTCACCAGAGCGACGATGGCCACCAGCGCGGCCAACACCAACCCCAGCAGTATGTAGATGATCTTCTTCACGATGGACTCCTTGAATACGGATCTTGTGGCTGACTATACCACCAGGGGGATAACAGATGACGCCCTTCCCCCAAAATGGGCAACTGGAGAGACAGAGATGGTCGCACACAAGCCTGCCGACAGTCGGCAGCGAAAAGGGCCCCGCAGGGCCCTGATGTCAGTAGATGGCTGGCAGTTGCCGGTTGCCTGTCTCGCCAGGATCAAGGCTAACGCGGCAACTGCTGATAGCCCATCTCGTACAAGGTGAAGGCATAGATATCCGCACTCTGCTCGATCAGTTTTGCCACCGGCGTGCCCGCCCCGTGCCCGGCATTGGTCTCGATGCGGATGAGCTGGGGATGGGGGCCGGCATTGTCGGCCTGCAGGGTGGCGGCGAACTTGAAGGAGTGGGCCGGCACCACACGGTCGTCGTGATCCGCCGTGGTCACCAGGGTCGAGGGGTAGCTGACCCCGGCCCGGATGTTGTGCAGCGGCGAGTAGCCCTTCAGATAGTCGAACATCGCCTCGCTGTCGGCGCTGGTGCCATAGTCGTAGGCCCAGCCCGCCCCGGCGGTGAAGGTGTGGTAGCGCAGCATGTCGAGCACCCCCACCGCCGGCAGCGCGACCCGCATCAGATCCGGCCGCTGGGTCATCACCGCCCCCACCAGCAGGCCGCCGTTAGAGCCACCGCGGATCGCCAGCCGGTCGGTGCGGGTGTAACCCTCGGCCTTGAGGTACTCGGCCGCGGCGATGAAGTCGTCGAACACGTTCTGCTTGTTCATCTTGGTGCCCGCCAGATGCCAGGCCTGGCCGTACTCGCCACCGCCACGCAGGTTGGCCACCGCATAGACGCCCCCCAGATCCAGCCAGTTGGCAACCGAGACGCTGAAACTCGGGGTCAGGCTCACGTCGAAGCCGCCATAGCCGTAGAGGATGGTCGGGTTGCTGCCATCGCGTTTCAGCCCCTTGCGATAGCTGATGATGAGCGGCACCCGGGTGCCGTCCTTGCTCTGGTAGAAGCGCTGCTCGGAGACGTAATCCTCAGGTTTGAACGGCGCCGCCGAGGCGCGATAGAGGCTGATGGTCCCACTTTTGGGCTCGAACTTGTAGAAGGTGGGCGGCTGGGCGTAGTTCTCGAAGCCGAAGTAAAGCGCGGGATCATCCTGCTTGCCGTTGAAGCCGCTGACGCTGCCAAGGCCGGGCAGCGCCACCTTGCGCACGAGCTTGCCGTCATGGTCAAACTGCTCGACCCGGGCGGTGGCATCCACCATGTACTCGGCGAACAGGTAGCCGCTACCGCTGTGCACCGTCAGTACCTGCTGACGCTCGGGGATGAGGTCGCGCCAGCGGGCCGGGCCCGGGTTGGCGGCATCCACCGTCACCAGCCGGCGGTTGGGTGCGTCCCGGTTGGTCAGCAGGTAAAGCGTGCTGCCCTGGTTGTCCACCAGGCTCACGTCCGCATCCAGATCTCCCTGCACCGTCAGCAGTGGCGCGTTCTCCTGGCTCAGATCCTTCACATAGAGGCGGTTGCCGGAGGTGGAGTTCGCCGCCGAGATGAGCAGGAAGCGGTCATCTTCGGTGACGGTCGCCCCCACGTAGCGGTGGTGCTGGGCCGGGATGGCGCCGAACACCAGCCGGTCATCCTCCTGCGCCGTGCCGAGCCGGTGGAAATAGACCTTGTGCTGATCGGTCTTGGCCGACAGCTCGCTGCCATCCGGCTTGTCGTAGCTCGAGTAGAAGAAGCCCTCGTTGCCGAGCCAGCTGATGCCGCTGAACTTCACCTCCTTGAGGGGCGCCTCCAGCGGCTGCTTGCTCTCTACGTCCATCAGGTGGATCTCGCGCCAGTCGCTGCCCGCCAGCGACAGGGAGTAAGCCAGGACCCGTCCGTCGCGGGAGAAGCTCAGCTGATCCAGCGCCGTGGTGCCGTCGGGGCTGAGGGTATTGGGATCGAGGAACACCTCGGCCGGCTTGCCCGCCAGCTGGCGCCACAGCACGTTCTGGTTCTGCAGGCCGTCGTTCTTGAAGAAGTAGTGGTAGCGCCCCTCGCGAAACGGCGCCCCCTCCTTGGCGTAGTTCCAGGAAGAGGCCAGCTTATCCTTGATGGCGGCGCGATACGGGATCTGCGCCAGGTAATCCTGGGTCACGGCGTTCTGGGCCTTGACCCAGGCCTCAGTGTCGGGGCTGCGGTCATCCTCCAGCCAGCGATAGGGGTCGGCCACGGCTTGGCCGAAGTAGTGATCCACCTGCTCACCCTGATGGGTGACGGGGTAGTGAAGGCGCGCTTTCCCTGACATGGCATCCTCTTTGGTTGACTGGCCGCTGCAGGCACTCAGCAGTGACAGGGCCAGCAGGCTGACAATGGCTCGCATCGATGCGGCTCCCTGCGGTTTCGGTGAAACAGGCAGGGTAGCAAAGAGTGCCGGATGGCCCAACCCCCCACAGGCTTGGCTGGCAGATGCCACTCCCCTCTGAGCCGACATAGGCATGGGCGAACGGAGTCATATGAATTTTTTCGCTTAAGTTTGCCACTTTATTTTGTTTGTTATCCGGCACTTGGGTCACAGGATGGAATAAGCAACTGACTCAGACGACTCATTCAGGATAAAGCATGCCGTACAGCTACCTATCACATCTGCGTTGCAGCAAGACCGGCGAGATCCATGATGCCGACCAGCCCCAGCAACTGAGCCGGGCAGAGGCGCCTTTGCTGGCAAGCTACGATCTCGAGGCCCTGAAGCAGGCCTGGCGCCCCACCGACCTGTTGGGCCGCCCCGCCAGCCTGTGGCGCTATCACGAGCTGCTGCCGGTACGCGATCCCGCTCAAGTCGTCACTCTGGGGGAAGGCTTCACCCCGCTCTTGCCCCTGCCCACCCTGGGCAAGCAGATCGGCATACCGGATCTCTGGATGAAGGATGAGAGCATCATACCCACAGGATCCTTCAAGGCCCGCGGCGCCGCGGTCGGCATCTCCCGTGCCCGCGAGCTCGGCATCGCGCATTTCGCCATGCCCACCAACGGCAATGCCGGAGCAGCCTGGGCGCTCTACGGTGCCCGCGCCGGCCTGCGCAGCACCATAGTCATGCCGCAAGCGGCCCCCGCCATCACCCGGCTGGAAACCTCATTGGCCGGTGCCCGCCTCTACCTGGTGGATGGCCTCATCAGCGACGCCGGTCGCCAGGTCGCCCTGGCGGTAGCGGAGCAGTCCCTGTTCGACGCCTCCACCCTGAAGGAACCCTATCGGATCGAGGGCAAGAAGACCATGGGGCTGGAGATAGCCGAGCAGTTCGGCTGGACCCTGCCGGACGTGATCCTCTACCCAACCGGTGGCGGCGTCGGCCTCATCGGCATCTACAAGGCGCTGCTGGAGTTGCAGGAGCTGGGCTGGATCAAGGGCGACCTGCCCCGGCTGGTGGCGGTACAGGCTAGCGGCTGTGCCCCCATAGTGCAGGCCTGGCAGCAGGGGGAGCGCGAGTCGCGCTTCTGGCCCGACTCCCAGACCCTGGCCTTCGGCATCAATGTACCCAAGGCGCTGGGGGATTTTCTGGTGCTGGACGCCCTCTATCGCACCGAGGGTTGCGCCATCGCCGTGGATGAGCTGGCGATTACCGCCGAGATCCGCCAGCTCGCCTCCCGGGAGGGCAGCTTCGTCTGCCCGGAGGGGGCGGCCGCCTTCGCCGCCGCCCGTCAGCTGCGCGAAACGGGCTGGATCCGGGAGGGCGAGCGGGTGGTGGTGCTCAACACGGGTGCCGGCATCAAGTACCCGGACGCCATCACTGTGCTGCCCCAGCGGCTGCGCCGTGACGGGAGGATACCGGCATGACCTTCGACTGGTCCTTTGTCCTCACCACGCTGCCGGCGTTTGGCAAGTCGATCTGGGTCACGCTGCAGCTCGGCGCCCTAGTGATCCTCACCTCGCTCGCTGTGGCTCTGCTCAACGTGACTCTGCTGAGCCTGCACAGACCCTGGCTGAACAGGGTGATCCGCGCCTATGTGGAGCTGGCCCGCAACACGCCGCTCTTGATCCAGCTGTTCTTTCTCTACTTCGGGCTGCCGGCCCTGGGGCTGTCGCTGTCAGGTTTTGCCACTGCGGTGATCGCCATGACCTTCCTCGGCGGTGGCTACCTGACCGAGGCGCTGCGGGCGGGCATTCAGGCGGTCCCCCCCAGCCAGCTGGAGGCCGGCCGGGCCATAGGTCTATCCCGCTGGCAATTGCTGCGCCACGTGCAGCTGCCCCAGGCCTGGCTCACCAGCCTGCCGGCGCTGTTTGCCAACTTAATCTTTCTGCTCAAAGAGACCACCGTGGCCTCGGCGGTGGCCGTGCCCGAGCTGCTCTACACCACCAAGAACTACATCGCCCTCTACTACAAGACCTACGAGATGCTGGCTGTGCTGACCCTGATGTGCGTGCTTATCTTCCTGCCGCTGTCCCTCGCCCTGCGGGTAGTTGAAAGGAGGCTGCAACATGGTCAGTTCGGTCACTGAGTCGCTGGTACAGGCTTGGATCCTGATGAGAAAGCAGAGCACCCCATCATTGTCATCACTCGCCCTGCATGGATTGGAAAGGAGGGTTCAATATGGCCGGTTCGGTCACTGAGTTGTTAGCGCAGGCGCTGCCTCTGCTGGCCATTGGCGCGGGCCAGACCCTCGCCATCTCGCTGCTCGCCATCCTGTTCGCCACCCTGGGCGGCGTCGCTTACGGCGTGCTGGCGCAACAGGGAGGCCGGTTGGTTCGAGGGCTGCTGCGGGTTTATCTGGAGCTGTTTCGGGTGGTGCCCGTGCTGGTGTGGCTCTACCTCTTCTTCTTCGGGCTGCCGATCTTCTTTGGCGTAGACATTCCGGCCTTCTGGTGCGCCGTACTGGTGCTCGCCCTCTGGGGCGCCAGCGAGGTGGGGGAGGTGGTGCGCGGTGGCCTGGGATCCCTGGCTCGTGGTCAACAGGAGGCCGGGCTGGCGCTCGGGCTCTCGACCTGGCAGCTCTATCGCCACGTGCTGCTGCCTCAGGCGTTGCAGCGGCTGACGCCACCGACCATCAACATCTATACCCGCATCATCAAGACCAGCTCGCTGGCGGTGCTGATCGGGGTGGTGGAGGTGATCAAGGTGGGCCAGCAGATCATAGAGCGCACCTATGCCTCCGTGCTCATCTACGGCCTGCTGTTTCTGTTCTTCTTATCGGTCTGCTATCCGCTCTCGCTCGCCTCGCGCCGGCTGGAGCAACAATGGGGTAATGCGGTATGACACCTCTGCTTGAACTCAATGCTGTCAGCAAACAATTTGGCCCAAACCGGGTACTGGACGAGGTCAGCCTCACGGTGAACCCCGGGGAAGTGATCGTCATCCTGGGGCCGAGTGGCTGCGGCAAGAGCACCCTGCTGCGCACCCTCAACGGGTTAGAGCCGATTCAGGGGGGCGAGATCCGCTTCGACGGCGTGCTGCTGGATGGTGCCACCGACTGGCAACGGGTACGCCAGCGCATCGGCATGGTGTTCCAGAGCTATCACCTCTTCCCCAACCTGACGGTGCTGGAGAACGTGCTGCTCGGCCCCCTTCAGGTGCAAAAACGGGAGCGGCAGGAGGCCCTGCTGCAGGCGGAGCAGTTGCTGACCCGCATCGGTCTGTGGGAGCGGCGTCACGACTATCCGCGCCAGCTCTCCGGCGGCCAGCAGCAGCGCATCGCCATAGTGCGGGCCCTGTGCATGAACCCGCAGGTGATGCTGTTTGACGAGGTGACCGCCGCCCTGGATCCCGAGATGGTGCAGGAGGTGCTGGAGGTGATCCGGAATCTCGCGGGCAGCGGCATGACCCTGCTCATCGTCACCCACGAGCTGGCCTTCGCCCGGGCTGTGGCGGATCGCATCGTCTTCATGGATGGCGGCCACATTCTGGAGCAGGGCACCCCCCACCAGTTCTTCGACAACCCGAGGAGCCAGCGCGCACGCCAGTTCCTCGCCAAGTTTTCTTATACAAATGTCATCAAACGAAAGGAGTCAGCATGAAAAAAATCACCTCGGTTCTGTTCAGTGCCCTGATCGGCCTGGGCCTTGCCAGCGGCGCCGCCCAGGCGGCGGACGGTTCCCTCGACAAGATCAAGGCCCGCGACAAGCTCATCGTCGGCGTCTTCACCGACAAACCGCCGTTTGGCTACGTGGATGAGAAAGGGAACTACGTGGGCTTTGACACGGATCTCGGCCGCCGTTTCGCCAAGGATCTGCTGGGAGACGAGAACAAGATCGAATTCGTGGCGGTCGAGCCCGCCAGCCGCATCCCCTTCCTGCAGAGTGACAAGGTGGATCTGATCCTGGCCAACATGACGGTGACCCCGGAGCGGCGCGAGGTGGTGGACTTCACCAACCCGAACCTGAGGGTGGCGGTGCAGGTGCTGGTGCCGGAGAAGAGCGCCGCCAAGGGGCTGGACGATCTCGCGGACAAGACCCTGATCGTCACCACTGGCACCACGGCCGACATCTGGCTGACCCGCAACCACCCAGACTGGAAGGTACTCAAGTTCGAGAAGAACACCGAATCCCTGCAGGCGCTGGCCCAAGGTCGTGGCGATGCCTACGCCCAGGACAACCTGGTGCTGTTCAGCTGGGCCAAGGAAAACCCGGGCTACCGCGTGCTGCCCCAGAAGCTGGGCTCGGAAGATCCGATCGCACCGGCGGTGAAGAAGGGCAATATCGAGCTGCGTGACTGGGTCAACGACCGTCTCGCCAAGCTGGGGGAAGAGAAGTACCTGCTCAAGCTGTATGACCAGTATGTGCGCGACAAGTTGAGCGCCGATACCGATCCCAACGACGTGATAGTGGAAGGAGGCAAGTGGCAGGGCTGAGCCTGCCAGAAGTGCTGAGAGTGTGAAGTGTGTGAAGTCTTGGTTCCGTTGGTCCGCAAACCGCAAGGTTTGACCTTTCAGGCGTCCCCCTTGGGTAGCGCCTTTTTTTCGCATGCGAAAAAGAACCGGGCCACGGGGCCCGGTTGAAAACCCGCGCAGAGCAGGCTGTGTCACGTCGATGACACTGTTCAGGCTGCCGGACTGGCACAGGGTGCCGTCTGGCCAATCCGCCCCGGGTGCCGAAGAGGGATGAACTCCCGCCCCCGCAGGCGAATGGGGTGGCGCGCCAAGGCACCTAAGAGTGTGCTTACTCCCGCTCCAGCGCGTGGATAGGGTCCATCCGCGCCGCCCGCCGCGCCGGGAAGAAGCCGAACAACACGCCAATCAGGCTGGAGCAGAGGAAGGCCGCCAGCACGGCGCCCGGGGAGTAGCTCATGGCAAACTGGCTGCTGAAGTGCGCGAACAAGACGCCAACCAGCAGGGCGAGCAGCACCCCGGCCACCCCGCCCAGCAGGCAGACCAGCACGGCCTCGATCAGAAACTGCTGCATGATGTCGCCGGCCCTGGCCCCCACCGCCATCCGCACACCGATCTCGCGGGTACGCTCGGTCACCGACACCAGCATGATGTTCATCACCCCTATGCCGCCCACCACCAGGGAGATGAGCGCTATCATGGCGATCAAGAGGGTCAGGGTGGCATTGGTGCTGGTGATGGTCTGGCGGATGCTGTCGGTATTGAGCACGAAGAAATCCTGAGTGCCGTGGCGCTGGCGCAGCAGCCGGGTGAGGCCGTCCTCGGCGGCGGCCAGCGCCACCTCATCCCGCACCCGCACGCTGATGCTGCGCAGATGGCTCTGGCCCAGCATCCGCTTCATGGCCGTGGTGTGGGGGATCCAGACGTTGAGGTTCTCATCGCTGCCAAACCCGCTCTGATTGCGGGCCACCACACCTATCACCCGGCACGGCAGTGTGCCCAGCAGGATCACCTGCCCGAGCGGCGACTCTCCCGCCGCGAACAGCCGATCCCGGCTGCTCGCGTCTATCACCACCTCCTGCGCCAGGCTGGCCACGCTGCCGGCATCGAACAACATGCCCTGCAGCAACCGATAGCCGCGCACCTGGAAGAACTGCTCCCCCACCCCGTTTACCGTGCCTGAGACCGCCTGACTGCCCCGGCGCAAGGTAACGCTGGTGGTCAGGCTGGGGGTCACGCTGTGCACGTAGTCGAGCCTGGTCAGGGCGTCGGCATCCTCGGCTCGCAGAGTCTGGATCGCCTCGGCCCGCCGATCACCGAAGCCGCTGCCGGGGAAGATCTCCAGGGTGCTGGTGCCCATGGCATTGATGTTGGCCAGCACCTGCTGCTGGGAGCCGCGCCCCAGCGCCACCACGGAAACCACGGAGGCGATGCCGATGATGATGCCGAGCATGGTGAGGAAGGTGCGCATCCGCTGGGCCCGCATGGCCAGCAGCGCCATCCTGAAGGCCGAGGTGAACCTGTCCAGCCAGCCACGCCAGGCCGTCCGGCCAGTTTGCACAGTCTCCCGCACAGGCAGGGGTGTCGCCTGTCTCTGGCGGCGATCGGCCACCACTGCCCCGTCTTTGAGCTCGATTATGCGTTCGGCCTGCTCGGCGATCCCCATGTCATGGGTCACTATCACCAGGGTATGACCCTGACCATGCAGGGCACGCAGTATGCCGAGCACTTCGGCCCCGCTCTGGCTGTCGAGGGCACCGGTCGGCTCGTCCGCCAGTATCACCTGACCGCCGTTGATGAGCGCGCGGGCTATGCTGACTCGCTGCTGCTGACCGCCGGAGAGCTGACTCGGCATGTAGTCGAGACGGGCACCCAGCCCGAGCCGCTGCAGCAGGGCCTCGGCCCTGGCCTTTCGCGCATCGCCTGCCAGTCCGGCATAGATGGCCGGCAGCGCCACGTTGTCGCGGGCACTGAGATCCCCCAGCAGGTGGTAGCGCTGGAAGATGAAGCCGAAATGCTCGCGGCGCAGGGCCGCCAGCGCATCCGCCGTCAGCCGGCCGGTCTCCTGCCCGGCGACCCGGTAGTGACCGCAGCTCGGCTGATCGAGACAGCCCAGGATATTGAGCAGGGTCGACTTGCCGGAGCCTGAGGCGCCGACGATGGCGACCATCTCCCCCCGCGTTATGGTCAGATCGATCCCCTTGAGCACCTCGACTCGCCGATCCCCGTCGCCAAAATAGCGGCGGATCCCGCTCAGTTGCAGCAATGGCTGGCTCATGCTCACATCCCCATGGGCGGGCCCATGCGCCCGCTCTGCTGACTCTGGGCCGTCGACTGGCTCACCACCACGGATTCCCCGGCCTCGAGGCCGCTCAGGATCTGGGCATCCACCTTGTTGTTGAGGCCCACCCTCACCTGCCGCCATTGGGGCTGGCCCGCACCATCCACCACCTGCACCCTGTCACCGCTCAGGGCGATGGCCGGGATCACTCGGTCGCCAGCACTATGTGCACCTGAGCCGTCATGCCGATGCGCAGGGCCCCTTCAGGGTTCTCCACCTCAAACAGGCCGTTGTAGTAGACGGCCGTGCTGGTCGAGCTGCTGCTGGTCGTGTCGTCATTGATGGAGTCGGGGGCAGGCTCGATGGCGCGCAACCTGGCCTGGTAACGGCGCTCCGGCGCCCCCAGCACGGTGAAGTAGATGGGCAGGCCGGCCTTCACCTTGATCACGTCCGCCTCCGAGATCTGCGCCTCCACCGTCATGATGTCGAGCCGCGCCACCTTGACCATGGTCGGGGTGCTCTGCACCGCATTCACCGTCTGCCCCTGCTCCACCGGGATCGCCACTATGGTGCCCGCCATGGGGGAGACGATGCGGGTATAACCCAGATTGACCCGGGCCGTGTCCACCGCGATGCGGGCCTGCACGGATTGCGCCGTCAGCGCCCGGATGTCGGCACGGGTGGCGGTCAGGGTCGCCTCGGCGCTGTCGTAGTCGGCCTGGCTGCCGAGCCCCCGTGCCAGCACCTTGCGCTGACGCTCGAACACAAGCGCGTTGTTGCGCAGGGTCGCCCGGCGCGAGGCCAGCTGGGCCTGCACGTTGTCGAGGGCCGCTTCGGCATCCTTGAGGGCGTTCTGCTGGGTGAGATCGTCGATCTCGACCAGCAGATCGCCCTGCTTCACCTGCTCCCCGAGCGCCACGTGCAACGCCTTGATCTGTCCCGACACCTGAGCCCCCACGCTCACCAGCTGCTGGGCCTGCAGGGTGCCGTCAGCCAGCACGCTCTGCTCCAGATCGCGCCGCTCGGCCGGGGTTGTGATGTAGGACGCTGCCGGCACCGCATCGGATGGCGCAAACAGCCAGCCGGCCGCGAGCAGCAAGAGGGCTGGCGGCAGCAGGCGAACAACGAGGAGACGGGCAGGGGCCATCACGGATATCCTTGGGTGTAACAAAGGGATGAAACAAGCCAGTGCAATCTACTCCAATGTCCGGTTAAGCCTCTTGCAGGGCAGTGTAAGGATTGCGTAAAAGCAGCTGTCAGCTGTCAGCGGGCAGCGGACACGGGAAAATGGCATCGACCCGAGATGGAGAAGAGCGATGAAGATCCTGCTGGTGGACGATGATCTGGAGCTTGGCACCATGCTGAGCGAATACCTGGGCGGCGAAGGCTTTGCCACCACCCATGTGCTGACCGGCAAGAGCGGCGTGCAGCACGCCCTCTCCGGCAACTATGCCGCCGTGGTGCTCGACATCATGCTGCCCGACCTCAATGGCAGCGAGGTGCTGCGCCAGATCCGCCACGCCAGCCAGATCCCCGTCATCATGCTCACCACCAAGGGGGACAACATAGATAGGGTGATCGGGCTGGAGATGGGGGCCGATGACTATGTGCCCAAGCCCTGCTACCCGAGGGAGCTGGTGGCCAGGCTGAGGGCCGTGCTGCGCCGGGTCGAGCCTGCCCCCATCCATCCGGGCAAAGAGCAGGGCCTGCGCCTTGGCGAGCTGGTGCTCTCCCCCGCCAGCCGTCAGTGTCACTGGCAGGCGCAGCCACTGGAGTTGACCGCCACCGAGTTCAACCTGCTGGAACTGCTGCTGCGCTCGCCGGAGCGGGTGGTCAGCAAGGATGAGCTCTCCCTGCACGGGCTTGGCCGCCCGCGCGAGCCCTATGATCGCAGCGTCGACGTGCACATCTGCAATATCCGCCAGAAGCTGCAAGCCCTGGCGGGGGAAGCCGTCGGCATCGAGACGGTACGCAGCATAGGATACCGGCTGGCATGATCCTCAAGGGACGCCTGTTCTGGAAGATCCTGTTCGGCTTCTGGTTCACCATCATCATGATGAGCCAGCTGCTGTGGGTGGCCTTCAGCCTCTATCGCCACGAAGGGCCGCCGGAGCAGCGGATGGCGAGGCAGCTGGCCGCACGCCAGCTGGACTCGGCCGCCGCTCTGCTGCAACGCCAGGGACCGACTGCTGTGGCGGTCCTGCAGGCCAGCTGGCCCGTAGCGGAGCAAGGACTGCTGCGCCTTGAACCGGTCGAAACGGAGCAATCCACAACGCAGACCGGCCGTATCCTGTTGGGAACCGATGGCCAGCGCTACCGGCTCGACTACGACACCACCGGCCTGCAACGGCAGCTGGCACCGCCCCAGCCCCGCCGCAACTGGCTCAACATGCCGCCCCCCATGTGGTGGATCGGCGGACTTGGCGGCCTCTTCTTCAGCGCCCTGCTCGCCTGGCACCTGACCCGCCCCATGAACCGCTTCCGGCAGGGATTCGAGCGCCTCGCCTTGGGGGATCTGGCAGTGCGCCTCTACCCCGCCATGCGGCGGCGCCACGACGAGATCAGCGATGCGGCCCGCGACTTCGATGCCATGGCCGAGCGGCTGCAACTGCTGGTGGAGAGCCGTGAACAACTGCTGCATGACGTCTCCCACGAGCTGCGTTCCCCCCTCGCCCGGCTGCAACTGGCCATCGGTCTTGCCCGGCAGGATCCTGCCAGGATCGAGGGATCCCTGGCACGGATCCAGCTCGAGACCCAGCGCATGGACAAGATGATCGGCGAGTTGCTGACCCTCACCCGCGCCGGCCATGGCGAGCGAGACGGCGAGGAGTATTACGATCTGCAGGGGCTGATCGACGCCGTGGTGAGCGATGCCCGCTACGAGGCGCAGCACATGGGGGTCGAGATCAAAACCTGGGTGGATGAGACCCAGGAATACACGGTCTGCGGACAGGCGGAGCTGATCCGCCGGGCCCTCGACAACGTGCTGCGCAATGCCCTGCGCTTCTCGCAAACGGGACAGGTCATCACCCTGACCCTGCAACGACAGGGGGTTGAGTTTGTCATCGAGGTGGCTGATCAAGGTGTGGGAGTAGATGAGAGCAAGCTATCCAGCATCTTCGATCCTTTCGTACGCATAGGCTCCCCCGCGGTGGGCAAGGGTTATGGACTGGGCCTTGCCATCACCCGCAAGGCAATCCAGGCGCAGGGGGGACGAGTCGAGGCCAGAAATGGCGAAGAGGGCGGCCTGGTCGTCACCCTCCACCTGCCTGGCTAGCCCCTTATTCCGGCTCAGCCATCTGGTCGCCACGCTCGAGAGCGGTGAGGCCGGTACTCATCCCCGCAACCTTTGCAGCTGGCCGATGGCCGCGCCCGTGGATCTGAAGGCAAACTCGGTGGGCGAAATCTTGGCCAGCTTGCGCCACTCGCAGGCGGCCACATCGTCGGCTGCCACGACGGCAGGCTTATGTGCCAGCTCCAGCATGAAGACGGTATCGCAGGTGTGATAGACCACGTCGTCATAGGGGTAGACGTTGGCAAAGGAGCCGAGATAGCGAAACGCCTCTCTCCCCAGATCCAGCCCCAGCTCCTCTTTCAGCTCCCTGACCAGCGCCTCCTCCAGCGACTCACCGGGGTCGACAAAGCCGCCAGGCAGATCCAGCAAGCCCTTGCCAGGGTCTCGCCCTCGCACCGCAACCAGCACTTCATCCTGCCAGCACAAGGCCACCATCACGGCCGACGCCACATTCTGGAAATAGTGGAAACCACAGCCACAGGCAAACTCCTTCTCGCTGCGTTTTTGCAGCGATTTGATACCACAGCGCGGGCAGAACATAGCGGCAACTCTCCCATTTGAAACTAAAAACGCATTGTATGCCGAACCCCTTCCCTGATGGAAAGGCTTGAGGCACAACACCCATGACGTGATAAATCAGCAAGATATAAGAGAGGGAGAGGAGGCAATTCAGGAGAAATTAAACGAAAAAAAGCCCAGTCTTTCGACTGGGCTTCTTGTTAGTGGCGGAGCGGACGGGACTCGAACCCGCGACCCCCGGCGTGACAGGCCG